>JASHTY010000483.1 GCA_030040315.1 Terriglobia bacterium | reverse complement strand
ATCGCCTGATCCAGGAGCATTGGGATATTCTGCGCGATTACCGGCCGAAGCCGCGCATAGCGATTCTTACTGATCAAGATAATTCCATCCTGACGTTTGCCATGGCTGGCAATGAAGATCCTTCTGTCCAGTCTTTCCGCGGGTACTACAAGGCCCTGTGGAAGATGGATCAGTGGGCGGAGTTCATTGAGCCGCAGGCTCTGGACAACTCGCAATTCGCTGTGGTGATTGTTCCCTGGCACCTGATCGGAAAGAAGGAAACGTGCGAGCGGCTGCGGCGCTGCCTGGAAAAGGGCAGCACATTGATCCTGGAGACTTCATTCGGCCTGTTTGACGAACGGTGTTTTTATAATCCGGTCATTCCGCCGTATGGGCTTGGTGAAGCTTTCGGATATCGGGAAAAGGAGAACTATTACCAGCACACTCGCTCGGAAGCGAATGCGATGCCACGCGCCGCGGCGGAAATGATTTACTACGAGCCGGAAGTTGAGTTTTCGCTGCCGATGAACGTGAGTGTGCGGGCCAATACCTACTTGACGCCCATCGAAATCAGCTCCGCAACTCCTATTGCCACCTGCATGGGCCTTACCGTTGCCGCAAGGAAGCCGGTGGGCAAAGGAATGGTTTATTACATTGGAACCAATCTGGGCGCCTCGATTGAAGCGGGCAACGATGGGGGGATTGACCTGCTGCGAGCGATCATCATGCCTCTGGCGCCGCCGCCGGTTTCGTCACTCAAATTGCGGCCGAGGCTGATCGAAGGGTCAAAGCGCAGCCTGCTTGCGGTTTTTAATGACACGCCGGAAGACCAGACCGAAAGGCTTGTGCTGCCTCAGCCGTTTCATCGCGCCACCGACATTCACAACCAGGAGCAAATTGCCCTGGAGGACGGCGCTCTCTCGGTCAGCGTTCCGTATGAAGATGTAACGGTGATCGAGTTGGAGTAATCCATGCGAGCGCCGAGGCGTATTTCTCCCGCCGCGTACGTTCTTCATGGGCGCGCTTAAGGCACCAACACGATCTTCCCATAAGCCTGCTGCTCAATGACCGATTGATGAGCCCGGGCCGCCTCCGCCAGCGGTAATTCCGTCCCCACCACGGGGCTCAGCGAACCGTTCTCGAGCCCGGCCACAATTCCCGCGTGAATGCTCGCCAGCTCCGGCCGGCTGGTGTTCCAAAGCACCATACCCAGAACGGCGGCGTCGCGCTGCATGATCTCGCGCGGATTGATTTCAATGTTTCCGCGATTCCCAATCACCACAATCCGGCCTCGGGTCGCCAGCGCACTCAGATCCTTGGCCATATTCACATTGGCCAGCATCTCCAGAATAACGTCCGGGCCGCGGCCCATGGTGATTTTTCTCAGATTGTCGAGATAACCCGGCGCCCGATGGTCAAGGACGTGATGCGCGCCCTGCGAGGCCACCAGCTCACGGCCGCGCTCGGTGCCTCCGGTTCCAATCACCGTGCAGCCCCCGGCGCGCGCCAGTTGCACGGCTGCTATTCCCACTCCTCCGCTTGCGCCGTGGATGAAAACCGTTTCGCCGGACTGTGCGCGCGCAATTCTCCACAAGGCGCGGAAGGCGGTGGCGTAGGGAACGTTCACGCCCGCCCCTTGCGCAAAACTGATGTTGGAGGGCAACAGGTGCACCTGCCACGCATCGGCCAGAGTTTTCTCTGCGTAGGCGCCGGAAATGGATCCCCCCACGTAGACTCGGTCCCCCGGCGCGATGCCCTGAACACCTGTACCCACCGATTCGACGATTCCCGCGGCGTCGCTCCCCGGAGTATAGGGGAGGTCCGGCTTGATCGCATACGATCCCTGGCGCATGTAGGTGTCATAGGGGTTCACGCCTGCCGCCTTCACCTGCACCACCACTTGCCACTCGCCGGGTTTGGGATCAGGCACGTCCTCCAGTTCCAGAACCTCCGGACCGCCGAATTGATGAACGCGTATTGCTTTCACCGCCTGCCTCCTCTGTACAGCCTGGGTTTTGTCTCCACTCGGATGTCAGCGCCGATAGACTCAACCCGGCACCGACGTCTTTCGTCGCCATTGACCGTAACCACTTTATCATCTTTTGCAATTGTGCGACTCACCGCGAACTAAGTTGAGCTGAGCACCCTTTCTGAGCATCCGGCCCTGCGTGATAGAATGGCGCCGCAATTAAGGCGTTAGACGCCACGGGGGTTTGCTCGTCCGCTCAAGATCACGCGCACTGGATTCGATTCAGGGGAGCATCGATATGGGACAACAAAATGATAAAGCATCTCGCCGGTCATTCCTGAAGACGGGCATCGGCATGATGGGCGCGATGGGATTGAACACTGGCCCCGGCGGCGCGGCGGGTGTGCCAAGTCCCGCTGCCGCGCGGCCCAACTTCGTATTCCTGCTGGGCGAGGGTCATCGGCCCGACGCGCTCAGCCTGAACGGAAATCCCATCGTTCGCACTCCGAACTTTGACCGCATCGGGCGCGAAGGAATTCAGTTCACAAATTCCTTCAGTGTCAATGCGCTCTGCCTTCCGGCACGGTCCGTCGCCTTGACCGGTCTTTATACCCACAGCACGGGATGCGTTGACAACAAAGGCCGGGTCATCCCCCGCGAAGTTCCGCTCTTTACGGAGACGCTGCGCAACGCGGGCTACGACGTGGCCTTGCTCGGAAAGGCGCACATCGGAGGCCTGGGAGAGCGGAACTGGAACTATTACTTTGGATACCCCGGTGCGAATACCGATTATTTCTGGCCGGTCATTGACGAAGGCGCGGATGGAAAGGTGAAACCGCCACAGACCTTCGAAGGTTACGTGGACGATTTGGTTACAGACCGCGCTATTGAATGGATGAAGCAAAGCCGCCAAAAGCCGTTTTGCCTTTGCCTGTGGTTTCAGGCTCCGCACGCTCCATTTTTCCGGCCGCGGCGTTATCTGGACCTATACGACGGCGTGGACATTCCCAAGCCCTCCACATTCGACGACGATCTGAAGGGCTATCCTGGGAAGCCGCGCGCTTTCGCCAACACTGACAATAAAATCGGCGGCCCCTACACCAAACGCAGCGGGACTGCCGGCAATTGCGCGCGGTCGCTTGAGGAAATTGTCAAAGACTATTACGCCGGCGTGGTGGATACGGACGACAATGTAGGCAAAGTTTTCCAGGCGCTCACTGACATGGGCCAACTTGACGATACGGTGATTCTATTCAGCTCGGACCACGGCTTTTTCCTGGGCGAATGGCGGATGTATGACAAACGCCTGATGCACGAACCCTCGATTCGCATTCCGCTGATGGTCCGCTATCCGAAGATGATCCCCGCAGGTTCGACCTGCACGAAAATGGCCTTGATCAATGACCTCGGACCCACCTTCCTTGAACTTGCCGGCGTCAAGGTGCCCGAGTGGATCCAGGGGCAGAGTTTGGTTCCCCTGCTCAAAGGTGACGACCCCGCGTGGCGAAAGGACTGGCTGTACGAATACTACGAGTATCCGGGCCCTCACAACGTCCGGAAACACCGCGGAGTTCGCACCGACCGCTACAAGTTGATTCATTACTATGAGGCTCCGGAGGAGTTCGAATTATACGATTTGCAGGAGGACCCCGGCGAGCTTCACAACCTTTATGACGATCCTTCCCGCGCCCCGCTCGTCAGGCAATTACGCCAACGCATTGAGGAGCTTCGCAAGGAAACGGACGACAATTACGTTTTCTCCGAGCCGCCGCCCGCCGCGAATCAACCCCGGCAGTC
>JASHTY010000482.1 GCA_030040315.1 Terriglobia bacterium | reverse complement strand
ACTGCCGGAGGATGAATCTGCCCCTGTATGAGCGCCTCCGAAAGCGGATCTTCCAGATGCTTTTGCAGCGCGCGCCGCAGCGGCCGGGCTCCGTAGGAGCGATCGACACAGGTCTTCTCCAGAATCCAGCGTGCGGCTTCGTCCGAAAGCGTCAGCGAAATATTCTTCTGTGCAAGGTTTTGGTTCATCTGCCCGACCAGCAGTTCAAGAATCTGGATCAGGTCGCCGTCGGTCAAGGCGTTGAACACGATGATCTCATCCAGACGATTCAGGAATTCGGGATTGAAGAGCCGCTTGACCTCGCTCATCACCAACTCCTCAGCCTTCTTTTCCGTCGCGCCCTCGACGGCGGACTGGAAGCCCAAGTGGGCACGGCGTTCGAGGTAGCGAGCGCCGATGTTGGAAGTCATGATGATGATGGCGTTTTTGAAATCGACCGTGTTGCCTAGGCCGTCCGTCAACTGGCCGTCCTCAAAGACCTGCAGGAGGATGTTGAAGACATCCGGATGGGCCTTTTCAATTTCGTCGAGCAGAATCACGGAATAGGGCGCGCGCCGCACGCGCTCCGTTAGCTGACCGCCTTCCTCGTAACCCACGTATCCGGGCGGGGAGCCGATTAACTTGCTGACCGAGTGCTTCTCCATGAATTCCGACATATCGAAGCGCACCAGCGCGCGCTCCGAGCCGAATAGGAAAGCGGCCAGCGAGCGGGCCATTTCCGTCTTGCCCACTCCTGTCGGTCCGAGGAACAGGAAGGAGCCAACCGGACGGCCGGGAAGCTTCAAGCCCGCGCGCGAGCGGCGGATGGCGCGCGCCAGGGCGGAGATGGCGCGGTCCTGGCTGATGATGCGCTTGTGGAGCTCCTCCTCCATGCGGAGCAGCTTGGCGCTTTCTTCTTCCTTGATCGCGGTCACGGGCACGCCCGTCCAGCGCGCCACCACTTCTTCAATATCTTCGTGCGTGACCACGCCCATGGCGGTTTCATCGATGTTGTACTTCTCGCGCAGCAGCCGCAGGTTCTCTCTCTCCTTGCGCTCTTCATCGGAGTAGAACCGCGCCTTCTCAAATTCGTGGTTGGCAATGGCGTTCTCCATGCGATGCACCACGAACTTGATTCGCTTCTGCACGTCGATCATCTCCTCAGGCAGCGAGCTCTGGCGCAGCTTCACGCGCGCGCCCGCTTCGTCAATCAGGTCAACAGCCTTGTCCGGCAGAAAACGATCGGGGATGTAGCGGTTGGAATGGTACACGGCGCCGTTCAGCGCTTCGTCCGTGTAGGTGACCGCGTGGAATTTCTCGTAGCGGTCCTTGATGCCGAAGAGAATCTTGATGCCTTCGCCCTCCGACGGCGGTGGAACTTTTACGGCCTGGAAGCGCCGCTCGAGTGACCGGTCTTTCTCAATGGATTTCCGATACTCGGCCGGAGTGGTGGCGCCGATGCACTGAATCTCACCGCGGGAAAGGGCCGGCTTCAGGATGTTGGCGGCGTCCAGCGAGCCTTCCGCCGAACCCGCGCCCACCAGCGTGTGCAGCTCATCGATGAAGATGATGGCGTTCTGCGCCTCCATCAGTTCCTTCATGATGGTCTTCAGGCGCTCTTCAAACTGCCCGCGATATTTGGTGCCCGCGACGATGAGGGAAAGGTCGAGCGCCAGAATTCGCTTCTCGTTCAGGAATGAGGGCACGTCGCCATCGGCAATTCGCTGCGCAAGACCTTCCACAATAGCGGTCTTCCCTACCCCCGGCTCGCCGATCAACACGGGGTTATTCTTGGTGCGTCGGCAGAGAATTTGAATCACGCGCTCCAGTTCGCCCTCGCGGCCGATGAGGGGATCCAACTGGTTCTCCATGGCCGCCTGCGTCAGGTCGCGGCTGAATTCGCCGAGGAGTGATGTTTCCTTGGGGCGCGCCGACGAAGCCTTGTCGCTCTGCACGCGGCTCAGCTCTTCGCGCAGGGTCGAAAGGCGCAATCCGCGCTCGTGCAGGATTTCCGCCGCGAAGGACTTGTCCTCGCGCAGCAAGCCCAGCAGCAGGTGCTCCGTTCCGATGTGCTTGTGCGCCAGGCGCTCGGCTTCCTCCGCCGCATACGCCAGCACGCGCTTGCATTCCTGGCTGAGGGGCAGATCCACGGAGGTTGAAACTTTCTCGCGGATGGGAGTGCGGCCCTCGATTTGTTTGCGGATGGATTCAATGGAGGTATGCGACCGGAGGAAACGATTGGTGAGCGCTTTGTCTTCTCTCAGCAGGCCCAGCAAAAGGTGTTCGGTTTCGATGAAGGGGCTGCCAAATTGGCTGGCTTCATAGCGTGCGAAAAAAATCACTCGCCGGGCTTTTTCAGTGTACCTCTCGAACATAGCTCCTCAGTTCTTCGTGGAGCCCCACCCGCCTCCTGTCTCCCGTGCCCCGGGAAGGTGGGGGTCATGGAACTATTGGAACTACCCATTCCGCCAGCTTGCCCCTCGATAGACGCAAGGTTCGATGGGCGCGGCGGGCCAGGTCCAGATTGTGCGTTGCCAGCACCGAAGTCAGATGATGTGCCCGGTGCAGGTTTTCGAGCAATTCAACCACGCGCTCTGCGGTGCGATGGTCCAGGCTCCCCGTCGGTTCATCCGCCAGCAGCAACGCCGGCTGATTGGCCAGCGCGCGAGCCAGAGCTACCCTCTGTTGTTCCCCGCCGGACAGTTCCCCCACCCGCCGTGATGAGGCGCTTGCCAGGCCCACCTCATCCAGCAAATGCTG
>JASHTY010000481.1 GCA_030040315.1 Terriglobia bacterium | reverse complement strand
TGAACCGCATTGACTTGTCGGGGGCCCTTCCCGAGAAGTTGGCGATTGCCGCCGCCGAGGGCATTCGATCCTCCTGCTTTATACCGCTGGCCAGCCGCAATCGAGCGGTTGGCGTTCTGGCTCTCGCGCGACGGGGGGAGATGCCTTTCAGTGAGGAAGAGGTTCACTTCTTGGAACGGATGGCTGGGCAGATCGCTATTGCGGTGGAGAACGCATGTGCTTACCGCCAGATCGCCGATCTGAGAGACAGGCTGGCGCAGGAGAAATTATACCTGGAAGATGAAATTCGGAATGAATTGAACTTTGAGCATATCGTTGGGAATAGTCCTTCCCTCCGCCGGACGCTCCATCAAGTAGAAACCGTCGCACCGACAGAATCCACCGTGCTGATTCACGGCGAGACGGGTACCGGCAAAGAGTTGGTCGCGCGCGCAATTCACGATGGAAGCCCGCGCCGCATGGGGCCTTTTGTCAAACTGAATTGCGCCGCCATTCCAACGGGGCTCCTGGAGAGTGAACTCTTCGGACACGATAAGGGCGCATTTACAGGCGCGGTCGCGCAACGCCTCGGCCGCTTCGAACTCGCGAACGGCGGAACCATTTTCCTTGACGAGATCGGGGAAATCCCCCTGGAACTCCAGCCCAAGCTTTTGCGCGTGCTGCAAGAGCGGGAATTCGAGCGCTTGGGAAACTCCCGCACCTTCCGGACGGATGCGCGTCTGATCGCCGCCACCAATCGGGATCTGACCGCCATGGTGGAGGAAGGGAAATTCCGCACGGACCTTTTCTACCGGATAAACGTTTTTCCGGTGCAGGTGCCTCCCTTGAGGGAACGGTCGGAAGATATCCCGCTGCTGGTCCGGCATTTCGCGCAGGAGTTTTCCCGGCGCATGAACAAACAGATCGACACGATTCCCTCTGAGGCGCTGCAATCGCTTACCCGATATCACTGGCCCGGCAACATCCGGGAGCTTCAGAATGTAATCGAGCGGGCAGTGATCTTGTCACCCGGCCAAGTGCTAAGGGTTGCGCTCTCCGAATTGAAGCACTCGGCGACGAACGGTAAGACCGGCCCCAGTAAATCCGATACACTTGAGGAAGCAGAGCGTAAACACGTTTTGGCAGTGTTGGGAGAAGCCAATTGGGTGCTGGCCGGTCCCAACGGTGCTGCCGCTCGTCTCGGCATGAAACGGTCCACGCTTCAATATCGCATGGGCAAGCTTGGCATCTCCCGAATTCCTCAGTCGGCGACGAAAGCTACTTCTCCTTAGCCGCGCGTGATAACGAAAGGTCTTTATTCCGAGTTCGTTGTGAAGCAACTCATGAACAGGGCACGACATGAAGGCGTCAGCTACGGCAGCCTGGCAAATTCTGCTTTGGCCTGTTTGAGGATCGGAATGCCGGGGTCGGCGTCTTTCCAGAGGGCAAGGAAATCCTGGTAACCCTTGCGGGCTTCGCCGGATCGGTGATTCAGCAATTGCGCTCTGGCGTACTGCAGGTGTGCAAGGGGGGCCAGGGGAAAATTCACGATCACTCCGCGATGATCAAAAATCTTTTGAAATTCCGCCGCGGCCTGCTGCGGTTGGCCGGATTTCAGGTACGCGAGACCGCGGATGTAGACGGGATACATCGTGCCCAGTTGGAAAAGTTCCGTCGAACCGAGCTCGTAGGTTGTGCTGGGTTGTAACCCCTCGATCGCATGCGCGGGATTTCCCAGCTCCAGATCCACGGCGGCGCGGATGGTGGGCAGCCAGTAGGACTGGATTAAGGTATGAGCAGGGAATTCGCCGTTGAGCGTATCGGCGAGCGTGCGGGCGTGGCTTAAGTCTCCCGAACGGGCCAAAGCAAGGGCGGCCAGCAGCTTCACGTTCGATTCCGAAGCCAGGCCCAGCGCACGCGCGACGGCGCTGCGTGCCTGGTCCGGGTAGCCGAACTCCGCCAAGCGCAACGCCTCATTCATTTCCCAAAGGGCTGCGGTTTCTGCGGCGCCGCTGCGCCTTGCAGATTCCACGGCGCGCTGCGAAAAATCGTGGGCCGCGGCCAGGCGCCCCGAAGAGGCGGCCGTGTCGGACTCGGCGGAGAGCAACCAATCTTCCGCGCCTGGCTTGCCCATAGCCCAAGTTACCTGCTGTTGCATTGCGGCTTGATCGTTTTCAAGGAAGGCTACGCCATATCGGGCGGCGTGCAGCACAATCCCGTCTGCGCCGCGAGAGATGGCCTGCTGAAATAGCGCGCGGGCCTCGTCCAGCAGGCCAAGGTTCAAGTAATCCTCTTCAAGATTACCCATAAAGGTTGGGAAATCAGGCGAGAGCTGAAGCGCCTGGCGATTCAAGACTACTGCCTTTTCATAGAAACCCATGTTTGCGTAGTTGTTGGCCAGGTTGCCGTAGGGAGTAAAATCCCGGGGATAATCCTGAATCCACTGTGTGTAGATCTGGTCGGCCTTTTCGCTGCCGCCGAAGCCTTGAAAGTAGTGAGCCTCAATGTAAAAGCGCTCACGCACGCTCACCCGGTCGCGCAAATCATACGCGCGCTTGTAGCTTTCCATCGCCAGGCCGTGCTGGCCGAAGTTGTCGTAGCGGGCGCCCAATCCCGCCCAAGCCAGGGCAAAATTGGGATCGAGTTGCACAGCTCTCTGGAGATAGGCAAGAGCTTCCGGCCGGGCCGTGGCGCGCGCGGCGGAGTACGCCTCGAGGGCCTCAAGAGAAGAAGTTGTGGCTTCCGGCAGCGGGGCGTTGTAGCGGCTCAAAGAGGACAGCGACTCGCCCAGATTCTGGCGCAATTGGTTTCCGGCCCGCTGGAGGGCGTAAAGAATTTTGTCTGAATTCTCGGCCTCTTCCTGCGCGCTGGCCAGCGTGTCGCCGCTTTGGCAATCCACCGCCCGCATTCCCAGAAAATAGTGGCTGCCCACGGCGGCAATCGTGCCGACCAACATTGCTCGACTATTGGTGCGCAGGCAGACCTCGCGCGCAATTTCGGGCGTCACGCGCTCCCCGCTTCGATTCATCAATTTGGCCGTGGCGGCCACTCGATCAGATGAGAGCACATTCAGGAAAGGCGTCTGCTCAAGCTGAATGGCCAGAGCCTCTTTCAAAACAACGTCATAAGCCGGGTTGCCGGTGGTGTTGGTGAATTCGGCGAGCACCACGGTGTCCTTCTCGCCGAATCGGTGTGAGGCGCGCTGATGCAGGAAGTAAAGGGTGGCCGCGATTCCCGCCATTAGAAGAGCCGCGGCCACCGCCCACTGCACGCGTGGTGATAGGCCGCTCCTGCGCCGCGCGGAGTTTGGAACTGCGCCCGAACCCGCGGCCTCCCCCAAGCCCTCCACCGGAGCGATGAAGCGATAACCGCTGCGGGGAACAGTTTCAACGTAGCGGGGCGTCTGCGCCTCATCTCCGAGGACGGCACGAATCTGGCGAATGCAGTAGTTCAGCCCCTGCTCGAAGTCAACAAAGGTTTGGTCGCCCCAAAGAGTATGGCGCAGCTCTTCCCGCGTGACCACCTTCCCCGGCCGGGATGCCAAAACGATCAGCACCTTAAGGGGTTGAGGCTGGATGCGTAGTACTACCCCTGCCCTGCGAAGCTGTTGCGCTTCAGGGTTTAGCTCGAAGACGCCGAACCTCAGGACCTTGCCCACCAGCGTTGGAGAACCCATTTGGGCGTCCTCCAGAATATGATTTGCCGGAATTATATCATCCGTTTCACCTGCAACAGGCTCCTCATCTGCAGGGGCAAGCCGCGCGGATTCAATGAAATGCGTCCTCAGATGGAATTCAGCCAAAAATCGTTTGACGGATTACCTGCCGCTCCGCATCATCGCGCCAGATTGAGGCGAGACTTTCGTCATGCGATGCGAGTACTGCGGAGTAGACTTCGTTCCTGGCGCGGCGTTCTGCGCGAGCTGCGGAAAGCCTGCACGCTCAGGCGGAGAGAAGAGTGGTAATGGCGTGCGGCACCCTGCGGCTGGTGGCAGGGCTCTGCCCTCCAACGTTGCCGGGTCACTCTGTTACTTGCTTGGGTTTTTGACCGGCGTTTTCTTTCTCGTCACCGACCCTTATAAGCGAGACCACTTTGTTCGGTTCCACGCCTTTCAGGCGATCTTTCTGAGCATCGCCTGTACGGTGGCTTTCTTCGCTTTCTTCATCGCGTTGGCAATTATGCCGGGATCCCTCCGGCACGGGGTTTGGCTTCTGGGTCCAATGCTCGGGCTGGGAATTTGCCTGCTTTGGCTGGTTCTGATGTACAAGGCGCGCAATCGCCAGCAGTTCCGTTTACCGGTCATCGGCGACCTGGCCGCAAAGCAGGCATAGTTCCCGGTGATTTCCAACCGGATGAACAAGCGAGCCGGGCGCGCGTCAGGTGCCCTCGAAGGAGAAGCATATGAAACCCATATTAAAGTGCTTGGTGCGAGGCCGCTTGCTCACGGGCTGTCTGCTTGCTGTCCTGCTCGGGTTGTCAGCAGGAAGCCGGGAAGCCCGCGCCCAATCACCATCTCCGTCGATGACGCCGGGGGCGAACACCGGCGCAAAGTCTGCTATCGGGTTCAATCCTTCGAAACTTTCCTTCCCTGACCAATTCATCAATCAGCCGACTGCGTCCCTGAACGTCACACTGAAGAACCTCCAAGACAATCCCGCGAGCATCAGCATCGCGATCAGCGGCGGAAACGCCACAGGCGATTACGCCGCGGGGGGAGACTGTCCAAATCCTCCGAGCGTGCTGGCCCCTGGAGCAAGTTGCCAAATCACCGTGACGTTTACCCCTTCGGGGGCGGGCCTGCGAACCGCCACGCTTACGGTCAAAACCACGGGCCTGGAAGTGCCACAGGGCCTCCCTTTGACGGGTTTCGGGGTCATTCCAGGGGACTTGCCCGCCGCCGGGGAGATCATTACGGCAGCCTCAAACAGTCCCGGACAGTCCCAAAACAATTCCGTGACGGGCGAGCCGGCATTGGCGGCAGCGGCGTCGGGCCATAAGTCGCAGCGCGGGCGCGTGGGAATTCGCTGCGCTAGGGTTGGTAATGGCACCTTGCCCGTCACGCTCGTGCCGCTGAGCAGCGGCGGAACGGCCATTGGCCTGGTTTCCATCGTTGTAACTCCCGCGAACTCTTCCATCGTGGCGGGCGGCACGCAGCAATTCACGGCCACGGGCGTTTACAGCGACGGCAGCACGGTGAACCTGACGGGCTCGGTCGGCTGGGGATCATCGGCAACAAGTGTAGCCTCAATTAACGGCGCGGGGCTCGCCACGGGAGTGGCGGCGGGCAGCGCGGCGATTACCGCCAGCTACGCCGCGGCCGCTGGGCCGCCGGTCGTCCAGGCGGACAGCGTCACGGTAAGCGCCCCGCCTATCGTGGTCAGCCCGCCGAGCCTTCTGGAAGGCTCCACCACGCTCACCGTCACCACGCCGGCTGGCGCGACCTTTACAACCACGGGCAGTTTGAATGCCGCGCGCGCGGGCCACACCGCGACGCTGCTTAATAACGGCCAGGTGCTGATCGCCGGCGGCGCCATCGACTCCAGTCTTGACCCCACCGCTGCCGCCGAGATCTATGGCCCTACGCTAGGCACCTTCACCATTACCGGAAGCATGAACACCCCGCGCTACTTTTCCACCGCCACGCTGCTGAACAACGGGCTGGTGCTGGTGGCGGGCGGCCTGGGACCCGGCGGTCTCGACGCGGAGCCCATCAACAGTGCGGAATTGTTCAATCCCGCCACCGGAAGTTTCGCTTATACCGGCAATCTCAACACCGCACGCGCCTTGCACACCGCCACGCTGCTTCCCAGCGGCCAGGTCCTGTTGGTGGGGGGCGCGGGCGGCGATGGCACTCCGTTGAATACGGCGGAGATCTACGATCCCCTCTCCGGGTCGTTCACACAGCTCAATTTTTACCTGAATTACGCGCGCTACGCCCACACCGCCACGCTACTTCCCACGGGCATGGTGCTGATCGCAGGCGGTTATAATGACGACCCCCTGAACACAGCGGAGTTGTACGACCCCGCCGCGCAGGCATTTGTCTACACCACCAACCCCAGCACCGGACAACAAACCTACCTGAATGACGCACGCTACTATCAGACCGCCACGCTGCTCAATGACGGCCAGGTGCTGCTGGTGGGGGGAGTCGGCTACAGCACCACCGCCGACCTTGCCAGCGCGGAGCTCTACAATCCCGCCAGTAAGACGTTTACCTACACGGGCAGCCTGGCAACCTTGGTGTCCACGGGGTTGGATTCCCAAACCGCCACCCTGCTGAACAACGGGATGGTGCTGATTGCGGGCGGCGAGGACTTCAATCAGAACCCGCTCGCGAGTGCCAACCTCTACAATCCCGCCACCGGGACATTTGCGGCCACAGGGAATTTGAAGGTCGCAGTCGACGTCCAGACCGCCACGCTGCTGAACAATGGAACAGTGCTGCTGGCCGGAGGCTTCAGCGACGCAAGCGGCGACGTGACGGCCAGCGCCGAGTTCTACACGCCGGTCACCCTCACACCGCCGAATCTCACTTCTATTGCGCTCTCGCCGGTCGCCCCCACCCTTCCACTGGGCAGCGGAATGCGCTTCACGGCCACCGGAATCTTTACCGGCGGCGATGCGGAGCAGCTCAATGAAGTCACCTGGACATCCTCCAACCCCGGAGTGGTGAGCGTCAGCAATGATGCGAGCAATTCCGGTGAAGCGTGGGCGGCAGCGGCGGGTTCGGCCACCATCACCGCCTGTGCGGGCGCGGTGTGCGGCTCGACCACGGCCCCCGTGGGCGCGCCCGGCCCCGGCTCGATCACCGGCAGCGCCGCATTCAACGTGACCGGCCCCATGATCTATGGGCGCGTTTATCACACCTCAACCCTGCTTCCCAGTGGACAGGTCTTGTTGGCAGGAGGCTACAATTATTCCTACGGCCTGCAGGCCAGCGCAGAGTTGTACGACCCGAACGCGGCGGCCTTCACCGCGACGGGCAATCTGAACTTTGCCCGCGAGCAGCACACCGCGACGCTGCTGAACAACGGCCAGGTGCTGATTGCGGGTGGCGTAGACGACGGCACGCCCGTCCCCGCCGCAGAGCTTTACAATTCCGCTACCGGAGCATTCACGCTTACGGGCAATCTCAACAGCCCACGCTATGGTCACACGGCGACGCTGCTGCCGAATGGCCTAGTGCTCATCGCCGGCGGATACACCTACGCCGGCATTACGTCCAGCGCCGAACTTTACGATCCTGCCACCGGGGCTTTTACTCCCACCAACAGTCTGAACGGCGAGCGTGCCTACCACACAGCGACGTTGCTGGGTAATGGCACGGTCCTGCTCGCTGGCGGCGAAAACGACGATGGCCCATTGCCCACCGCCGAAATCTACAATCCCGTCACGGGAACTTTTACGTTCACTGGCTCCCTGAACTACGCCCGCGACCAGCACACCGCCACTCTGCTCAATAACGGCATGGTATTGATCGTGGGATCCTCCAATTTCACGGTCTTTAATGAACTCTACAATCCCAATACAGGGTCTTTCAGCCTGACCGGCATTTTGAACTACGCCCGCCGCTGGGAGAGCGCGACCTTGCAGACCAACGGGATGGTGCTGATAGCAGGAGGCGCGGGATTAACGCAGACCGTCCTGGCGATCAACGAGCTGTACGACCCCACGACCGGCGAGTTTGGCGTTACGGGCAGCCTGAACGACGCGCGTGAGCTGCAAACCGCCACGCTCCTGATCAATGGAACGGTGCTGATCGCGGGCGGCTACGACGCGGACGAGTTCACGCCGCAGGTCGCCGAGATTTATGATCCCGCCACTCTCACTCCGCCCAACCTGGTTTCGATTTCCATCGCTCCCATCAGCCCCATGGTGGCGCTGGGCACGTCGGTGCAGCTCACGGCCACCGGCACGTTCAGCAACGGGACCAACCAGAGGCTTGCCGAGGCCGTGTGGACCTCCTCCAACCCCGGAGCGGTGAGCATCAGCGATGATGCGAGCGACTCCGGCGAGGCCTGGGCCGCGGGGGCGGGTTCAGCCACCATCAGCGCGTGCGCGGGCATGGTGTGCGGCTCGACCAAGGTCACAGTAGGTGCGGCCGGACCGGGGTCCATCACCGGCACGGGCAATTTTGCCTCGACGGGCAACCTGAATGCCGCGCGCGTTGACCACACCGCGACTTTGCTTGGGACCGGCCAGGTGCTGATTGCGGGCGGGGAAGCCCTCGGCGCCACCGTATCCGGCGCCGAGCTGTACGATCCAGCCAGCGGGACATTCAGTATTACCGGCAGCCTGGTGACGCCGTGCTACAATCACACGGCGACGCTGCTGAACAACGGCTTGGTGCTGCTTGCGGGTGGCTTGGGCCAGGCCGGCGCCGCGCTGGCCAGCGCCGAGCTTTACAATCCTGCGACTGGAACCTTTACTCCCACCGGCAGCTTGAAAGTCGGACGCTACGAGCATACGGCCACACTGTTGGGAGACGGCCAGGTGCTGATCGTCGGAGGATATTCCGCCGGCGCCGTTACCAGCGCGGAGTTGTACGACCCCGCCACCGGAACTTTTGCGCTCACCGGCAGCTTGAACAACTCCCGGTACAGTCACACCGCCGCGCTTTTGAATAATGGCATGGTGCTGATCGCGGGCGGCCAGAATTCCACCGGCACGCTGGCGAGCGCGGAGCTTTATAATCCCTCGACGGGCGACTTCACCCTCACGGGCAGCCTGAACAACGCGCGCGAAGATCATTCTGCGACCCTACTCGATAACGGCCTGGTGCTGATGACGGGCGGGTATGTAGTCTCCTCAGGTGTGCTGAACCCCGTTGCGGCGGCAGAGCTTTATAATCCCGCCACGGGCGAATTCACCGGCACGGGCGCCCTGAACACCGCGCGCTACGCGCACACGGCAACCCCGCTGACCAACGGCCAGGTGCTGATTGCCGGCGGCGCCATCTTCGCTTATCCCTATGTTGCCTCCGCGAATGAGCTCTATGACCCGGCCAGCGGAAATTTCGTCCTGACGGGCAGCTTGAATACCGCGCGCAAGGCCCAAACCTCAACCTTGCTGGAAAACGGCCAGGTGCTGATTGCCGGAGGGGCGAACGGGAACGGCGCCCTGGCCAGCGCGGAGCTCTATGATCCCTCCACCCTCACGCCGCCCAATCTGGTTTCCATTTCCGTCGCTCCCGGCAATCCAAGCATACCTCTGGGAACGGCACTCCACTTGACTGCCACCGGTACGTTCAGCGGCGGCGACACCCAGCAGATTGCCGAGGTCGTCTGGACTTCCTCCGACGCCGGTGTGATCACGATCAGCGATGACGCCAGCAACGCCGGGACCGCGCTCGCGTTCTCAGAGGGTTCGGCGACGGTCAGCGCCTGCGCGGGCTTCATCTGCGGTTCGACGACCGTTGCGGTAGGCCCGCAAGTGGTTTCGCTTTCCGTCACGCCAGCCGCCGCCACGCTGGCCCCCAGCGCAACTTTGCAATTCGCCGCCACGGGCACCTTATCCAACGGTACGACGCAGGATGTAACCCCGGAAGTCACCTGGGTTTCGTCAACCCCTTCGGTTGCAACGGTCAGTTCTGGGGGCCTGGCGAGCGGCCTGAGCGTGGGAAGCGCCACAATTACGGCAACCTTGGGTTCCTTGCAGGGAGCAGCCGCGCTGAATGTGGCAATTCTACTGACGGGAATGGTGGCAGGCACTGGGAGCCTTGAAACCGCGCGGGCTGGAGCCACCGCGACGCTGGTCAGCGGCGGCACGGTTTTGTTGGCGGGAGGTGTTGGCTCGAGCGGCTACCTGGCCAGCGCGGAGTTGTACACTACCGCTCTCGGAACCTTTAGTTCCACTCTGGGATCACTTAACATGGCGCGCTACGCCCACACCGCTTCAGTTCTGGACAACAGTCAGGTATTGCTGGCGGGGGGATTCAACACTTCCGGCTCCCTGGTGAGCGCGGAGCTCTACAATGCCTCTACTCAATCCTTTGCATATACCTCCGGCAGCCTGAATACGGCGCGTTATTTCCACACGGCAACCGTGCTCGCGAGTGGGCAAGTGCTGCTGGTGGGCGGTTTGGGTCCGAATAACACCCCAATTGCCAGCGCCGAATTGTATGACCCCACCACTCAGACGTTCGTGACCACCGGTAACCTGAACACCGCACGGTATTGGCACACCGCCACATTGCTGAACAACGGTTGGGTCCTGATTACCGGCGGCATGAACTCCGGCGGCGCCCCCATCGCCACCGCGGAGCTCTACGATCCCGACACCGGCACTTTCAGCCCTGCCGGAATGCTGAATACCGCGCGTTACCTGCACACGGCCACGCTCCTGAACAGCGGCCAGGTGCTGGTGGCGGCCGGATCCGGTTCGAGCGGCATCCTGGCCAGCGCGGAGCTTTACAACTCCCTGACCAGAACCTTTATTTCCGCGGGCAGCCTGAACGAGGCGCGCGAGTGGCACGCCGCGACCCTGCTGAATAACGGCTCCGTGGCGATATCCGGAGGTGAGAATTCGAGCGGATTCCTTTCCAGCATAGAACTGTACAATCCCCTCGGCGGCGCTTTCACCTTGACCGGCAACTTGTCCGTCGCCGCGGGCGCGCCCGCGTCCACGCTCCTTGAAAATGGCCAGGTGCTTATCGCCGCCGGTTTCGACAACAACGGATACTTTGACGCCGCAGCGCTTTACACGCCCGACACGCTGACGCCCCCGGGCCTGGTGTCAATTTCGGTTGCGTCCTCGTTCACCCTCATTGCGAATGCGGAGACGGAGCGGTTTGTAGCCACAGGCACATTCGGCGACGGCAGCACGGCGCAGCTCACCTCCGTAATGTGGAGTTCATCCGACACCTCGGCAGGGATCATCACCAGCGATGCAAGCAATCCCGGCGTCGCCGTGGCGGCCAACGTGGCATCTCTCACCACCTCCACCATTACGGCCGCGGCCGGGAGCGTGAGCGCTTCCACGGACCTCGCTGTGCGGGCCCCCGGCTTTTTGGTGAGCGGCAACCTGTTCGGTCCCGGCAGCCTGAACGTCGCGCGCGCCTACCAGACGGCCAACCTGCTCCTCAACGGGCAGGTATTGGTCGCGGGCGGCGTCAACGACGCCGGGGCCATTACCAGCGCGGAACTCTACAACCCTGTCACCCAGACCTTCTCGCTAACCGGAATTCTGAACACGCCGCGCGTCTATCACACGGCAACCGTGCTGGCGAATGGGCTGGTGCTCATTGCCGGGGGTGCATCCAACAACGGCCAGGAACAAACCTCCATCAGCAGCGCGGAACTCTTTGATCCCGCAACCGGGACCTTCGCCTACACCGGCAGCATGAATGTCCCGCGCTCAAACCACACGGCCACGCTGCTGAATAACGGCATGGTGCTGATTGCTGGCGGGTTCGGGCCCAGCGGAATCTTGGCCAGCGCCGAGCTGTACAACCCTGCGACGGGGAGCTTCACACTCCTTAGCGCCAGCATGAATTCCGAGCGGGACTACCATACAGCGACGCTGCTCCCGAATGGCATGGTACTGCTCGCGGGCGGACAGGGCTTTGGGGTGGGGAGCCTTGCGGGCATACCGGCTGAGGAGGATGCCGAGCTCTACGACCCGGCCACGGAGTCATTCTTCATCGCCAATGGCGCGCTGGCAACGCCCCGTGATACTCAGACCGCGACGCTTCTGGCCAACGGCATGGTCCTGCTGGCAGGCGGAGAAGGTTCCGGCGGAGTTCTCAACGCCGCGGAGGTCTTCAACCCCGCGACCGGCACCTTTACGAGTACGGGCTCCATGTCCGTGGCGCGCATTGACTTCACCGCGACCTTGCTCAACAGCGGCGAGGTGCTGATGGTGGGCGGCTCAACGAATTCCCCTGAACCCGAAGAGGTTTACCAGCCCTCAACAGGAACTTTCACGACGATCCAGACCTTGAGCCTGGCTCTCGCAGGGCCAACGGCAACGCTGCTCGATAACGGCACAGTGATGATTGCGGGCGGTCTGGAACCCACCCTTAGTTTCACCATCGTTAATACGGTGGACTTGTACTGAGGCGTGCGCACGGAGGATGGCGGCGCGAAGACCGATGGTCAGAATAGCTGGGAAAAATCGATAAGACGCGCACAAAAGGTTTGCCGAAAAATGGAGGGACAAAATGAAAAAGAACCTCATTCGAGCATGCTTGGCAGCAACGTTGGTCCTGGGCGGTGGCGCGCTGGGATTTGCCGATAATACCGACCGTGAGGGCAGCAAGGACCATCCCCTGATTTCACGCTACCCGGGCTGCACCATTCATGAGTATGAAACCAGCTCGTACGCGCAGTTTA
>JASHTY010000480.1 GCA_030040315.1 Terriglobia bacterium | reverse complement strand
GGCATTCAACCGGTTCTTCACCGTTGGGTAACTGATCCCAAATAGTTTTTCCATTTCCTTGATCGACCCATGCGACCGCAGGAAGGCGATCACAAAAGCCTGGTCTTCCATGGAAAGTTGGGCGAGCGGCGAAACCTCAAACTCGCCTTCCATCGACATTCCGCATGACGCGCAGGCCATGCGAACTATCTTCAAGGGCTGCTTGCAATCGGGGCAGATTGTCTTGGAAATATCCATTCCACGACTCACTTTCAATTAATATTTTTAATTAATATCTTAATTTTGTCAAGAACAAAATTGTAAAATTTTAGTTTGGTCAGTTTCAAAGTTCAGTTCTCTACATTAATTTTTCTGGGTAAGCGTTTGTGATTTCCGGTGAAAGGGAGGGCAGCCGACTCAACATGATTTCAGTCATCGCGTCCGTTCTGTTGTCCACACCGCCGTTGAGGATGGACTCGTCTTCAGCGCTTTAGCCCCTTTGATGGGATCGCTTCAGGGCCTCAAGGGCGGCTTCGTCGCTACGTCCGTAACGGCGGGAAGTGCCGCCTTCCGGGAGTCCGAAAAATTGGGCTTATTGGTCCAACCCAGCACCAGTCCGATCGGTTGAAACTTCCATCCGCAATTGATGCAAATTGTCCGGCCGGCTCAATATCTCCGCCCTCCGATGTCAGGTATAATGCACGGCTTGAGCCTTCATTCCGCCGAAGGCACTTGAGACCAAAGACAGCATGCCCAACTCCCCCTCAGCGGCACTGGACAAAGCGCGACTTGCCCAGCGAATATGCATGTTGGTTCTCGCGTTCTCCCTGGGCCTGGGAACACTCAGCGCAGGGTCAGAGATTTACGTCGAGACAGTCATCGACCCAAGCGGTCAACTCCACATCACCACCAAACACAAGCATGAAATCGTGCCCAAAAAGGAGCCGCAGCAGGTCGGTTTCTACGATGCCCAAATCTCCGCCGACGGCCACGCCGTGGGATGGTTGGCAATGTATCCCGATTGCTGCGCCAGCGCCCCCGTGGCTCTTAAGCTTGTCGTGCTCATGAACGGCGAGCAGCATATTTACACCGGCACGGGCCTGCCCATTTCGCAGTGGTGTTTCTGGTCGCAGGGCAAGCAAGTGGCGTTTAAGCAGCAAACCGAGCGTGGTGGCAACGCCGTCCACTACGAGTTGCGCGACCTTGATACCGGAGCCTTGGCGGATAAATACGATCCTGACGTCAGTCCCAGTGTTACCAAGCCGCCGCGGTGGGTGGTGGTTTTGGATTCGACGGGTTAGGTTGGACGCTGTATTTTCGAGCCGCGAAGAGAGCCTAAGGCATGCCTTCGAAAACTTATACCACAACGATTTACCAGAAGGGCGGCATGTGCTGGATTCCTCTTGGATTCGATCCAAAAAGCGTGTTCGGCAAGATTCGCGCGCCCGTAAGAGTAACGCTGAACGGTTACACATTTCGAAGCACCGTCTCGGCGATGGGCGGACCGCCTTGTGTTCCCTTTCGCAGGAGCAATCGCCAGGCCGCGGGGCTGAAGGGTGGCGAGACGCTCAAGGTAACGCTCGAATTGGATACGGAGAAGCGCGTTGTCAAACCGCCCGCGGATTTGGTGAGGGCGCTCAGGGCCGCTCCCCCTGCCTGGGAGCGCTGGCAGGATATGAGTTACAGCCATCAGCGCGAATACGTGACGGCGCTGGCAGACGCCAAGAAGCCGGAGACGCGGGCGCGGCGCCTGGAAAGCGCCGTTGACGCCATCCGGAAAAGGTCCGAGCGAGAACGAATACGGTAACGCCTGGAGGTTTATCGTTGAGCACCTATCTCGCCTTCCTGCGCGCCATTAACGTGGGGGGCCACGCCGTCGTCAAAATGCACGCTCTGGTCACGGCATTTTCCGCCGCCGGTTGCCGCAACGTTCGGACTTTCATTCAAAGTGGCAATGTGATTTTTGAGTCATCCGCAGGCGAGCAGGCGATCCATCGCAACCTGAAAGCGAAACTTCGCTCCCTGCTCGGAACTGAGCCCGGCATATTCCTGCGCACACTTGATGAGGTCTCTGCCCTTGTGGAGCGCGATCCCTTTGCGAAATCCCGCGCCGAGCAGAACGTCACGCTGTATGTTGCGTTCCTTTCAGAGCGGCCAAGGGTGAGCCCGCAATTCCCATTGCTTTATCCCAAGGAGGGTCTGGAGGTTTTCGGCATCAGCGGGCGCGAAGCGTTCATCCTGAGCCGCCCCGTCCCAGGCTCCCATGGCGTTCCCATGAAGCGCATCGAAAAGGAGCTGCAAGCCTCCGCCACGACTCGGAATTGGAATACCATCGTCAAGATCGCCAAGTTTGCTGAAGCTGAGCGGGCCAAATAGGGCCGGCGAACCGCTATGATTGCCACCGTGACTTTGAATCCGTCGGTCGATAAAAGCATCCTGGTGCGGGACCTTGAAATCGGCAAAACCAATCGCGGCGAAGTCGTCCGCCTGGAGGCGGGAGGGAAGGGGATCAACGTCGCGAGAGCGCTCAAGCTTTGGGGCTCGACGGTGTTCGCGCTGGGTCTGGTGGCGCGCGGCGACGGTCAATTCATTCTTGACGCCATCGGCGCCCAGGGGATTCCCGCCGATTTCGTCCGCATCCCCGGTGACACGCGCGTTTGCCTGAAGATCCACGACACGAAGAGCGGCAGCGAGACCGAGTTGAACGAACTGGGGCCGCCCGTAACCCCAGCGGACCTGGGCGGACTGCGGCGGAAGATCGAGCATTACGCGCCGCAGTGCGATGTCATGGTGTTTTCCGGAAGCCTGCCGCCCGGAGCGCCGCCCGGCACTTTTTCAGACCTGATTCGCGTGGCCACGGAATCCGGCGCGAGGTGCATTCTGGATACGAGCGGGGTGGCACTGAAGTTCGGCTTGGGCGCTGCGCCGTACCTGGTGAAACCCAATCGGGCGGAGGCTGCCGAACTGCTGGGACGCCCATTGAGAACTCGCCTGGAACTGGTGGAAGCGGCACGCGAGTTCATGCAAATGGGAGCTGAGCATGTCTTGATTTCGATGGGCGCCGTGGGCGCGCTGGGCGTGGCCAGGGGGGAAACGCTGTTTGCTGTGCCGCCCGACATCGAATTCCGAAGCAGCACGGGTGCGGGCGACGCGATGGTTGCGGCCATGGCCATTGCGGTCGTCGAGCGCCTGTCATTTCGCGAGGCATTTCGCCTTGCCGTGGCTGCGGGCGCCGCCACCGCGGCGCTGGAAGGAACCAAAATGGCGGAACGCTCCGCAGTGAGGGAATTGATCTCCAAGGTCACTTTGAAAGAGGCGATGGAGTAAGCCGCGGAATCCAGCGTGGCACAACCCGAAGAAAGTCCTCGTATTCCCTCCCAAACCTTTTGCGCAAGCCGGGCTCCTCAACGAAGACCACGAAGGCGTGGACAAGCAGAAACGCCCCTGCCGAAAACAGCACCATCGCTATCGATTTCAAATACAGGCTCCATCCCACCAGCAGGGTGAGCCCGCCGATGTACATCGGGTTGCGGACGAATCGGAACGGGCCGTGGGGAACGAACCGGGTCGGTGGATCAAATACGGCCGGCGTGCCGAAACCATCGACGATGAAGAAGCCGATGGTGGTAAAGGCCAGCGCGGCGCCCACGGCCGCCAGCACGATGCCGGCCATGCTCAAATCTTCCGGGACAACCAGCGGAATGTCTTTGTCCAGCGCGCGGCACATGAGCGCCGGCCATCCCCATGCCACAAGGAAAAGCGAGGCATACACGACTGACCGAAATGCAATCCATGCGCGGCTCATTTTGATTGCCACGGCGGGTTTCCCTAGGGGCTGAGGCGTTTTACCGCGTTGATGTACATGGCATTCGTGGGGTCCATGGCCAGGGCCATGTGATATTCCTGCAGCGCGTTTGTGCGATCGCCCTTGCTTTCGTATGCGTATCCCAGGCTGTAGTGCAATGCCTGGTTTTTGGAGTTGATTTGCACGGCGAGCTTGTATTCGCTGATGGCGCCGTCCCAATCCTTCTTGTGCAGGAGCCGGTTACCCAGGTTGATGTGTGCCTGCTGATTGGCGGGGTTCAGGCGTGTCGCCTCGCGATACTCGGCAATGGCTCCATCCTGATCGTCTTTCTGCGTCAGCGCCAGCGCGAGATCGAAGTGGGCCGTGTCATTATTGGGATTCAGGTTCAGGGCCTGGCGATATTCCCCAATCGCTCCGTCCCAGTCGTTGTTGTGCGTGTCGGCGTTTCCCAGTCCGATATGCGCCTGATCGCTTTGCGGATCCAGTTGAATCGCGGCCTGGTATTCCGCAACTGCGCCCGTCCAGTCGTTCTTTGCCGCAAGCCGGTTGCCCAGATTCACGTGCGCCTGGTCGTTGCTGGAATTCAATTGAATGGCCTGGCGATATTCGTTGATGGCGCCGTCCTGATCGCCTTGCATTCCCATCGCCTGGCCCAGAACCACGTGCGCGCGATCATTACCGGGGCTCAGGGTGATGGCTTCGCGCGCTTCGGCAGCCTGGCCGTCCCAGTCTCCGCGTTTTCCCAGCGTGAATCCCAGGTTGATGTGCAGATCGGGGTTCTTGGGATCCATCTGCAGCGCGGCGCGATACTCGCTTTCCGCGCCGCCATAGTTCTTGGCCTTCAGGAATTCCGCCGCGTGCGCAACGTGCTGGACCTCCGTTTGACTGGCCTGGGCCGAGGGATCGGCGCCTGCGGGCTTGCTCACTTTGGCGATCATGAGCGCGTTCGTCAATTCGTCAGTGCCGCCAGCGGCTTTGACCTGACGCAGGAATTGGTCGTCAGGCGTGAAAGCGATTCCACGCTGCTGCACGAGCAGTGTAATGCGATGAATGGGAATTTCACCGGAGATCAGCGAGATGATCTGAACCGCCGTGAGCGGCGCGGCGGCGGATTTCGTCTGCCCGCCAACGGAGTGAGAAGCTATGGCAAGGAGGATCAGCACGCAGGCGACGAATGTTGTCCGGCGGCGCATAGATACCTTCCCGGTTCGGAAATTGGTCAACGTGTGAGGGTATTGTAACACGGGGAGTTTAGCCCGAAGATTTCCCATTCTTCTCAACATTTCCCCAATTACTTTGCAAGCTTCTCTGTGCCCCTTGTGCCACGGGCAACCTGCCCGTGGGCAAGGTCGGGATGGCCATGCCACAAGGGCTGACGGGACGCTCGCGCTGCCTCATGCGTCCTTATGCCGTTCGCACCGATTACCTCTTCGTCGTCTCATCAATAAAATCGGCGAAGTCGCGCTTCAATTTCGCGTGCGCCTTTGAGTCGAGGTACACCATATGGCCGGATTCGTACTGCGCATGCGAGATGTTCTTGCGGAATTCCGGCGGCAGATCGAGATGGTCGAACGTGTACCACGCGGCCAGATAAGGCGTGGCGAGATCGTAGAAGCCCTCCATGTTCAGGATGTGCAAATAGCGGTCCTTCACCATCGCTTCGCGCAATGACGTGGCAGTTTCCGGCTGGCCACCAAACCCGCCACCCCCTCCGCCACCCGGTCCCGGGGGCGGGGAAGTGAGGCTGAATTGGAAGACGCCTGATTCCTGGCCGGAAACGTAGTACGGCATGTCGACCTTGTAATTCAGCTCGCGCCGCACGTAGTCGTAGAAGACGCTGGTGAAGGGCGGGCCGGTTTCGGCGCTGGCAGGATCGAAGCCCCGCGGGGCCATGAAGCCGTCAGGGTCGGGCCCGCTGAAGCGCCCGTCCAGCCGGCCAACGCGCAGGAGTTGATCGGCCAGCAGGTAGTGCGTGAAGATCTGCACGTTCATCCGCAGATTGGACCACACGATCACTTCCTTGGAGATTCCCGTGTAGCGGTTCAGCTTGTCGATCACGTCCTGCCGCTCCTGCGCGCTCATCGAGTCGCCTTCGGCAAGGGCCTTCGTGTACTCTCCCTCGGCAAAATCCTTCGACTCCTGCCGCGCGCGATTGGGGTCCTTCATCAAATCAGCCGGCAGCTTTTTGTGGTACCAAGCGATGGATGTGAAGGAAGGCAGAAGCAATGGGTAGGGCACGTCGTTGGTGAACGAGGCCTCCAAAGTTTCAAAGTTCATGACGGTCGAGAGCAGCACAATGCCGTTCAAATTGATGCCATGATCGTTCAGGTATCCCGCCAGGCCCGCCGAACGCGTGGTGCCATAGCTTTCGCCGAACAGGTAGAGCGGGGATGACCAGCGCTCATTGCGCGAGATGTACATGCGGATGAATTCACCGAAGGCGGTAAGGTCTCCACGCAGGTTCTCATACTTGCGCGCGGCCGCCTGGTCCGCGGGGCGGCTGTAACCGGTGCCGATGGCGTCCACAATCACCAGGTCGGTTTTGTCGAGCGGGGTGTTGGGATTGTCCTCCAGGCGATAGGGCGATTGCGGCAGGCGGCCGTCGGGTTCCAGCACGACCTTGCGCGGGCCCAGCGCGCCCATGTGCAGCCAGATGCTGCCCGCGCCGGGGCCGCCGTTGTACGCAAAGGTCACCGGAC
>JASHTY010000059.1 GCA_030040315.1 Terriglobia bacterium | reverse complement strand
ATGATCCGTGGCGAGAAAAGAAGTAACGTCCATCCCTTTTGCTGCAAGCCGCATCGTAATCCAGCCAACCTTCACTCAATCACTCAATTTCCCGATACTCTCCCAGCCGCTTCTTAATTTGCTCGACCAGTTCGTTCACATCCACGGGGCGCAGCAGAATCATTTCGAACCCGTGGCCGCGCAGGCCTTTTTCAATGATGTAGGCACGGCTCGCGATGATCCAGACGGGAACTTTGCGCGACCAGGCGGCGAGGAATTCCACGTCAAAGGAAGGGTGGTCGCTTGCCGATAGTTCGGCGATGAACAAATCGGGAAGTTTGGCGCCCGTTCCCAGCGTGGCCACAGCTTCAGAGATCGTCTCGCAAGCGTCAACCTCAAATCCTTCATCCAGCAACTGCGCGCGCAGCAGAGCTCGTGCCTGCCAGTCTTTTCCGGCGATGAGAATGTGACTCACCTTGCGCCTCCTGCGCGATTCGCCCGCTCTCAGACGACCATTCTAGTCCATAGGTTAAGCGCACCTTGATCCTGATTTCACCGAGGCGGTTGAGTGCCGGGCTTACCGGAAATCCAGAGCTCAAAGACTTGTGCCTGCTATAATTTGCTATGCCTCTCACCGGCCGGTAGAAGGGATTCCATGCGCATACTTCTGACAGGCTCGAACGGGCTCATCGGCCGCGCAGTCATTGCCGGCCTTGCTGCGGAGGGCCACAACGTCTTCTGCCTCACACGTCCGCAATCGCCGCCACAAAGCCGGATGATCCACTGGGACCCGGTCGCCGGCACAATCAACAAGGACGAGTTGGAGGACTTCGACGCGGTCGTCCACCTGGCGGGTGAAACCATCGTCGGACGGTGGACGCCCGCAAAGAAAGCACGCATCATGGAGAGCCGGGTGAAGGGCACGCGATTCCTTTGCGAGTCACTGGCGCATTTGCGCGACCGTCCGCTGGTGCTGGTTTCTGCTTCGGCCATCGGTTATTACGGGGATCGGGGCGCCCGGGTGATGACGGAGGAGAGTTCGGCGGGCGATCTTTATTTGTCGTTAGTCACCAAAGCCTGGGAGGAAGCCACAAAGCCGGCGACAGAAAACGGGATTCGCGTGGTGAATCTGCGAATCGGCTTCGTGCTGAGCAAGGAGGGCGGCGGATTGGCGGCGATGCTCCTGCCCTTCAAGGTGGGCGTTGGCGGGCGCGTGGGGAGCGGGAGCCAATACCTGAGTTGGATTGCCATTGACGACGTGGTGGGAGCGATTTCCCATGCCATTCTGACGGACTCTTTGCGCGGGCCGGTGAACGCGGTGGCGCCCAACCCGGTGACCAATCGGGAATTTACCAAGGCGCTCGGCAGCGTGCTGGGACGGCCCACAATTTTTCCGCTGCCGGTCTTCGCCGCGCACCTGGCGATGGGTGAAATGGCGGACAACCTGTTGCTGGCCAGTACGCGCGTGGAGCCTGTGAAGCTTCGCGAAACCGGTTATCAGTTCCGGTACCCTGATCTGCGCGGCGCCTTACGGCACGTTTTGGGGAAGAAGTGACGACCTGCCCCCGTGCGGCACTGCGCGTGTATACTGAATGAACGCGGGTATTTTCGCACGTGATGGGGGCTTTGTTGGGCGGTATGAAAGTCGACGTACTTTTTTTCGGTGTAACGCATGACCTGACGGGCCTGACGCGGGAGCACGTGGAGCTCCCCGCGGGCGAGAGCCTGGAGGGTCTGCGGCGACGCTATGAAGCTCGTTTTCCAGGCCTCCATTCCATGGCGGGCTCGCTCCTGCTTGCGGTGAACCAGGAGGTTGCCCAAAGCTCCACGCTGCTGCGGGAAGGCGATGAGGTGGCATTCATGCCTCCGGTGAGCGGCGGTGCGGGGGGCGACATTTACCGCATCACGCGCAGCCCCATTTCCGTTGCGGAACTCGCGGCCGGGCTTCGCGCCCCGCAGGATGGCGCTATAGTGGTGTTCGAGGGCATTGTGCGCAACCACTCACGCGGCCGGGCCACGCTTTATCTGGAATACGAAGGGTACGAGCCCATGGCGATTCGAAAAATGGAGGAGCTGGGAGGGGAGGCGCGGCAGAAATTCGCGATTGACTCGATGGGAATCATTCACCGTCTGGGGCGGCTTGAAATCGGCGAAACCAGCGTGGCCATCGCCGTCACCGCCGAGCATCGGCGCGCGGCGTTTGAAGCCTGCCAATTCGCCATCGACCGCCTGAAGCAGATCGTGCCCATCTGGAAGAAGGAATATTTTGCGGATGGAGCCGTATGGGCGGAAGGCGAAGGGCAGACAAAAGTCTTAGTCGAGTCTCGGAAGTAGCGCGAGCAGCGCGGCACGGGCTTCCTGCCCGTGCGCATGGCCAGGATGGCCATGCCACATTTGGGTAAACTCAAATCATGCCGGACTTTCTTCAATCCGCGACGGAAATTGCCCGGGAAGCCGGAGCATTGATCGCCGGCCTATCTGATCAGCCTCTGGAGATCAACTACAAGCGCCGGTCCGACCTGGTGACGGAGGCCGACCGCCGGTCCGAAGCCCTGATTATCGAGCGGCTGCGCGCCCGCTTTCCCGAGCACGCCATCGTGGCGGAAGAAGGCGGCAATCATCGCTCTTCCTCCGGCTACTGCTGGTACGTAGACCCCCTGGATGGAACCACGAATTATGCGCACGGCTTTCCCATGTATTGCGTGACGATGGGACTGGCTTATCGCGGGGAAGTAATTGCCGGCGTCGTATACGATCCCACGCGCGATGAGATGTATACGGCCGAACGCGGCGCCGGTGCCTTCAAGAACAACCAGCGGCTGCACGTTTCGCACACGGAAAAACTGAGTGAGAGCCTGGTGGCTACGGGTTTTCCGCCCTTCGCCACAAATCACGATTTGAACATCCAGTTCTATTTCCGATTTACGATGCTATCGCACGGCATCCGGCGCGCAGGCTCAGCGGCTCTGGACCTCTGCTGCGTCGCGACGGGTTGCTTCGACGGGTTTTGGGAGTTGAAGCTGAATCCCTGGGACAAAGCTGCGGGCACGCTGCTGGTGACGGAAGCAGGCGGATGCGTTTCCGACGTGCATGGCAATCCGTTCAACCTGCTCGGCGACGACGTGTTCGCTTCGAATGGCTTGGTGCACGGCGAGATGCTGGAGGTTTTTGCTGAAGTCCTCGCGCAGCAAGCTCCGGCGAAGTCGTAATGGGTTTAGTGTTTTCCGGGGAGCTTGGGCTTGGAGGCTTCTTCCTTCTGCTTGATGACCTTAATGGCCAGGCTGCGGATGACTTCCGGGACGTTGCGATTGAGCGAAAGTCCCTTTAGGTCGCGGTCGATCAGGCGGTTGACGAGGGGCATAGTAATATCGATGGGAGCGCGAGGATTGTTTACGAGTGCGCGCATCACCACGTAGGATTTCATGAATTTGCGGTTGACAGCGATGAGACGGAGCACTTCCTCGTTAACATTTTTGGCAGCAGCGTAGCTTTCTGCCTCGGTGTCGGAAATCTTCGGTGATTGCAATACTGCCCGGGTGATCATTTTATTGGAGTCGCGAATCAGGAGATTGCGGGTCTCCAGGTTGCCGGTAAGCGCCGCTTTGATTTTTTCTACCACGGTCATGGCGTTGAGCTTCTGGATCAAGGTCGTGCGTTCTTTCTCGGTGAGTTGGTCATCGCGCTTGCTGACTTCGGGTGGAGTTTCGACATCCTCAATTTTTTCGCCGGCGGCAAGCTTGGCGAGGATTTCGATCGTGGCTTGGTCGGCTACGCGTTCGACGGTGTTTTCGGCCTTGGAGACAGGCACCTGGTCAGCCGGCAGCGCAAAAGACTCGCGCGTGGTAGAAACCGCAGCCGGGCTGGGTGGCGCGGATGCGACGGGCGCCGGCGGGGGGGCGGGCTTCGGCTTCAAAAGGTCGCGGGATGCCGGGGGAAGGCTGGGGTTCCAGAGCAGAATGTCCCTCAGGTCCTCGCGCTCCGCCAGAAGATGCTCGGCGGCGAAGTGGAGCACATCGGGCGCGGTCTTCGGATTGGCCATCACGCGGCGAATTTCGACGGCTTGCACTCCGCGCAAGGTTTCAAAGGCCTTTTGTCGCAGGTCCGGTTCGGGGGCGGTCGCGAGCAACGTCAGGATTTCGATCTTGTCGTCAACGGGCACAGGCAGCGCTCCCTCGGCGCCCTTGCGACGGACCACATCAGGCGCCTTGCCGCAGCGGATTAAGTCCACCATGCGTTCGGAAATGTTATGACCTCACGGTGCCGAACTCTTTACATCATCGCGCGTCAGATGAACGGATTTGGTTTCGCCGCGACGACCCAGGGGCTTCAGCGTCTCACCGTTCAGCGTCAGGATTATGGCCTGCGCGTCTCCCGTCTGCACGTCAAAAGACGTGTGCGCCTTCAAGGTTTCCACCTCGCTGGGATTGAGGGTACGCTGCAGCACGTTCTTGCCGTCTGCGTTAACGGAGACCCAGGCGTGATCCGTCGCGGCAACTTGCAGCGTCAATTCCGCGTCGGCCGAAGGCTTGGTTGCAGCGGAATTCACGGCCTGGGGTGCCGGGTGGGCCGCGGGGCTTGCGGTTGTGGGCGAAGTTTGCGCCGCAGGATTGACAGTTGCGGGCGGTTCCCCTGGCGGAGTGGGGTTGCTGCCGCTGCTCATGGGCACGGGTGTCCCGGGAGTTGCCGCCGTTGCGTCACTCCCGGCGGGTGGTGTTACCGTTGTGCCGCCAGCGGAGCTTGCGGGAGTCTGGGTCGATCTGGGCGCGACGGCTGGCGAAGGCGGAGCTTCCGCGCCATGCGGCGCGTAATGGTAAAGGATGTAGCCGGCCACGAGCAGCACGATCGCCACCAGCGGCGCCAGCAACGGAGTGCGCTTCACCGGCTGGCCGGCTTCCGTTTTGCCCGCTACCAGCCGGTACAGGTCAAAGTCCGCGCCGGGTTGGGCGGCAAGCTGATATTCCGCCATGACGCGTTCTTCGTCCAGTCCCAGATAGCGGGCATAGCTGCGAATGAAACTGCGCGAAAAAATCCCTCCCGGAAGCTTGGAGAAATCGTCCCGTTCAATCGCCTCAAGAAAACGCAAGCTGATCTTGGTGGCAGTCGAAATCTCTTCCAGGCTCACGGCTCGCATTTCCCGCTCGCGCCGAAGATTCTCACCGAAGGCGGGCATAGGCCAGCTCTTTTCGCTCCTGACGAATCAATGCGCTTTCATCATATTTTCCCGCGCATTCGAGTGTCAAATGCTTTAGCGGGACCCCACGGGCGGACGCGGGGGTCATCCGAGCGCAGGCCGCGCTGACGATTTGGTGACAAAAAGGTTGAAAAGAAAGGCTCAATGGTTTAAAAGGACTATACGCAGCTAAATTTCCGGTTCGTTTGGATTGGTGATGGGCTCAGAAGAAGAAATTGCTGAACTGAAACGCCAGGTCGAACGCTTGTCCCTCTTTCACGAAGTAGGGAAGGCCCTTTTCTCCACTTTGGATTTGCAGAAAATCCTGCAGACCATTATGGAAAAGATCAGCGACATGCTGCAACCGGATACCTGGTCGCTGCTCATGCTCGACGAGGAAACACAGGAGCTGTATTTCGAGATTGCCATCGGGGCGGGTGCAGAAAAGCTGCGCGATGTGCGCCTGAAGCTCGGCGAGGGTGTGGCAGGATGGGTGGCACAGACCGGTGAGCCGGTGCTGGTGGAAAGTGCCAACAAAGACCCGCGCTTCACCCACAAGATCGATGAGCTGACCCACAATGAAACACGTTCCATCGTCTGCGTGCCCATCAAGGCCCACGGTCACGTGCTGGGCGTCATTGAGCTGGTGAACGCCCTCGGCAAACCCAGCTTCGGTAACGATGATATTCCCATCCTCAAGAGCTTGGCGGATTACGTGGCCATTGCGCTCGAAAACGCCCGCTACGTGCAACGCATCCACGAGCTCACCATTACCGACGACTGCACGGCGCTTTACAACGCCCGTCACCTGAATTTCGTGCTCGATACGGAGATTTATCGTTCCAACCGCTATGGATATGAATTCTCGGTGATTTTCATTGACCTGGATCACTTCAAACAGGTCAATGATGTCCACGGCCACCTGGTGGGTTCGAAGCTTCTGTGGATGATTGGCGACAGCATCAAGGGGCATTTACGCATGATCGACTACGCCTTCCGCTACGGCGGCGACGAATTCGTGGTCCTGCTTCCCCAAACGTCCAAGGAAAACTCCTTGATGGTGGTGCGGCGCATCCGCGAATTGCTGCTCCACCGCACATTCTTCACGGAAGAGAAGTTGAACATCAAGGTCACCGCCAGCTTTGGAGTGGCGGCCTTCCCCGTGGACGGCCGCACGCGCAAGGAACTCCTGGCGCAGGCGGACGAGGCCATGTACCTGGTCAAAAACACCAGCCGCAACAACATCGCCCTCGCGGGGCAAGGGATCACGGGATGACGCCCGCTCACGCCGCGGCTTTTGCCGCTACCCTCAGCAGCCCTTCCATTGATCGTTCAGTGGTTTGCAGGTGCGACATTCCGGGCGCGCTGTATTCGCACTCCAGCGACATCGTGCCGGCATAGTGGTCGCGGCGAAGGGCGCGGAGCTGGCCCAGCAGGTCGATGCTGCCTTGGTCCGCGAAGGCGTTGGTGCACTTGATTCCCGGTGACTCGCACTGTACACCCTTCAGGTGCATGTGCCAGATTCGCTCCTTGGGCAATTCGTCGTAGCCGGAGGGGAAAGAGGCCTCACCGCCGAACCAGGGATTGCCAACGTCCCAGTTGGCGCCGATGTTGGGAGACCTTACCGCCTTTAAGAGCAGAGCCAGCTCGTGCCCGGTTCGCACATTGCACGAGCCTTCGTCCTCAATCGCGATGCGCACGCCTTCACTTTTCGCCACGGCTCCGGCCTTTTCGAGTTCCTCAGCTATGCGTCCGGCAACCTTCTGCGGCTGGGCGACGCGCCAGAAGCTGAAGCCGCGCAGGGTTTCTGTGCCCCAGGCATGGGCGCGGTCCGCCGCGCGCTTTATCAAGTCCATCTGACCGGAGTAAGGGTAGGCGTCCTTCTCCTTCACCACGATCTCTGTGCCCGGCAGCGTGCACTTATACAGCGCCGTGCTCACCACGGAAACTCGAAATCCATATTGGTCCAGCAGACTGCGCACTCGCTGAATATCCTCCTGGCTCGCCTCCGTGTTGTAAACGCGGCCCCAAAGATGGCGGATCTCGACCCAATGAAGGCCATAGCCCTTCATGATTTTAAGCGCTTCTTCAAAGTCGTCGGAAAAGCCGTCGGAAATCGCTCCCAGCTTGAAGGTGCGGAGCGCCGCAGCGGTTTCCGCCTCGGCGCGCAAATGGCCGGGGATCAGCGCTGCGGCGGGAGAGGCCAGAATGGTCTTCAGGAAACTGCGCCGGACAATATCAGGATAAGGCATATTTGGAACTCCGCGGTATAGTCTTACCTCTTCGCACTTTCGTAACACCCCAGCACGCGCAAAAAGTTGGCGACTTCGCTCAAATGCGCCAAGGCCTTCTGGCAGCGGTCTTCATTTACGTTCCCGACGAAATCGATGTAGAAGAAGTACTCCCAGGGGCGGCCGCGCAGGGGGCGCGATTCCATTTTAGTCAAATCGATATCGCGCAAGGCAAACACGCTGAGGCATCTGTAGAGAGCCCCCGGAACGTTGCGGGTGGAGAACACAATCGAGACTTTGTTGGCTTTGCGGCTGACGCGCGGGGTCTTGGAGAGCAGAAGAAAGCGCGTGTAGTTCTCGCGATGGTCTTCCAGGTGGGTCGCTAGGATGCGCGCGTGGTAGACCTCCGCGGCGATGCGGCTGGCGATGCCGGCGGCTCCGGGCGGATGTTGCTCGGCCAGCATCTTTACGGAGCCGGCCGTATCGTAGAAGGTAATCCGTTCCACGCGTGGATTCTTCGCGAAGAATCGGCTGCACTGCGCCAGGGCCACGGGATGGGAATAGACGCGGCGCACGCTCTTGCGCGTCGTGCCGGGCATGGCGATGAGATTGTGGACGATTCGCAGGCTTACCTCACCCACGATGTGCAGGTGATTCGAAAGCAGCAGGTCAAAGTTTTCGTAGACGGAGCCGGCGAGTGTGTTCTCAATCGGAACCAGGCAGTATCTGGCCCGCCCGTGGGTGACGCTTGCGAAGGTCGCAGCGAAGGTTTCGCACGGCAGCACGCGCACGTGGCGCCCCAGCAGCTTGTATGTGGCTTCCTCACTGAATGAGCCTCGCTCACCTTGAAAGGCGATCTGATTTGCGGCCATGAACCCGAATTTCTCTCCACGTGACGATGAAGCGAGGATGCTACCACGCGTGAGCGAGGGCGACAACCTGCTTTCAGCCGGCCCGGCTTTCTCCAGGAAACATTTTGGGACGCTTCAATGAGATCAAACGGGATTTGGTGCGGTGGGGATATACTCGAGACCGAATTCGTATTCATCTGAGCCGGCGGATTTGCCCACCCACACAACTCGCGCCAGCACGGGGTTGGCAGACGCTCCTTCCAGAAGCACCACTTCCACAGTCTGGCCGGAGGTCAATTCCGCATCCGTCCTTACCCGCAATCCGGATTTTGACAGGTTGATGGACTCCGCGTTGATGACGATCGCATCATCTCCCGAGCCGGACACAAGCGAGTATGGCAATTTTACCGGGAGCCGGTGTCCCTTCCGTTGGTTTTGATGATCGCCGCCATCCATGTAGGTTCCACCTCTAAGAGCGATTTTAGGTTAGATTTCCGCATAATGCCAGCCCTAAACATACCGGGCAGAGGATGGGCCTTAACTGTGTTTGGCCACGTAAAGGAGCAACACGAAGATGAGTATGGGAATCAGTGCCAGCATGACGTAGAAAAGGATTCGCCGTTTCAGGGGCGAGCGCCGCTTGCGCCAGTCGCGCAACTCCGGACGGTCCGCAATTCCCACTTCGTCCTGGTGCCGGAGATCGTGAGCGAACTCCGCCGCGCTCTTGTAGCGATTCGCGGGTTCGCGTTCGAGTGCGCGGTAGATGATTTCCTGAAGCTGCGGGCTGATGGAGGAATCCACCTCGCGCGGCGGAACGGGACTGTTCAACAGGCGGTCGTTCATGGTGGCGAAGGGATTCGGGCCCTGAAAGGGCACCTTGCCGGTGAGCATTTCGTAGAGGATGACGCCGAGCGCATAAAGATCGCTTCGAGCGTCACCTCGTTTCCCCTTCACTTGCTCGGGCGAGATGTAATCCGGCGTGCCCATGGTGTTGCTGAGCTTGGCGAAGGTGATGCGTCGCGCTCCGGCACTGGCGGCGATGCCGAAGTCGATCAGTTTGATGTTGTCGCCCGCATCGATCATGATGTTTTCGGGCTTCAGGTCGCGATGCACCACTCCCTGGGCGTGGATGTAAGCGAGGGCATCGAGAATCCGAAGGGCGATGTTTACGGCACGCGTGGCGGGGAACTTCGCCTCCTCGCTCATGACGCCACGAAGCAGCCGCCCTTCCACCCACTCCATCACTATGTAAACGCGCTGGCGATCCTCATCCACGAAAACCTTCATGACGCCCGGGTGATCCAGCCGTGAACCGATGTCCGACTCGCGTTGGAATCGCTCGAAGAAGATGGGGTCGCTCTCAATCTCGGGGTGTGGAATTTTGATGGCGACGGTGCGGCCGGTGCGGGTGTCCGTTGCCCGGAAGATGGTTGCCATGCCGCTGCGGGCGACGAGGTTTTCGATCTTGTAGTGATCGAGATGGTCGCCGGCTTGGAGGGGATTCATGGAATGGGTGACCGTCGGGCGCGCCACGTGTGCTCTGCTCGCCCTTTCTTGTGGCACATCGCTTCGGGAGTTTTCAGCGCAGCTTGTAAGGCCTTCCCCGGTACATTCCCACGCGTTCGACGTTCCGAACGCGGATGATTTGGACGGTGATATTATCGCCGCCGTCCCGTTCATTCGCAAGCGCCACCAGGCGTTGTGCCGCTTCAGGCAAGTCCTTGTATTGAGCGACCACGCGCGCCATTTCAGCGGCTTCAACAGCGCCATGCAAGCCGTCGCAGCAGAGCAGCA
>JASHTY010000479.1 GCA_030040315.1 Terriglobia bacterium | reverse complement strand
GAGCTCGAGACCGTGCTTTATGAAGGAACGCTCGACCAGCGCCTCGGGGCGCTTGCCCAATTGTGCGCGCAACTCGGTCCGCGCCCGCATCGCGGAACCAATTGCCACATTCACACCAGCGAATCCTTCAGTGTTTTTCGTTCGCCGTCGGAGGCAGTCTGGCAAGCGGCGCGCGAAGGGCTGGCGGTTCTCGGAATCAACGATCACTACACGATCGCGGGGCACGAAGAATTCCGCCGAGCCTGCCAGGTGGCGGGAATCTCCGCGACTTTTTCGCTGGAAGCCGTGGCTATGGACCGCGAGGCCGCCGACGCCGGCATGAAGCTCAACGACCCCGACAATCCCGGCAGAATTTATCTGTGCGGCAAGGGCATCACGCGCATCCCCGAAGAATCTTCGGACGAGATGCTGAACCTTACGCGCATGCGCGGCGCGCTGGAACGCCGCAATCGGGAAATGACTCTGAAGCTTGCCAATCTCTTTATGAATAAACTGGGCGTGAATGGCCCCACCTGGCCGGACGTTGTGGCCCTGACTCCGCGTGGCAATGCCACGGAGCGGCACATCGCATTCGCTGCCTTCCTGAAGCTTCGCGACGTGGCCACGCGGCGGGCAAAACCGTTCCCCGAGGTCTTGACGGCACTGTGTGGAGCGACTGCTCCCCAAGCGGATGACGATGCCAGTCTGCAGATTTTCCTGCGCGCAAAATTGCTGAAAGCCGGCGCGCCGTGTTACGTCGCCGAAGATCCTGACGCGTTTGTCTCTGTTGCCGACCTGCGGAGAATCTTTCTGGCATTCGGGGCGATTCCCACCTACCCTATTCTGGGAAATCCCATTCTGGACGGCGAGAAGTATATTGAAGCGCTTCTGGACCATCTGGAATCGAGGGGTTTTTATGCGGTGGAGGTCATCCCGGTTCGCAATACCCGCGAGCGATTGCAGGAAATTTTGGCTGCGGCGCAAAAACGCTGGTGGCCGGTGTTCAATGGAACCGAACACAACACGCCGGAGACGCGCCCGATGCTTGATCCGTTTGCGCTCGACCCGGAGTTTGAGCCGTGGTTCCGGCTCAGCGCGGCGGTCCTGCTCGCCCATCAGAAACTCATAGCGCAGGGCCAGCGGGGATTCGTTGATTCGCAAGGGCGGCCGACAGTCGCAGATGCGAAGACACGGTTTGAGAGACTAAGTGCTGCGGGTGAATGAGGTTTTCGCGCATTGTGGCATGGGTCTCTTGCCCATGCGCACGGGCAGGATGCCCGTGCCACAGGACGCTCGCAATACGACCACAAAATTTGTTGCAAATATCGCACTCTTAGTAAACCATAGTCGATTTGGTTTAAGCGACTGATTTTCACCATGGAGAGAGGAGAAGAAAGTGGCGAAGAAGGCACTTCCGATTGCACCAGCGAAAGGCAGGTTGGGTGTTCTGACTGTAGGGATGGGGGCAGTGACGACCACGATGATTGCGGGCGTGGAGGCGATTCGCAAGAAGCTCGCGATCCCCGTAGGCTCACTCACGCAGATGGGCACCATCCGGCTCGGCAAGCGCACCGATAAGCGCGTTCCCAAGATTAAAGATTTCGTCCCCCTCGCGAACCTTAAGGACATCGTCTTCGGCGGCTGGGATCTTTTTACTGACAACGCCTACGTGGCGGCGAAAAAGGCCGGAGTCCTGGGCAAGGAACACACCGAGAAGCTCAAAGGTTTTCTGAAAAATATCGAGCCGATGCCCGCGGCGTTTGAGCAGAAGTGGGTAAAGAACCTTCACCCCAACAACGTGAAAACCGGCAACACCAAGATGGAACTTGCCGAGCAGGTGATGGAAGACATCCAACGCTTCAAGAAGCACTCACGCTCCGACCGCCTGGTGATGATCTGGGCCGCATCCACGGAAGTCTACACGGAGCCGCAGCCAGTTCACGATACCCTCGAAACCTTTGAGCGCGGATTGAAGAACAACAGCCCGGATATCTCCCCAAGCATGATTTACGCCTACGCCGCCCTGAAGATGGGCGTGCCATTTGCGAATGGCGCTCCGCACATGACCGTGGATATGCCGGCCCTGGCGAATTACGCGATCAAGAAGAAGATTCCCGTCTGCGGCAAGGACTTCAAGTCCGGCCAGACGTTCATGAAGACGCTGCTGGCGCCGGGCATCAAGGCCAAGCTGCTGGGCGTGACGGGCTGGTATTCCACCAACATTCTCGGCAACCGCGACGGAGAAGTGCTGGACGATCCTGACAATTTCCGGAGCAAGGAAGTCACCAAGGCTTCAGTGCTGGATCACATTTTCCAACCCGATGTTTATCCCGAGCTCTACAAGAACTACTACCACAAAGTGCGCATTAACTATTACCCGCCCCGGGGCGACAATAAGGAAAGCTGGGACAACATCGACATCTTCGGCTGGCTCGGCTACCCGATGCAGATCAAGGTCAACGGCCTGTATCGCGATTCCATCTTGGCCGCACCGATGGCCCTGGACCTGGTTCTCTTCATGGACCTCGCGCAACGCACGCCTGCCCTCGCCAAGATGGGGATTCAGGAGTGGCTGTCGTTTTACTTCAAGAGCCCCATGTGCCACGCGAGCCTGTATCCGGAGCACGACGTCTTCATTCAGCTCATGAAGCTCAAAAACACTCTGCGCCATCTGCGCGGAGAAGAGCTGATCACTCACCTGGGCCTGGAGTATTACGACTAATGTCCGTTGAACCCAGACTCAGGCGGTTGTTCACTCCCCAGGGAAAGTGCCTGCAAATTGCGCTGGACCACGGCTTCGCCAACGATCCGCCCACGCTTGTGGGGATGGAAAATTTGGGAAAGGTTGTGGAGACGGTGGCCGCTGGCAGTCCCGACGGCATCATCCTGACCCTTGGGCAGGCGCACTGGCTTCAGGATCTGGCGCAGAAGCCCAAGCCCGCGCTGGTGGTGCGGGCCGACGTGATGAATGTTTATCACCTGCCGACGCCCAGGCAGGTGTTCTGCAAGTATATTGACGATGCGGTGGAACAGGCCGTGGCGCTCGACGCTGCGGCAATTGTCATCAATCTGTTCTGGCTTGAGGAACACCCCGACCTGCACCGGCATTGCGTTGAAAACGCCGTGCACTTCAAAGGGCGGTGCGAGCGTTACGGCATGCCGCTGATGATTGAGCCCATGGTGCTGATTCCGACTCAGAGCGGCGGGTTCAAAAACACCGCTGACATCGGTCAAACCACAGCACTCGCTCGCCTGGCCGTGGAATTAGGCGCGGACATCGTGAAAGCGGACATCGACGACAACCTTCAGGAATATCATCGAGTCGTGGAAGCCGCTCTTCCCCGCCCCATGCTGCCGCGCGGAGGCTCACGCGTCCCCGATCTTCAAATATTGACGCGGACAGTGAAGCTGCTTCAGCAGGGCGCCGCTGGGGTCGTGTACGGCCGCAACGTGTACCAACACCCACACCCCGAGCGCATGATTCGCGCCCTACAGGCAGTCGTCCACGAAGGCGCAAGCGTCGAAAAGGCAATGAGTATCCTGTAGCGGCGCGCGGTTGACACTCTTCCACGCGCAATGTTACAAAATAGACATCGTCAATTCCCCGCGCCTCGCGCGCGCCGACGGTGGGTGTAGCTCAGCTGATAGAGCGCCAGACTGTGGATCTGGACGTCGCGGGTTCGAATCCCGTCACCCACCCCAAAATTGCCAGGGTTTCCGATGACTTAGGCGCAATTCTGACACGGAGATCATCTAAGACGAAGATCCGGATGTCTCCAGTGTTCATCTGGCAACACTCCTTTTCAGAAAGTTCTTGACTCCCTTTCCCGCGCGTGCGACGCTATGCGCAATATCACTTGGTGACCAGTCGGAATATGTTTTTCATGCGGAACGGCCCGCTGTCTTTCCGTCACCGCGTCTCAGTTGGAGGATTCCTACTCGACCTCAAGAAAAGGAGCTACCACCATGGCCGGAAGCAAAATCACCATTAAGTT
>JASHTY010000478.1 GCA_030040315.1 Terriglobia bacterium | reverse complement strand
GTCTGACTATTACGGCCCCCATGTCACAAACCAAATCATCCGAAAAGCGGTGTTTCCCTATCCGGTCGATCTGGTGATCGTGACCAAACTCGGCGCCCGGCGCGGTGACGATGGGTCATGGATTCCCGCCCTTTCCCGGCAGGATCTGACCGCGGGCGTTCATGACAACCTGCGAAATCTTGGCCTCGACGCCCTGGACGTTGTGAACCTGCGGGTCGGCGGAATGATGGAGCCGACTGAGGGATCGATTCAGGAGCCGCTGAGCGCGCTCGCCGACCTGAAACGCCAGGGGCTGATCCGCCATATCGGCCTGAGTAATGTCACCCCCGCTCAGTTCTTGGAGGCTCAGCCCATCACGGATATTGTGTGCGTTCAGAATTTCTACAATGTGGCACACCGGAAGGACGATGGCTTCATTGATGACCTTGCCGCGCGAGGGATCGCCTATGTGCCGTTCTTCCCTCTCGGCGGGTTCACGCCGCTCCAGTCATCTGCGCTCGATGAAGCGGCGGCGGCGCTGCAAGCCACGCCGATGCAGGTAGCGCTCGCCTGGTTACTCCATCGCTCCCCGAACATCCTGGTGATTCCGGGAACCTCGTCTCTCAAGCATCTTCGCGAGAATCTTCAAGCTTCGAATCTGCAGATTCCCCCGGAAGTGCTTGCCAACCTTAATTCTATTAATGAACATGAAAAGGAGAATTGAAATGCGAATATTCGTTACAGGTGCAACAGGTTTTGTGGGTACTCCGACAGTGAAGGAACTGATCTCTGCCGGACATAAGGTCCTGGGCATGGCTCGTTCGGATGAAGGGTCAAAATCTTTAGCCGCTCTTGGCGCCGACATCCATCGCGGTTCGCTCCAGGACCTTGATAGCTTGTGTAAGGGAGCCGCTGCTTCGGATGCCGTCATCCACCTGGGATTTGTTCACGACTTCTCCAAATTCCAGGAGAATTGCCAGATCGACAAACGTGCCATCGAAGCTCTGGGTTCCGCGCTTGCCGGCTCTGGCCGGCCCCTCCTTGTCACAGCGGGGGTAGGCGGATTGGGCGCCCCGGGTCAGGTTACGACCGAAGACTATGTCATACCGCCGGATTTTCCATTGCCGCGAGTTTCGGAGCAGACAGCTCTTGCTCTGGTATCCAAAGGCGTAAACGCTTCCGTGATGCGTCTTCCCCAAGTTCACAACACTATTAAGCAGGGCCTGGTCACTTATCTAATTGCTCTGGCGCGGCAGAAAGGTGTGTCTGCGTATGTAGGGGAAGGACGGAACCGCTGGGCAGCAGCCCATGTACTGGATGTTGCCCATCTTTACAGGCTCGCATTGGAAAAGCATGAAGCCGGCGCGAAGTATCACGCGGTGGCTGAAGAGGGCGTGGCAATGCGGGACATTGCCGAAGCGATTGGCAGAGGATTGAAAGTGCCGGTAGTTTCTCTGTCTCCGGAACAAGCGCAGGCTCATTTTGGGTGGTTAAGCGTGTTCGCAAGCCATGATCTTGCCGCCTCCAGCGCCAAGACGCGGAAAGAACTGGGGTGGAGCCCGACCGGGCCCGGACTTATTTACGATCTCGAACGCATGAACTACTTCGCAGAGGCCAGCGTTTCAGCTTCGGGGCAGTAAACGGCGCCCTCCACCGCGTAGGTGGTGGGTCCGTTTGAAGTAGGGGCACGCCTCGCCCTGCGGCCCAAAGCCGTCTTCGGGCGACGGGTCGAGGGTGCCCCTGCCCCGGCATGGCCGGGGCAAAAGTCAGGGGCAAGCCCTGCGTCTACGGAATTCAAACCAACCAACTACCTATCCGCCTGTTCCAAAAATGCGGGGTGCGGATGAAGCCGCGACCGCATGGTGTCTTCAGGTCAACTGCGCTTGCTTCATCCAACCTTTCAAGGTATTCAGGTCCTTGCGGATTGCCCCGAGAATTTGGGCCTTGTCCATGGTCAGCGTCCTGGCGCCGTTTTCCACGCCTCCCAGGGGATACTCAGTGTGCAACTGTACGGGCCCGGAGAATTTCGCCTGCTTGATCATGGCAAAATACGCCGGAAAATTCACCATACCCTCACCCAACGGGCACCACAGGGGCTCCCACTCGCCTTTTGAATTTCTACCCCACATGAAATCCTTGATGGCAATTCCCCTCATGAAAGGGGCCATCAAGCGCGTGCTGTTGACCCATCCGCCCAGTCCACCTTCCACCGTGGCATGGCCGATGTCAAAGTTCGAACTCACCCAGCGCGGGTCAAAGTCCTTGATCAGCACCCAGAGGTCCCAGACCGACGCACCGACCATTGCACCCGAATGGTTGTGGTACATGGCACAGACTTGATATTTCTCGTTCAACGCCGCCAGCCTGGCCACACTCCTCCTCAATTGCTCGAGCCGTGCTGGAAGGTCGAGAAGCAGTCCTGCAGGCCTCTCAATGCTCAGATGGAAGTTGGACAGGTCGGGCACTTCTCGATCATCCGACCAGGAGAACCAGCCCCACCGGTAGCGAGGAATCCCTGCCTCGCTGGCGGCCCGAATGATTGCTTCCGCGTGCGGAGAATCAACGTCCACAATTCCTGCCGTGATCATAGGAATTTCCAGACCCGCGGCGCGCACGATTTTCGCCATCTTGGGCAAATCCGCCTCCACGCGCTCGGGTTCAACATGTCCGCCCCGGCGTACCGTCACGTCCAGCCCGTCGAAACCCAACTCCTTGGCAGTTCCCGCCATGTGTTCCCAATCAAGCCACTGCAGGTGCTTGGAGAAGTAAATGATCGGCAGGCGGCCGGGTGACGCATTTTCTGCTGCCCCTGCTGACCCCCTGTAGGGAAGGCTGGCCATCACCCCCGCGCTCGCGACACGGCTGAGGAATCTCCGTCGAGATGAACCGTTTCGCATTTTTGGCATGATCTATTCCCCCTTTTTCCGCTTCAGGCAGACCTGCGTGACGATTGCTCAGCGAATTCATACTATATTGCATGTACGTACGCGCAGGTTCACCACCAAATCGCCTTTCGACGTCATCACCCCAGCCTTGCCGCAAGGACACGGTGTATACTGTGGCGCTTTAGTGTGCCTGATTGCGGAATTTTTTCGGCAGAGGTGGGTTCCTTGCGGCGTAAATTGCGAGCATCGTGGGTGTATGGAGTCCTGCTTTTGCTGTTGCTTGCTCGCCCGGGATTTTCCGAGACGGTTTCGCCGCTCTTCAGCCGCGGTTATACGGTGATGCCGGAGCCGCAAAAGGTCAATCTGGGGAGCGCGGATTTCGCCTTCGGGGACGGTTGGCGGCTGGACCTCGCCGAGGGCGTGTCGCCCTCGGACGTGGCGGTGGGAAGTCTCAAGGAGGAAATGAGGTCAAGGTATCAGGTCAACCTCGCCGGGCCTGGGGGGAAGATGGCCGAAAAAAAAATCATTCGCCTCAGGATCGCGCCAGATTCTGTGGCCATCGGCGAAGCGCTGGATCGCGATAGGAACCTGCTGGCCGAACAAGCCTATAAAATTGTTCTGACTCCCGATAACATCCAGATTCTCGCGAATGCAGGGCCCGGGCTCTTCTACGGCGCCGAAACGCTTGTCCAACTGGTGAAACAAAATCGGAATGGTTTCTCGCTGCCGGAAGCGGAGATCGTGGATTGGCCGGACCTGCAATTGCGCGAGATTTATTGGGATGACGGCCATCACCTGGATCGCCTGGAAGCGTTGAAGGACGCCGTGCGGCGCGCGGCATTTTTCAAGATCAATGCGTTTTCCCTGAAACTCGATGGCCACTTCCAGTTCAAGAGTGCCCCCGCCGTGGTCGAGCCTTGGGCGCTCTCACCCGCGCAGCTTCAGGAACTGACCGATTACGCGCTGCACTACTACGTGCAACTGATCCCCTACATCGA
>JASHTY010000477.1 GCA_030040315.1 Terriglobia bacterium | reverse complement strand
TGATGATTGTTGACGAAATAAATCTCTCTCTCCTCGGCTCTCCGGTGGATAAACGTTAATCCATCACTTTGCCGGTTTCCCTCCAAAGCGAAATCCGGAGACAAATGGCGATGCAAAATTTCGATTAATTCAGCGCGTCCGCCTTCCAGCGGCGGCGTAGGCGCAAAGGGCGGCTGCGCCATGGGATCGAACGGGGGTTCCACAATCTTGTAGTCCTGCAGGAAATAAGTGCGCCCTCCTCCCGGCAGCGTCCTTCCCTTGCGGTCCGCTCCAAAAATTTCTTGCGCCAGCTCCTTCACTCTTCGATCGTTGTGCTGGAAATTCGTCAGCCCCACGGAAGAATCCGGCAGTTCGTCAAGCGCGATCACGATTCCGCCCACCATGGCAAATCGGCGAAGGAATTCCATCGTTGCCACCGGCATGGCGGTGGTCTTGGGAAGAATCAAAAATCGATAGGAAAGCGCGCGCACTTTGATCAAACCGCCCTCCGCGCGCGCCCGATGCTGAAGGACATCGTCATTCACGATGTCGAAATCGTATCCGTTCGCCACCAGTGTTTTCGGCAGGTCGCCATAGGGAAGATTGCGGCGCGAATTTCCAAAAAGCGCCTGCTTGGACCAGACCGTCGCCTGGGGAGAGTAGACCAACACGTCTGCGACGAAGGATCCCTGCCGCAACAGGTAGCAGCAGCGGCTGATGTATTCCGTCAAATGATGATAGTACTTCCACCAGGTGTTCCAGTGGCTAATGCGGTTGGCCCACGGCATGTCGCGGGAGGGGGCAACGTGCATTTCCGGTGAGTAGATGTAGCCGTGATTGTAGAACTGCGTCACGCCGTCGCGCAGGAAGGAATCCGTGACCAGCTTCATGTCTTCCAGGGTGGTCAGGTAACGCTCGCGATGGGTGAACGTGTAAGCCTCGGCGCTCACAATCTCCCGGCCATAAAGGTGCGCGCCGGAGGTGATAGCCTTTCGCGGGTCGCCCACCACGGCAAATCGCATCGTCGAAACTTCCATCTCCGGGCGCGCCGTGTTTCCCGCACCTTCAACGATCTCTTCCGTGAAGCGGTAGTGCGGCTGAATTCTGGCCTGCGTGTTGTGGTCCGCACACCAATCCCCAAAAGTCCTGAAAAGCGTGTCCAGGCCCAGCCAACTTAGGAATTCTCCCACGTCGTAGCGAATCTTCGGCGTCAGCTCGCCAATCTCCCACCACAAGGCGGGCAAATAGGGCGTCAGGTCGTAGCCTTTGTAAGTTGCAAACCTCTCGAGCAGATCGTTGCTCCACAACAGCGAGTCCGGCAGAGACATAATTTCGAAGCTGTCGCAGAACATGGTGTCTACGGTCCTGCCGAATTCTTCGCCGAAGGCTTGATAGAACGTTTCGCCCAGGTAATTGCAGTAATTCTTCACCGCGGTCTTGCTCAGGTGGTCCAGCACCCACTGTGGCTGCTCGAAATTCGCCGTCGTCTGGCAAACCTGGCCGGTGTATTTCAGCTGAAACGGCATGATCAGCCAGTCTCCCTCGGGCACTTGCCATTTCAGGCGGCCGCCCTGAAATTCGGCGGTCAGATTGGTGAGGGTCTTGCCGTCCAGCCCGTCGCCCGCGACTTTCCCTGCCACCACCGCAACCACCGAATTTTCGTCGGGAGCATCCGACACGAATGTCTTGGGCGATGGCCCGCTTGCCGCCACCGTGTACGGAAGCTCGCCATCAAAAGCTTTCGGTCCTTTCACCTTCACCCATCTTCCCGTCAGCACCTTGCTCCTCTCCGTCGGAGGAACCCAAAACCCGCCGAAGCTCCACCCCGGGGAAAACGTCATGGCGACATCGAGGTCCAATTCCCCGGCAGTCGAAATCACATGGCGTACCATTTGCAGCCACTCGGCGGAGAGGTATGGAATGTTCCCTTCCGCGTACATCTTCCAGGGAACCATGATCTCGACTCCGCCCATCCCCTGCTCGCGCATTTGCTGCAGTTGCCAGGTGATTCCTTCCCGCGTCACGGCGCTTCCCGGCCACCACCAGCGCGTGTGGGGGCGATAGGTCCGCGCGAGGTCAAGCCATCCGGCTTTGAGATCAGTTAGAGATTGCGGCGCCGCCGCTCCCGAAGCCGCGCGCCCGAGTTCTTCGGCGCGCAACGAGACACCGGCGGCTTGGGAAAGCCCAATGCACGCTCCCGCCTTGCCCATACCGCGAAGAAAATCTCTTCGAGTGGTTTTCATTTTCGTCCTTTAGAGGTTCGGGCTTTGAGTTTGAGGATCCCCGTCGCCGGCTGGCGCAGAGCGAACATAGCTCTGCGACTCGCTCCACGCTCCAGAGGTCGTGCTTGATTTGTTCTTCATACGTTCATGACGACCATGATGCCCCTGGACAACCTTGCGACGTTCCTATGTCAGCGCCGCAGCAAATAACGCCGGGATCACGCATGATGAATTGCAGAGCTGAGCTCGCTCTGCGCCAGCCCGGGACAAGCTTCGAAGTTCTGTTTTATGTTCGAACCTTCACACCCGCAAGGTCTTCAAGAAAAGTCACGACAGCCGCGTAGTCCAGGTCGCCCTTGCCCTGCGCCTTGGCAGCCATGTAGACCTCTTTGGCCGCGGCGAGCACGGGCATGGGCACGCCCTGCGCGTAAGCGGCTTCCGCCGCCAACTCCAGATCCTTGTGCATGAGCTTTAGAGGAAAGTAGGGCGTGAAGTCGCCTTTAAAAATGAACGGTGCCTTAAAATCCGTAATACCTGCCCGCGCCATGCTGGCCTGGATGATTTCAAGCATGGTCTCGGGCTTCACACCGGCCTTGGCGGCGAGCACAAAGCCCTCGCAAAAGACTTCGACCATCGTGGCCTGAATGGTATTCTGCGCGAGCTTCGCCGAAAGGCCCAGCCCGTGCGCGCCGCAATAGATGTGCTTCTTGCCCATGGTCTTCAGGATGGGCATGGCACGGTCGTAAGTTTCGCGGTCGCCGCCGATCATGAAGGTCAACTCGCCTTTTTCCGCGCCGTGCTTCGAGCCTGTGACTGCGGCGTCGAGCCAGCTCCCCCCCTTGCCCGCGGCCATGCATGCCATCTTGCGGCTGACCACGGGGCTGATGGTGCTGGAATCGATGACAATCGCCCCCGAGCGCAAGGTTTCAAGAATTCCCCCCTTGCCCGTGACCACGCTTTCGACGGCAGTGGAATCGCTCACGATGATGATCACCACATTCGCGTCGCGCACCGCATCAGCGGGTGAAGCAGCGACGCGCGCTCCCGCAGCTTCCAGTGCTGCCGTCTTTCCCGGCGTGCGATTGTAAACGGCGAGTTTATTTCCAGCCTTTGCAAGGTTCAAGGCCATGGGCTGGCCCATGATTCCAAGTCCAATGAAGCCTATCGATTCCGCCATAAATTTCTCCCCTAATTTCCGAAGTCGAGCCAGATGCGCACGTCGCGCACATTATTATCGGTGAATCCGATATCGAGTGTATCGCCGAGCGTGCGGAAGAAGGAGTAGGAGTCGCTCGCACCCAGGTAAGTCTCCGGGTCGAGTCCGCGCCCCTGGGCACGAGTGACCGTCTGACCATCGGCTACGGCTCCGCTGGTGGGACTGTTTCCGTCGCGGCCGTCGGTGCCGGCGCTCAACACCACGCGGCGCTGCCCCCCGATACGCAGCGCCGCAAACAGCGCGAAGGCCTGATTCCTCCCCCCAACTCCAGGACCTGTAACCGGACAGGTCACTTCCCCGCCCACCACCAGACAGACCGGCCGGCCCTTGAATTTCTGAACCAGTTTATCCAATGCGGCGGCGTTCGAGCGCGCCACCTCCCGGTAATCCGCGTCCCAGGAACCCGAATCCTTCTCCGCGGCGAATCCCAGCTTCTGCGCTGCTGCCAAAGCAGCCTCCACCGCGTCCTGGTTGGACAGGAGGGGAAAATAGTGGCAATCGGCGAAGCGCGGGTCGTCCGATTTGGGCGTCTCGGGCAGTTCGCGGCGCTCGAAGTATCCGCGAATGCCGGCGGGGAATTTCGGCGCCAGATTATTCTGCTTCGCCAGCTCATAAGCCTGCTCGGTGGTGGATTCATCCGGCATGGTGGGTCCGGAAGCCACCATGGAAGCCAAACCATCCGGCACGTCGGAGACAAAAATCGTCACCTGCCGCGCCGGGTAAGCGCACTCGGCCAGCCTGCCGCCCTTGACTGCGGAAAGGTGCTTGCGCAGGACGTTGATCTGCTCGATGGGAAGGTGCGAAGTCACCACGGCACGGTTGAATTCGATCAAATCGGCAAGCGTAATGCCGGGATCCATGGGCAACTCAAGGATTGCCGACCCGCCTCCTGAAACCAGGAAGATGACCGTGTCTTCGCGCCGAAGGTGGCGGACCAAATCGATCGCAGCCCGCGCGCCCTCCAGACTTGCGGGGTTGGGAAACGGGTGCCCGCCCACAAAATATTGGAAGTTTGCAAGCTTCCTGGACGTCTCGGCCGGTGAAACGCAGACGCCGGCCTCGATTCCTCCCGCCAGAATTTCATCCAGCACCGCAGCCATGCGATTGGCGGCCTTGCCGAACGCCACCACGCGGGGCGGGCGCGTGAGCGGATAAACGCCCTCGCCGGCCAGAAGCACGCCATCTTCAAATTTCAGCTTCGCCTGCATCGCATGGCGAACGTCAATGGCCGCCAGCGTCTCATGAAAAATCTGTTGGGCAAGTTGCTTGCCGTGCGAGTAGTCCGGCATCGATTTCGTCGCACTTTGCGCCGTGCTGGTCATTGCGCGAACCTCGCGAGCGCCTCCACCCCGGCCTGCGCCACGGCCACATCGTCCGCTTCCGGGCCGCCGCTCACTCCAACGGCGCCGACGCATTGGCCGTCCACCACCAGCGGAAGCCCGCCGCGCAGGCAGGTGAGGCGATCGTCGGAAGCGAGCGCCAGCCCGAGGGAATTCATCACCGTCGGGTCGCCTGAAGGCGTAGGGCCCGTCGGAGCCCGGCGCAGCGCCGCGCTGCGCGCCTTGGTCAGCGCCACCTCCACGGACGAAAGCTTGGCCCCATCCATGCGCGCGAATGCCAGCAAGTGCGCGCCCTCGTCCACGATCGCGATGTTCTGCGGAATCCTCATCTCCAGCGCCTTGGCCTCCGCCGCGGCCAGAATGGCTCGCGCGCCCTCCAGCGTCAGGCGGGCATTATTGCGCGTGATCATGCCTCCATTATTGGAGTGTGGGCCGGGAAAGGCAAGGGATTAGGGGTATGGAATAAGAGATAGACTATCCGGCGGCGGTAGCCGCTGCACTCGTGGGCTGGCGCAGAGATGCATTTCAATCTCTGCGTGTGACATGGCAAAATGTCTTCGGGAGCGCACACACTAAAAGGCGGGTGTCTGCGCCGGCCAGCGATGCACCGTCCTTAGCCAATATTTACAAGTTAGGATCCAACAGCGCTTAGCAGCATCAATCCTGCTGCTGAATGCAATGCCGGCGTCTCTGAATGCGCGCAGCGCCTTCGGAGTGCGACCGCGAAGCTGTCGCTTTGCTTTCGCAGCTTACTGGCGCGACCGGGCGGGACGTGAAATTCCGTGCTTGGCTTCACCTCAGCGTAGCCACAACACGCTTTTCATGTCGTGGGCCTTTCTTGCGCCAGCAGGCCGTGAGGTCGGCGGCACATGGGTCGGAGAACCGCCGATCCGTGTCATCTGGGCTATCTGTGGCGGCATCTTTCCATCTGGGTGAAATCACCCAGTCGGTTGGGTGAAATCGCGCAGCCCCTTGGTCTCCGGCGGGCACGATGAGTGCGGGGCCGGCAGTAAAGGTCTGTAGCCTCAGGCATTTACCATAAAGTAGATGATGTAGCCAGTTATGGCATCCAAATTGCATATTTTCCCTGACCCGGTGGATTGATGCGCGAATTCACCCACATTATGTTGGCAATTTTCTGCCTCCGCGGTCGTGCGGGTCACCAGTGGCTTCCAGCGAGTACGACAAAAAGCCCGAAAAAAACGAAGCCCAGAACATATTGAAAACAAAGGGCCGGAAGAGGCAGCTTTTCAAAAACGAAGCCCAGAAGTCATTGAATGCACAGTGAGTTACTGAATTTTGTAGAAGCCGGGAATTGCAGGTTTGCGCCGCAAGTTTCCCCCTTTCCCGGACGCTTAGAACGCCCAGTAGCCGTTGGGGTAGGCCGGGCCCCCGGCAATTCCAACAAAGACCTGTTTGCCGAAGAAAAAGGGCAAGCCGAGGTCCCAGAAGTCGCTTGCAGGGCTGGCGCCGCTGGGGGCGGCCAG
>JASHTY010000476.1 GCA_030040315.1 Terriglobia bacterium | reverse complement strand
AGCGCCAACGTCATGCGATCGGTAGGCAGCTCGCAGGCCGATCCCTTTGTGGCCACGGCGGCGGCCGCGGCAGCGCTTTCCGGCCCCCTCCACGGTGGCGCGAATGAGGAAGTGCTGCGCATGTTGGACGAAATCGGTTCCAAGGACCACGTGCCGGCTTACATCAAGGGAATCAAGGAAGGCAAAGGCAAGCTGATGGGCTTCGGCCACCGCGTCTACAAAAACTACGATCCCCGCGCGCGCATTATCAAGCAGACCGCCGAGCAGGTGTTTGAGATTACCGGCAAGAACTCAAAGCTCGATATCGCCCTCGAACTGGAACGCATCGCGCTGGAAGACGAATACTTTGTGAAGCGCAAGCTCTACCCCAATGTCGATTTCTATTCCGGGATCATTTATCAGGCTATGGGATTCCATCCGGAAATGTTTACAGTGCTGTTCGCCATTCCACGGACGGCGGGCTGGCTGGCGCAATGGGAGGAGCTGGTGATCGATCCCGAACAGAAAATCTCGCGTCCGCGGCAGATTTATACCGGCCATGATAAGCGTGATGTGGTGCCCATGGAGAAGCGCTAGTGGGCACGAAAGATAGCCCAAACGTGACAATCAGCATGGGGTTCCTTCGGGTGAGTGAGCCTCAACTGCCCTTGTACTTCAACCGCACGAGTATGGGAGCGCAGCAGCCCTTTGGACGAAAGCTCGCTGTTCGAAAAAACCTCAGGGAATCCTCCGCAATTGCAGAGGGCGCTTATGCCGCCTTGCGTTTCACATAGGTCATAACCAAGGAACTCGAAGTTAGCGGGGACAACATCGTGGGAGCGTTGACTAACGGGATTGCGGAAGACGCAGAGCAGGTTCCTCTCGACAATTCCATAGATTTCCTTTTCGAGAAAATCTAAATCAACGAAATAACTCAACATGAAGTCTTCATTTACGATGTGAAGCCAATAATTATCCTTGATTTCCTTCAGCACCGCAGGGCAGAGGATTGAGTCCAACGAGACCAATTCATCAAGCTGGAAGAGCCCAGAAAAGTCCCGATACTCTTGCCACGCCTTCCCATCCTTTGGGCCGAAGGGCTTGGTTGCGATGAACCAGGGTTGCATGTGGGAATGGGCCAATGCCCGCGTCAGTATTTTACGTCAGTAAGCCGCCCCGTGGTTTCACCCCGCAACCAAACGTAAATCGGCGCATGTGGTGAGGGCGGCGGCCAGGGCAATGCCACTTTCAAAATTTGCTCCTGCGCGCTGCCGGGGACTGGTGTGGGAATTCCTTGCACCGGAAAGCCGGTCTTCGCGTCCCACCCGGTCTTTTCGATGATTTGCAGGTCGGTGCCTGTCAGGCTTCCGGCAAAAAGTGTGGAATTGATCTTGTCCTCGGTAAGTTCGAACTTCGCGATGCGGGGCAGGCGGATTAGCCGGCCGAGAATTACGGGGTCTGACGAACCCACGCCATCGGTGATGAGAGTCGCGGCCAGATTGCACCCCGACTGGCCCACCACTCCCGGATCGAGTGAGAGAAAGAGCCCATCCTCGCCGGAGAAATCCAGTTGCGCGTTGGTGGTTCTGTCGCCTGGATGGAGCACGACGGGTGATTTGATGAATCCGTCATTGGCGCAGGTGAGAGCAAGCATGGGATGAGCATCAATGTTCTGGGTCAGCAGCGAAAAACTGGTAGCCGCCCCCGCCGGGATCTCTCCCTGGCCGAGCTGCACGTCGGGCTGCTCGGCAAGAGACAGGCTGAAGTTTGAAATTCTGGGGCGTGGCCCCGCCACTTCCAGCGCGCCCGGGAATTTAAGCGGATCGTCAATATCCTGCACAAAAACAATTGCGATCAACCTGTCTCCCTGATGCGCCGCCGGTTGCAATTTAACAACGGCTTTGCGCTCCAGCAATTCGTGGTCGTCGGCCTTGACGGCAGCCAGATCCCAAACCGCATCCGGAGTCGTCACACGCGTAATGCGCTCGAGGCGCGTGCCCCTCAGGATCACGGTCTGCTGCGTTTCGCCCAGATTTGCTCGCAAAGGCAAACCTTCGAGCGTGGGGTTGGGCGGATGAATTACCAGTGGAATGTCATGCGAAGATGCGTTGGTTTGCGTCAGAATCAATTTATAGCTGCCGGCTCCCCACGTGGAGGTGTCGACTTCTGCTTCCAGGCTTTCCTGGTCGCCCTGGGCTTCTCCTTTTGGCAGGTTGAAAGTGATCTCCTTGGGCGTTGTCTTCTTGTCCGCAGCTTTGCTCATCGCCACTTTCTGGACAAATTCGAAATCCGCGCCGGTCAATTCCACTTTCACCGGGCCGGCGCCAGCCACCAAATGGTCGGCGGATTCCTGCGTGATTTTCGCCTTGCTGAAATCCGCCAACGGCCGCAGATCGACGTCGCCTTTCACCTGCAGCGGTTCCCAATCCCATAACGCGGCCAGGTGATATTCACCCGGCGGCAGCTTGGTTTGCGACAAATCAAGCTCGAGTGAATCGTCGGGTGAGGCGACCTGAACTTTCACCGGAACGTCAGCGTGGCTTTTCGCGGATATCAGCTCCCATCCGTGTGCGCGCGCCAGCAGCTTGGGATCGCAAGGCTTGGCAACGGAAATCTTGACGGAGGATTTGCCACCGATGGGCAGATAGGCCGTCTCAGGCAGCGAACCCGAGGGAGCATCGGAGTTCGGCACGCGCATCATCCACAGGTACGCTTCGCGAGTTCGCGGTTTGGGAGGTTCGTTTTTTGCGCACATCGCCAGCCCATCGCTCTGAAAAGGTTGAGTGAAGGCGGAGCGAAAGTCGCTGTCCGGAAAAACCAGAGTGCGCAGGTTCAGGAAGAGCGCCGCGCCGCCGGCCGCAATCCCCACGGGCGAGCCGAAGAACATCGTGGCCACGGCGCCCGCTAATCCTGATGATTGAGCAACCACTCCCGCCGGCGACGACGAAATCGGGTCGAAGGTCTGCAAGGAGGGCATGGTGGCCTGCAGCAAAACCGCGGCCTGCTGGCTGGGGGTTTGCGTGCCGTCAAGCTTGGGGATCGCGACATTGTATTGACTTCCGAAGCCCGCGAGCGCCGCGTTCATGTCACGGTCGGTATCCGGCTGCTGCTGGTATTCGCTCAGCGCCTCGACGAGCGCTCCCACCTTGGCGGTTTCCTCCGCGTAAGCTGTCAACTCAGGAATCAAGTCAGGGTTCTTATCCACGAGGGAGTTGACCTTCTTCACATCGAGGCCGTGCGGGCCGAAAACCACTCCCACCACTGTGGCGCGGGCTGGGACGGTCCACTCCTGCGCGTCCTTCGCGGGCACCGCGTCGAGAACGTGAATATCCTGCTTGGCTTCTTTCAATTCCTGCTTGCCGGATTCCTCACTTGTGGCGCTCTCGTTCTTTTGTTCCTCTTTCTTGTCTTTGGCATCCTGCTTCGCACCGGTTTTGGGAGCTGCGACCAGGATCAAGGCAATCCTGGCTTTATCGCGATAAGCGGGAGGGATGTGAAGCGGTTCGTACTTCACCTTCTCGCCCGCGTCAATAATGTTGACTTCCTGCAGGGGCAGCGGCGTACCCCCTTTCGCGGGTTGAATCAGGAGCCGAAAGCGGCTAACGTTCAGGCTACCCACGCAAGGGAAGGGAGAGGGGCCAGAAGCTTGCGCGCAGGCAGCGGCCAAAATCAATGCGGTGATAATGAAAGTGATTTTAGAAGCAGGGCGATATAGATAGAGGTATGGTTTCTTCATCTCTCCAGTGTCCATGCAGAAATTTTGCATCTCAATTATATATCGATGCAAAGAACCGGCATGAGGTGGTTTTGAGGGGAGCAGTCAGCCGGCGAGTTTTACTTGCCACCAACGTAGACCACTCCTTGCTTCATGACAAAAACAGGGTGCTGCGTTGCCGTGATGTCGGCCAATGGATTGCCTGGGACCGCGACGACATCAGCCGCCTTGCCGGGCTGGAGAGTTCCGGTTTGCTCGGCGATTCCAAGCAGGTCGGCGCCACTAACCGTGCCGGCCATCAGTGCCTGGGCGGGTGTCATTCCATCCCTGGTCATCAGCCAGAACTCCAAGGCGTTCTTACCGTGCGGCCCAACCGCCGCATCCGTACCCATCGCGATGGGCACCCCGATCTTCACCGCGTGCTGCACCGTCTGATCGATTTGTGCGAACGCCGCGCGCGCTTTGGCGGCGACCACGGGAGGAAGCTTGTCGAGGTGCTTGCTCTCCCAATACCCGGCGGAAATCGTTGGAACCAGATACACGTGCCGATTCTTCATCTCAAGCAGAGTATCGTCCTGAAGGAAGGTTCCGTGTTCGATGGAATCCACACCCGCCGCGATGGCCATTTTCGCCGCCCGGTCACCATGGCAATGGGCTGCCACCTTGCGGCTCCAGGCATGGGCCTCGGAAATAATGGCGTTCATCTCTTC
>JASHTY010000475.1 GCA_030040315.1 Terriglobia bacterium | reverse complement strand
TGATGGGGGGGCGCGCCGCGGAAGAGATCTTCCTGAACCACATCACTACCGGCGCCGGCAATGATATCGAGCAGGCCACCGGAGTCGCCCGGCGCATGGTGTGCGAGTGGGGCATGTCGGACCTTGGGCCGCTGGCCTTCGGCAAGAACCAGCAGGAAATCTTCCTGGGACGAGATCTTGCCACGCAGCGCGACTTCAGCGAAGACACGGCCATCAAGATTGACCAGGAAGTGAAGAGATTTGTAAACACCGGCTATACCCGCGCGCATGACGCCCTCAACGCCAACCGCGAAGCCCTGGTGCGCATTGCGAAAGCACTGCTCGAACGCGAAGTGCTCGACGCCAGCGAAGTGAAGCTGCTGATTGAGGGCAAACCTTTGCCGGAATTGGTGCGCTCCAAACCGCCTGCTCCGCCTTCGGATACCATGCAGGTGCTCAAGCCGCAACCCTCGCCGCCCGCTGGTATTCCCCCGCGCGAACGGCCGCAGCCGGCGTAAGCACGGGCGAAAAACCCAAATCGGAAACTGGACAATTCCCAGGACAGCCGGCCGGCGCCGCAGCCGAAGTGTTATAATCCCCCCATGATCACCAGCCTGAAATACACCCACTCCGATCTAATGACGATGCCGGACGACGGCAAGCGCCGGGAGATTCTGGATGGAGAACTTTACGTGATCCCTTCGCCAGTGAATTACCATCAGAAAATCCTGCTGAACTTGACGTTTGCTTTCTGTAGGTTTCTTGAAACTCATCCTCTGGGCGAGATCCGGTTCGCTCCCCTTGACGTCATATTCAGCGAGCACGACGTGCTCGAACCAGATTTGCTCTTTGTGTTGAACGAGCATCGCGAGTTTCTTCAGGATTGGGTTCGCGGTGCGCCAGATTTGGTGGTGGAAATCCTCTCGCCCGCCACAGAGGCGCGCGACCGGGTCCTGAAGTTGAAGGCGTACGCACGGTACGGTGTCGGGGAGTATTGGATTGTCGATCCCGCAAAGCAGGTCATTGAGATCCATCGACTGGCGGAATCGGGTTACAAACCGGCCGCGAAACGGACGAGCGGTGAAGTTGTTGAAACGCCTTTGCTCCCCGGATTTACTCTGGTTGTTGATCAGGTATTCCAGCCCTGAACCGTCTCGCGCGAGAGTTTCCGCGTCTTCCTTTTTCCCCAAGCAATTTCCCTCTCGCCGCACTATACTCTTGCCCATCCGAAAGCCGTAACAATGCACAAAAGGAGGGGGCGGATGAACACGTTTATGGCGGAGCTGGTGGGAACCATGCTTTTGGTCCTTCTGGGAGATGGAGTGGTTGCGGCCGTAGTGCTGACAAAGTCGAAAGCTCAGAATTCCGGCTGGATCGTGATCTGTACAGGATGGGGTTTGGCGGTGGCATTTGGTGTATATGCCTCCGCGAGAATCAGTGGCGGGCATTTGAACCCCGCAGTCACTCTGGGCCTGGCGTCCATCGGTAAGTTTCCGTGGAGCGACGTGCCCAAGTATCTGGCTGCGCAATTTCTGGGTGCATTTATCGGTGCGGTTGTGGTATGGCTTGCTTACCTGGCGCATTGGCCGGGGACGGAGGACCAGGGCGCGAAGCTCGCGGTGTTCTCCACGGCACCTGCCATTCGCAACTATCCGCTGAACTTGGTCACGGAAGCCATCGGAACATTTCTCCTGGTGTTTGGCATTCTCGCCATTGTTGCCAACACTTCCACCAGCGAGGGAATTTGGGTGGGATTTCTGGTCGGGCTCCTTATCTTGTCGATTGGACTTTCAATCGGCGGGCCCACGGGATTCGCCATAAATCCTGCGCGAGACCTTGGCCCGCGCATCGCCCACGCGCTGCTGCCCATTCCGGGCAAAGGCAGCTCCGACTGGGGTTACTGCTGGGTGCCGATCGTCGGACCGGTGATCGGCGGAATCCTCGGCGCGGTGGTCTACGTCCAGATCTTCAAAACTTAAGAATTTATCGTGAATCTCCGCCCGAGTTTTGAGATCAAAGTCCGCGGCAGCAAGGTTGCACTCGGCGAGCGCACTCTGCTTTTGGGCGTGCTCAACGTTACGCCTGATTCATTTTCGGATGGAGGCCGGTACCTTGATCCCGCTCACGCCATTGCCCACGGAGTTGAAATGTCGCGGCAGGGTGCTGATTGGATCGATGTGGGCGGTGAATCAACGCGCCCGGGATCGCGACCTGTGTCCGCCGAGGAGGAGCTACGGCGCGTGCTTTCCGTCATTCGCGGCCTTCGGCGCAAGCTTCCAAACATCCCCATTTCGATTGATACCACCAAGGCGCAGGTTGCCGAGCAAGCCTGCGAAGCGGGCGCCGACATTCTGAATGACGTGAGCGGGCTGCGATTTGATTCCCGCCTAGCGGAGGTGGCGCGGCGGCGCGGCACGCCCCTGATCCTGATGCACCTGCGCGGCCGGCCAACCACGATGCAACGCGGGCCGTTCGCGCGCGACATTTGGCGCTCGATTTTGCGCGATCTGAGGACCTCCATCTGCAAGGCAGTCGCCGCCGGAGTGCGCCGCTCCCAACTTATTCTCGATCCCGGCCTGGGCTTCGGCAAAACACGCCGGCAGAACTTTGAGATTCTTGCCGGACTTGAGCGCCTTTATCGCTTCAACCTTCCCATCCTGGTCGGCACCTCGCGCAAGTCTTTCGTCCGCGCGATCGTCGCGGGCGAAGGGCTGGACCTGATTCGAACCCGGCGTACCAGGGGCGCGAGCCAGCCGGACCGTCTGTCGACCGGCGATGCCGCCGCCGTGGCCGCTGCTATTCTCGCCGGCGCTCACCTTGTGCGCGTCCACGACCCTGCGGAAATCCTTCCGGCTGTGCGTATCGCGGACGCTGTGCTCGCGGCGCTCCGGTGAGGTGCAATCCTTTGCACCTTTCCGCCTGCTCACCGGGTCGATTATCATGAGGACATGCGCCGCGCGCGTCGATTTGCAATTCCGCCCTTTCTGCTTCTGGCATTTCTGCCCACATCGACGAGGCACGCTTTGGCGGCCCGAAAGGAGGTGACTGAACTTCCGCCGGTCATCCTGATCTCCATTGACACTCTGCGCGCCGATCATTTGAGTTGCTACGGCTACTCGCGGCTCAAGACTCCGCACATTGACTCACTCACGCGTGGCGGCACGCTCTTCGTCGAAATCAGCAGCCAGGCGCCCATTACCCTGCCTTCGCATGTCTCGCTCTTTACCTCCACCTATCCATTTGCCAACGGCATTCGCGAAAATGCGCAGGTGTTGCCGCCCGGAGCTGTGACTCTCGCGACCGTTCTTGTCGCGCGCGGCTACTCGACGGCAGCGTTCATCGGCGGATACTTCCTTGCTGGCCGCTTTGGCTTGGCCCAGGGATTCGAGACTTACGACAGCCCGTTTGATTCGCGCGTCATCAACGGTGCGCTCGATTTGAAGAGGCCGGCTTTGGAAGTCTTGCAGAGCGCGGAGAACTGGCTGGAGCAGAATTCCAAAAGCCAGTTCCTGCTATTCATCCACCTCTTTGATCTTCACGAACCCTATGCCCCGCCCGCCGCCTACCGCGCGCGCGCCCCGCAAGGCGAGTACGACCAGGAACTGGCTTACGTGGATGACTCGCTGGGCGGCTTCTTCGATTACCTTGCGCAGTCTGGACTCGACCGGCGCGCGCTCGTCGCGCTCTTCTCGGATCACGGCGAGAGCCTGGGCGACCACGGCGAAAACACGCACGGATATTTCGTCTACCAAAGTACGCTGCATGTGCCGCTGATTTTTCGCTGGCCCGGCCATGATGAAGATCGAAGCTCGAAACTCGAAACTCGAGATTCGGCGCGAGTTTCGAGCCTTGATTTTCGATTTTCGCCTTCTGTGGATGTCCCGGCGGGCTTGATCGACGTTGCTCCCACGATTCTGAGCTTTCTGGGGATTCCCTCGCCGCCCGCCTTCTGCGGGCACAGCCTGCTGGAGCTTGCGCGGGCCGGGGATTCTGCGCCCCGCGACGTTTACAGCCAGAGCTCTTACGCGCACGATAAGTTCGGCTGGGCCGTGCTGCGCAGCCTGCGTCGTGGCGATTATCAGTACATTGACGCGCCTCATCCTGAGCTCTACGACCTGAAGCACGATCCAGCGGAGTTGCACAACCTGCTGCCCGGCATGTCGGCCCTTGCCGCGTCTTATCGCGAGCGGCTTACGGCGCTGGAAGCAACTTACCGGTCGCAACCTGCCTCCGCGAGCACGGCGAACGCTGTGCCCAGCGCCGCCGAGAATCTGCGTTCGCTTGGTTATCTCGCGATGTCTTCGGCCCATCCCGCGCTTGATGATTCCGGCGTCGATCCCAAAGACCGGCTGCCTGAGTTCAAGCGCTACATGCTGGCGGGACATCTGGCGCGCACCGGCCATGCGGAGGAAGCAGTCGAAGCGTTTCAGGGAATCCTTGGCGACGATCCCCGCAACTTGCCCGCGCACATCGACCTGGCGCGCTCGCTGATTGGCTTGCACCGTTACCCCGATGCCGCAAGTCAGCTTAGAGCCGCACTGACGCTCGACCCGCACAACGTCGAGGCGGAGGAATTGCTCGGCGACGTCTGGCTCGCGGTAGGTGATTTGAATCGAGCCGCCGCGGAATTTGAGCGCCTTCTCACCTTCGCTCCCCAGGATTACGAGGCGCACTTCGGGCTCGGCTTGCTTGCCGCCCGCGGACACGCCATGGCCGAAGCCGCGCAGCATTTCCGCGCCGCTCTCGCCGCTAATCCGCGCTCCGCCGAAGCGCATTACCAACTCGGCCTGCTTGCAGAGGGTCAAGGCCAGAAGGCCGAAGCCGCGCGGGAGTTCCAGGAGGCCTTGCAGATCAGCCCCAACTACGCAGACGCACGGCGCGCGCTTGCCCGAGTAACCCCCTCAGACCGCTAGAGCCTCCCATGGCCGACTTTTCCCGGTTGCTGAACACCCACCACTCGTTGGCAAGGAAATTCAGAATCGAGCAGGCGCCGATTGAGGCGAGATTCGAAATGAGGTACGGAACTCCCCAAATCCCTTCAAAAAGCCACATGCATGCGGCGTTTCCACCAATAGAAAACGCTCCGGTCGAGAGCTGAAAGCGCAGCAGGCGCTTCCACCAACCACCTCGCTCGTGCCGTGCGCGGTCGCGCCACGTCCAGCGCTCGTGCCAGGCGAAATTGTGAAGTACCGCGGCTTCCACGGCCAGAGCCGTGGCGATGAGATAGTGCAACCTGGCGCGCCGGATCAACATTTGCAGCGCTGCGAGCTACACAGCAATTCCCAGCGTGCCCACGAAACAGAATGCCCACCAGCGCCGCCACGCATTAGGTGCGCGAACCCCACGAATCTGAGCGGACATCACTCCTGCCCTCATTGCGGCAGCCTCTCCGAGTTGTAGAGATCTCGTGCGTTGTGAATGGCGCACATCATCACTTTCAGCGCCAATCCGACAATCGCCAAGGTTCCGCCCACGTCAAACAACAGGAACGGACCCCAATCTCCAATGCGCACTCTGGGCTGATAAAGCAGGTAAAGGGTTCCGGCAGCCAGGATGACGCGCAGTTCCGTGGGGCCGATTCGAAGGAAGGAAAGACGAAAGACCCGGCGCACGTGCGTGGCCAGGAATTCTTCCGCGGCGGCCGTGAGATACGCTGCGAGCATTCCCAGCGCCAGGTGGGGACTCATGTAACCCGAAAGCGCCAGGCCGCCGAGAAGAACTCCCGTGCCCACCAGGTCGAGCACGTGATCGACATAAAAGCCGTAGCGTGGCCGCTGGCGGTTGCGCACTCGCGCCAGCGTCCCGTCCAGGCTGTCGCCCAGCCAGTTGACCCCCAGCGCAACCACCGCCAGAAGCAGCGCCAGCCGGTTCCGATTCGCCATCCAGTATGCTGCGCCGGCGGTGAGCATCCCGATAAAACCGAGCAGTGTCAGATGGTCGGAATTGATCCAGGTTGGCAGGCGCTCAGCCATCCAGACGAGCGCCTTCTTCTCAAGCGGCGCAAGGATGCTTCGATTCTCACGGACGTGCGGGCAGACCTTTTGCATGACCATGTGTTCCTCCATCAGCGACCTCCGGAGGGAGTGAAAGCAAGTCTCATGCCGCGCACAGAATCGTGTTCAACAAACTCAAGGGAAAGGACATTCTTGAAAGGTGTTTGCTCCGCAGGTTGTGATTTATGGGAGTGTTCGGCTGACAGTGCAGGTTTTGCAGGACATCCCACCCGCCTGAGCAGCAGACCTACGCCTGGACCTTGCGTCCGCGCCTGGCCGGCGGTGGGTTCGATGAAACGATTTCGATACTTCCTTTCAGAAGCCCCCGAATTTCAACCCAATTCAGCGGTGCCGCGTGAACGCGCAGCGTCACCCAGCCGTGCTTGCCGGAGTAAGGAGTCAGGAAGAAGCGCGCGTCATTCAGGAAGACGTCCAGCATCAGCTTTCCGACTTTGATGGCGATGCCGAGCTCGCCCTTGTATTCTTCCAGCACCGCAAAGGTCTTGCCCTCAATTTGAAACGCAGGATGGCCAAACGTAGCAGTTTCAGTCACCCCCGGTATTCTCAAGCAAGCCTCCCGCAACCGCCTCAGAATGGAACCCTCGCTTGATGATTTTGAACCGTCTGGCATATTTCTGTAAAGGTTAGCGCTTCTTGCGCGACTTGGGTTTGCCTTCAGTCCTTTTGGACCGAAGTTTGGTCTCCGGTTGAGCCGATGCAACCGCTGAAGATGCGGGCGCGCTCGCACCCGCATTGCAGGGGGTAAGCGGCGTATTGTCGACTGCAACGGCGGCATTCGCCTGCGCCCAGTCGGAGGTATAAACGGAATTCAGCCGTTGGAGAATCGCCGCGTCGCTCACGATGATTCCGCACTCACGGTTCTTGGTAAGCGAGACGCAGGTGTAATTCTCTGAGCCGATAAAAGCCTGGGCAGTTGCCGTTCCGTAATCGGCCAGGGCCATTTTGGCGTGGATATACAGGAAGGATTTGCAGACGGCATTCACGCCTCCTCTTTGAAGGAAGGTGACGCCTCGCGCGTTTCCGTTCGCGCCACCATCGCCTTGGAGCACTGCGGCAATAAAGCGCACATTCACGCCGCGCTTGGCGGCTGCCACCATTGCCCCGAGCGTGCCGGGATCATCCAGTTCTTCGCAGTAGATATCGAGGGTGTGCTTTGCGCCGCCAATAAGCGAGGTCAATTTGGCGCTAGAGTTCACGGGGCTCCAAACGAGCGATGCCACCTTGGGTATGATCGACTTGTTCGTCCAGTCGGCCTGAAACACTGCTTCAATTTCCGCCACTTCCGCGGGGACCGTCGTAATGATTCCGAAATCGCGCGTACCCCCGAAATACTGCGAAGTAAGGTTGAAACTCATCACAATGGCGCTCGAGCCGTCGATCACGAAGGCCTTCTCATGTGTCACTTCGAAGGTGGCAGGCGCGGGCTTGCACTGAATTCCCGCCTGCGTGAGTTTCTGGATGTTCGGCGTAATGTCGGTCTGCCGCAGGCGCGCGGTGAAGGAATTCCAGTTGTACAAAACGCGCACTGCGACCTCGCGCGCCTGGGCCGACTCCAGGGCGGACATGATTTGCGGATCGCTGAGCTGGTAAATCGTCAGGTCGATGCTCTTCGTCGCGACATTCAGGGCCTGCAGAACGGCAGTACGGCCGTCGTCAGGCTCGACGATGAGCGTGTGCGTGGAGGGCATGACATTCCTCGTTGCGATTTCGTGGTACGGGCATCCTGGCCGTGAAGGCGTTACGGGCAGGATGCCCGTGCCACCTCCGCCTACCGCCGCTTGCGTTTCTTCTTTCCCGAAGATGGGGAAGTCGGCGCCGGAGTCGTGCCTGACGGCGCGGCGGAGAGTGCCTGGAAAATCGCTGCTCCATTCGGACTGCCCCAGCCCGAGCAGGCGTCCCACCGCGGCCCGGCCTGGTAGGCGCCATTGTTGCCGGAGGTGATGTCGCGAAATGTCCCGGCCGTGGCGGCGATCTGCTGGTAAATGGTCGGATTCAGATAACCAACAGTGGATTTCAATCCGGAATTGAAGCGCGCGATCAAGCCGGCCCATAGCGGCGCAACCGCGCTGGTCCCACCCACCACGGTGTTTGAGCCGTCGACCTCCACCTGATATCCCGTCTCGGGATCAGCATCGCCGGCGACATCAGGAAGTCCACGGCCGGCAAAAGCGCCGGGATTCACAGACGGCGGCACGTGCGCGCCCGATTGCCAGGTGGGGAGCGGAAATGTGGCGCTCACTCCGCCGCCTGTCGCGCCGTCAGAGGGCTGATCGTTCCAAACACTCTCACTGGAAATGCTGCCGCCGCTCGCGACCATGTGCGTTCCGCCGCAGGCCAGCGCGTAGGGGCTGGAAGCGGGGAAATCGACGTGTTGAAGGCCATCGCTAACGCCGTCCGTGGAACCATTGTCACCCGCTGCGACACAAACGCCCACACCCACGGCCGCGGCGGATTGCAGCGCGGAGTTGTAAGATTGCAACGACTGCGCAGTATACGTGGATTCCGGCCCGCCCCAACTGATGGAGATCACCGACGGGTTGTTCTGCTTGTCGCCCACCGCCTGGTTGATGGCGTCCAGAAATCCCGCGTCCGTATTGGGCGCGAAGTAGACCACAATTTTCGCTGCGGGCGCGACGGCCCCGGCCACTTCGATGTCGAGCATCACCTCCGTGTCGGGTCCGTTGGTGCTTCCGGTGGGCTGGTTCTGGGCGCCGTCCACCGAAACAGCCGTGACGCTCGGCGCGGGAGAAATTCCCAGCGCGCTGAAATAAGAGCTCAGATCGGATGCCGTGTACCCGCCGCCCAGCTCAATAATTCCGATGGTCTGTCCCTGGCCGTTCACACTGGAAGGGAAGTCGTAGCATTGCGCCACCTGCGGCGGCGTGTAAGAGACGGATTGTGCCGCCTGCGGGTGTGCGGCGCCGCGCGCTGCTGATGCCAGACGAAAATGCGCCCGCGCGTGCGGCCGATTGTCGAGCCCGTGTACACCGAGGATTACTCCTTTGAGCGCGGCGGGGATCGAGACCGGTCCGGTGCGCCCGCGATACTTTCCCTCGGGACCCTCGTAGTGCGCCAGATCAACCTGAAAGGCATTGTTGAAAGCCGCAGCGGGTCCGGAAAGCATAAGAGTGCGTGCGCCGCGATTCACTTTTGAGACCTTCAGCTTGTGCGTGCGAGCAAACTTTTCCACATTCTTCACGTCCTGCGGGTCGGCGCCGTAGAGGGCTTCGTACTGACTGCGACTCAGGCGTTGGCCGCCTGCAATCAAACGCTCGAGTGGCTTTGCTCCCTTCGGCCTTTTGCGTGCACGCAGCATTACGGTTGCCTGCACGGGTTCCTTGGGGTCCACGGGGCGGATTTTGGCAGCGCCGGGCACGGGCGTGCGCTCGCTCCCGGGAATTGGGACGTATCGTATCGATGGCATGGGTGCTCCTTTCATCGGGCTGAGGGGCTATGGAAGAAGATTCTCTCACCAGAGACAACAGACTGCAATCGACTTCGGCACGTCGATGAGTGAATACCAAACGTCGCTCAACCGTTCACCACTTCAGGCGCTCTGTTATAATGCCTGCCCTTGCAGCAACCATGGTGAATCGTCTTCATGCTTTTTAAGACCCTGAGCGCCGCCGTCTTTGGTATTGACGCCTACCTGGTGGAGGTGGAAGTTGACATCACTGCCGGGAAGCCCAATTTCATGACCGTCGGCCTTCCGGACGCCGCCGTGCGCGAGAGCAGCGAGCGGATTCGCGCCGCCATCAACAATTGCGGCCTGCAATTCCCCTGGCAGAACATCACGGTGAATCTGGCGCCGGCGGACGTCAAGAAAGAGGGCTCGGGTTTCGACCTGCCCATTGCGCTGGGAATTCTGGGAACTACCGGCGCGCTGACGAAGAGTGAGTTGAGAGACATCGTCTTTCTCGGCGAGCTTTCACTTGACGGCAGCCTGCGGCCCATCAAGGGCGCGCTCTCCATCGCCACGATGGCGCGGCAAAAGGGCATTCGCAAACTGGTGCTTCCGCGCGAAAATGCCGCGGAGGCCGCCGTAGTGCAGGACGTGCAGGTTTTCGGCCTGCGGTCGCTGCCCGAAGCTTTGGATCTGATCAACGAGACGCGCGAGTTCAAACTCACGCACGTAAACACCGGCCAAATGCTGGCGCAGGCTGGCCAATACTCAGTGGACTTTCGCGACGTTAAGGGCCAGCTCCACGCCAAGCGCGCCATTGAAGTTGCGACCGCGGGTGGGCACAACATTCTGATGATCGGTCCGCCTGGCGCGGGCAAGACCATGCTGGCGAAGCGAATTCCCACCATCCTGCCCTCGCTGACTTTTGACGAGGCTATTCAAACGACCAAGATTCACAGTGTGGCTGGAGTCCTCGAATCGGGGGCGGGACTGCTGGGCGTGCGCCCGTTCCGCTCGCCCCATCACACCATTTCCGATGCGGGACTGATCGGCGGCGGAGTGATGCCGCGCCCCGGCGAAGTGAGCCTGGCGCACAACGGTGTGTTGTTTCTTGACGAGTTGCCGGAGTTTCAGCGCAACGTTCTGGAAGTCCTGCGCCAACCGCTCGAAGACGGCATGGTGACCATCGCGCGCGCTGCCATGACGCTTACCTTTCCGGCGCGCTTCATGCTGGCAGCGGCAATGAATCCCTGCCCCTGCGGATTCTTCAACGACCCATCGCGCGAATGCGCCTGCACGCCACCGATGATTCAACGCTATGTCTCGAAAATCTCAGGGCCGCTGCTCGATCGCATTGATATTCACATTGATATGCCTGCCGTGCGCTTTCAGGAATTGCGTCAGGATGCAGGCGGCGAATCCTCTGATGCCATTCGCGCCCGCGTCATCGCAGCGCGTGACCGGCAGCTTGAACGCTATCAGGGCGAGAAAATCTACTGCAACTCCCAGATGAGCTCGCGGCAGATCCGCAAATACTGCAATATTTCGCCCGACTGCGAGCGCATGTTGGAAAGCGCTATGAACCGCCTGGGGCTTTCCGCGCGGGCACATGATCGAATTCTGAAAGTCGCCCGCACCATCGCCGATCTCAACGGGTCCGAGAATGTCAACAATGAACAGTTGTCCGAGGCGATTCAGTACAGGTCGCTGGATCGGAGTTATTGGACGTAATCCGTGGCCTTCCTTCACTTGATGCTTCCGGCAAATTGCCGTACAATGTGGCATGGAAAGGAGGCGTGAGCATGTCGTTGGCACTAAAAACTGCAAAGTCGTCCGCCAGACGCGAGCGGCTGGAAGCCCGGATTACCACGGACCAGAAGCGGCTATTTGTGCGTGCAGCAAATCTGCGTGGCACCTCATTGACTGACTTTGTTGTAGCAAGTACTCAACGAATTGCTCGAGAAACAATCAAAGATTTTGAGGTTTTGACCCTGCGCGACGAGGCGCGGGAGGCGTTTGTGAAATCTCTCCTGAATCCGCCTCGGCCCAACAGAGCCGCCCGACGTGCTGCAGCAAGATATAAAACCTTTCTGGGGCGCTAATTGAAACAATCCGAACGTGCAAGCTTTGTCATTGAGCCGCTCGGAAAGCAGCACGACCGACCGGCATTTTCGTGCGGCGTAACGGCTCTTGACCAATACCTTCAGAGGCAGGCAGGCCAAGATGTTAAGAAACGTGTAGCTGCGGCGTTTGTGTTGACACCCGACGGTCGAACGATAGCGGGATTCTACACGCTGTCTCAATTTGCGATTGAGCTTGACGTCGTGCCAGAAGAAATTGCCAGAAAGCTGCCGAAATACCAATACGTACCGGCGACCCTAGTGGGGCGACTGGCGGTGGACTCTCGCTACCGTGGCCAGGACTTCGGGGAAATTCTGTTGATGGATGCTCTTGCGCGGTGCAACCTGGGAAGCCGACAGCTTGCATCGGCCGCCGTGGTAGTTGATGCCAAAGACGATACGGCAAAGATGTTTTACAAAAAGTACGGATTTCTTGAATTGCCTAAGGTCGGAAATCGGCTGTACCTTCCAATGGATAGTGTGGCGGAACTACTCGACAATTAAAAGGTCATATGTCTACACGCCTGGTAGTTTTCACAGAACGAGTCGAAGGGCCGGTTCCCGGCCTGGACGAAGAATTGATTCGACAGAATGGCGGCGAAGTTCGCTACGGCCGCGCGGAGAATGAAGCCGAGCGCATCCGCATGGCGGAACATGCGGAAATAATTGTGATGGGCTCGACGCCCCTCGCTCGCGCGTTCTTCGCCGCCGTGCCGCGCATGAAAGGCGTGGTGCGCCTGGGCATCGGCGTTGACAATCTGGACATCGCTGCGGCCACGGAGTTTGGAATCGTCATCGCCAACGTTCCAGACTTTTGCTCGGAGGAGGTTGCGGAGCACACGCTCGCGCTGATTTTCGCCGTGACACGCAAGATTGCGCTGGCGGATCGCAAATCGCGCGCGGGCCAGTGGGTTCCGGGCATGGACGCGTTGATGCGCCCCATGAAGCGGCTGAGCGGGCGGACGCTTGGGATCATCGGTCTGGGGAAAAACGGAAGGACGCTGGCGCGCAAGGCTCAGGGCCTGGGGCTGAACGTGATCGGGTTCGATCCCTACCTGAGCGAGGATGCGGCGCGGGCCATGGGAGTCACCTTGATGAGCCTCCACGAATTGCTGCCCCAATCCGACATCATTTCGCTGAACGTGCCGGTCACGGCTGAGACGCTCGGTCTGATCAATTCCCGAACGCTGGCGCTGGTGAAGCCCGGAGCGATTCTGATCAACACGGCGCGCGGGCCGGTGGTGGACGAAGCCGCTCTGGCCACCGCGCTCGCCTCCGGCCGATTGTCCGGCGCCGGTCTCGACGTGCTTCAAAACGAACCCTTGCGCCTGCCCAACCCCTTGGCGGAATTTGACAACGTGGTGTTCACCTGCCATTACGCCTCACTCAGCGAATCGTCTTACGCGAGCATGTGCCGGCAAGTATCCGACCAGGTTGTGCAGATCTTGCGCGGAGAGTTTCCGAGGAATTTTGTGAATCCCCAGGTGAAAGATCTGCCGCAATGCCGGCTGAAGAGAAGTATGTCGTAGGGCCTGGCTTCGCGCCTGCCCGGTAGGGGCGCATACCGATTCGCCCCTGCGATTACTCATACCGCAGCGCCACCATGGGGTCCAGGCGGCTGGCGCGCAGGGCGGGTAAATATCCCGCCAGGCACGCGATGATTGCCAGCGCACCGGTGGCCAGCACCAGTGTGGTGGGGTCGTGCGCGGAAAGGCCATAGAGTTGCGTCGCCACCATGCGCATCAGGGCGATCGCTGCGGGCACACCTACTCCGACGCCTATCAATACAAGCAGCAGCACATCGTTCATCACCATTCGGCGGACCCTTGAGGGCTCCGCTCCCAGCGCCATGCGGATGCCGATTTCGCGCCTGCGCATCGCCACCGAATACGCCATCACGCCGTAGAGTCCAATCGCCGCAAGCAGCGTGGCGAGAAATCCGAATACGGTCGAGAGGCTCGCGATCATGCGCTCGGTTGAGAGTGAATTGCTGAGCTGCACTTCCGTGCTGCGCACAGCGAAAATGGGCAGCCCAGCGTCGAGTTCGTGCACTTTGGCTCGCACCTGTGACATGATCTGGTCAGGGTCGTAAGCAGTGCGCACGTAGACGGTCATATTCCACAGAAAGTGTTCGCCCAGATAGGGAACGTAAGCCTGCGGCGGAATTTCATCGCGCAAGCTCGTATATTTGATGTCCTTCACCACGCCGATGATTTCCATGCTGGTCTTTGTTCCAGGATCGTTTCCAAATCCGATGTGCCGGCCGATGGGGTTCTGACCCGGAAGATATTTGCGCGCGAACTTTTCGTTGATCATCACCGCGGTAGGCGTCCAGTCATCGGGCTGCGGACCGTTCTTGATCTCGCGATTGTCGTTGGGCGTGAAGTCGCGGCCGAGCACGATGGGAACGCCCAGCGTGGCGAAGTAATCCGGACTGATCATGTTCATGTAAGGCTGGGCGCGGTCATCAGGATTGGCGGGGTTGTACCCCTCAACCGTCACGCTGCTGTCCCATTCATTGCCCTCCAAAATACGAATGCCTGCCAGGCCCACCGATTGCACGCCGGGAATCGTCTTCAAGTTATCGGTCAACTGTTGATAAAAGACCTTCATACGCGGCGTGTCGTAACCGTTGAGCGACGGATCAATCTCAAAACCGATGAGGCGTTCCACCCGGAATCCCGGGCCAAGATTGCTCAGGTTTTTCAAGGTTCGCAGAAAGAGCCCCGCGCCGATCAGGAGCAAAAGCGAAAGTGACACCTGCGCCACCACCAGTGATTTGCGCAGACCGCCGTGCCCTCCACCCAACACTGCGCCGGCCTGATCCTTCAGCGTGCGGGAAATGTCCGGCCGCGTGGTGCGCACGGCGGGCACCAGGCCGAAAGCAATTCCCGTTAGGATGGTCACCGCCAGAGTGAAGCCAAGGATGCGCAGGTCGGGCGCGGCAGAAATATTCAGGCCGCCGGAATCCTCGGGCAGGTAAAGTGTCATCAAGGCCTTGTCCGCGCCGTAGGCAAGCGCCAGGCCGGCGACCGCTCCAAGCGATGAAAGGCACAGTGTTTCCACCAGAAGCTGGCGAATGATCTTGCCGCGAGTCGCGCCCACGGCCAGGCGCACCGCAATTTCCTTTTGCCGCCCGCTGGCGCGCGCGAGCAGCAAATTGGCCAGGTTGGCGCAGGCGATCAGCAGGACCATTCCGGTAATTGCCATCAGCACCCAGAGGGGCGTGGAAAGCTCACGCCGAAACGATGCCCGGCCCTGCGAGCCCGGCAGCAGGTCGATGTAGCACTTGAGAAACTGCTCGCGGTCGTAGGCGGAAGCGTGCGCGAAAGCCGCTTGCTTGACTTCATCCTCCAGCATCGAGCGCATGAAGGGTTGCAGCGAAGCCTTTGCTTGCTTCATGGTCACACCGGGCTTCAGTCGTCCGAACGCGTTCACCCAGCGCGAGCGGCGGTCCGTGAGCATGTCGTTCGGCACGATCAGAACTTCCTTCTGCATCATGACGGGTATGAAAAGTTTGGGCGAATATCCCAGCTCCACGCCGTCAAACCCCACCTGCGCGACGCCGATTACGGTCATGTCATTTTTGTTGACGGTCAGTGTCTTTCCTAGAATCGACGGGTCGCCGCCGAAGCGCTGCTTCCAAAAGTTGTAGCTCAGCACCACATACGGAGCCCCCTCGGCAACCTTGTCCACCTCCGGCGTAAATCCGCGGCCCAAGGCCATGCCTACTCCCAACACATTGAAGTAAGTGCCGGAAACCAGTTCTGCCGCGTCGCGTTCCGCCCGCCCCTGGTAGGTAACGCTCACGTGCGTGGGAAACCGGCAGAACATTCCCTCGAAAACCTCATTGTGGCTTTGGAAGTCCCGGAACATCGGATAGGAGATGGCGTTGCCGCCCCAGTTGTTGCCGTAATGGTGGCCGCGCATGGTGAGCAGGGTCAACTGTTGCGGCTCCCTGACGGGCAACCGGCGCAGCAGAACCTGGTCAAGCAAAGTGAATATGGCTGTGTTCGCCCCAATCCCCAGCGCCAGCGTGAGGACCGCCACCGCCGTAAATACTGGGTTTTTCGCCAGCACCCGCGCCGCGTAACGAACGTCTGCAACCAGTGCGCCCATGGAAACACTCCTCCCCCATTTCCTATACTTCTTGATTAGACGGAGGATTGCGGAAGAAGTTTTGTGGGGTGCTTGAAAAAAGTGAATGATCTCGCTTGATTGGCTGGATGGTTCACATCATTGACTTTGCCAATGCCGCGAACCTAAACTCACTTCTTTGCTCATCATCCTGATTTTCTTCAAGGTGACATCATCATGGTACGCACTCATCGGAGATATTTGCTGAAGGCGCTTGCTGGGGCGGTTCCGGCGTCGGCCGCGCTCAGCGGCTATCGAGCCATGGCCGCGCCCCTGCTCAAAAAGGTCAAGATTACGGACGTCAAGACCATGTTTGTTCAGGTCCACAATAAATCGAACCTGGTCAGAATCGACACTGACGCAGGAATCAGCGGCATTGGGGAATCGTACTGGGGGTTCGGCGTAAAGGAGGTGATTCTCGGCGACATGCGCAAGCTGGTGCTCGGCCAGGACCCCTTGAACATCGAGCCACTGTGCAGGCGAATGCAGGTGGGCACGGGCGGAGCGGGCTCCCAGGCGGGAGTGACCGTGACGGCGATCAGCGGCGTCGAAATCGCTCTGTGGGACCTAGCTGGAAAGCTTCTGGGACAGCCGGTGTGCAAGCTGCTGGGCGGGCAATATCGCGACGGCGTCCGCGCCTATTGGACGTCCGGGCCACGGGACATGCTCGATCCGGCTATCTGCGCCGAATTTGCCGCCGCCCTCAAGAGTCACCCCTTCGGCATTACGGCCATCAAGTCGGACGCGGATGCGTTTCCCAAGAAATATGACCCGGAAGCCCGCGAGCCTGGTCACGATTTCATCACCGGCCACCTGACCCCGAAAGATATCGCGCGAATCGGCAAGGGTTTTGGGAATTTGCGTGCCGCGGTAGGCGATGACATCGATATCGCCGTACATTGCCACTGGGAATACGACTGGACGGACGCGCTGGACCTGGCGCGAGTGGTGGCTCCCATCAAACCCATGTGGCTCGAAGATCCCATGCCACCATTCTATTCGGAGTCGTGGAGCAAGCTGACGCAGGAATCGCCTGTGCCCATTCTAACGGGGGAGAATCTTTATCGCCGGCAGGGATTCATGCCTTTCCTGCTGAATCAGGGCTGCCACCTGGCGCAAATTGACATTCCCAAGGCGGGAGGATTGCTCGAGGCGAAGAAAATCGCGGACCTGGCGGAGATCTTCCAGATTCCCATCTGCGCCCACATCTCGTGCTCGCCTGTCGGTGCGCTCGCATCCGCACATTGCGCCGCCGCCATCCGCGATTTTCGCGCGCATGAATTCGTGCCGGGGCACATGACGCCGGAGGACTGGGCTAAGTTCATAATCTACAACGGGCCGATCATTCAGAATGGAAAATATCGCATTCTCGACAAGCCCGGCCTGGGCCTGGAACTGAATGAGGATTTTGTGCGCTCGCGCCTTGTACCCGGCGAGACATGGTGGGGCTGAGACGCCGATACTCCGATTCATAGGGGCGACGCGGCGCGTCGGCCTACGCCAACAGACCATTGGCACCCGTAAGCCGTGAAATCTTTTTTTGCAGCCTCTCAAGGCGGCGGGTGAAACGGATACTGTCCGGCGAACGCTTGCTTGTGCCGGCTGAGCTTTGCGGCTGCGCTTTCCGGCTCACCCGTTCCATGGCGGCCATGGTGAATTCCAGGGCACCCTGCGGGTCGCGGCCGCGATGCTCGTAGTGAATGGCCAGCGCTTCCAACGCTTCAAGAGCCAAGGGTGAGGCGCGCCGCGAAAGCTCCAGCCAGGTTTCAATCGCCAGATCGTGCTGGCGTTGGCGTTTGTACTGCAACGCCAACTGATGAAGGGCCCGGGCTTCGATTTCGTCCGGCAGACCGCCGGAAATGGCGCGCTGGCAGGCGGCGACGGATTGCTCCCGCGAACCTGCGACTTCGTAAATCCGGCTCAGGCTGAAGAGATCGACGGGCGAATCGAGCGTGCTCGCGCCGCCGTCGGCGATTGCACGCGCCAGCTCCACGGTGACGGCAGCGAGTGTCATGATATCAAGCGCGTTGTGGTAGAAAACCGGCTGAAGTCCGCGCGCGTCGCCCGTGCGCAGATAATCGAAGTAAATCCCTGGAATCTCCGAGCCCGCCACGTCGCCTTCGCGGGCGATTCCCAGTACCGCGCTTTCAAGATCGGTGAGCTTGCAGCTTTCCAGCCGCAGCCGCCAGAGCCGGCGCGAAGGGTGCAGGGCGTCAAGGTGCACAAGCCGCGCGAATGGCGACCTCTGCCGCGCCAACGCGTAGCGCGTTTCGAGCAGCGGCACATCGAAGGTCTTGCCGTTGTACGTTACCAGCCCGTCGTACGCGTCGAGAATCTCAGCCAGTGAGTGCAGGACGGCCTTTTCCTCCGGATAATCGCGCAGGAAAAACTGGCGAACCACGAAGTGCGTGCCTTCCACCGTACCGACGCCAATCAGGAATGCGCAGGTGCCCGTGCCTCCGGCCAGGCCGGTGGTTTCCGTATCGAGATAGACCAGCCGCTCGGGAGCGGGCAACGCGGCCTGGGGCAACAGCAGGTTCAGCGCGCTCAGGTCAGCCGTGGAAATGTCTCCGATGCGCAGTTTGCCGTAGGGCCGGCCAAAGGGGAACGCCTGGCGCGCGAGAAAATATTCCCCCAAATCGTTTTTGAGGATTTCGCCTTCGACATATTCTTCAATGCCCCTGGCGGCGCGTTGCGCAGGCAGGGGACGCGGCTCGGGCGGCTGGTCGAGGCGGCGCAAATACTCCAATGCCTGCTCGAGCTCGCGGTCCAGGTCGCGTGGCTTCGAGGTTTTCTTAAGCAGCCGGAGTTTTCGTTCAAGGTCCATGGAAAGAAGGTCGACAGTCTACAGTTACTGCTTGCGGCTTGTCGCTCCGCCTGCGGAACAAATCAAATTTGTCATTTTGTCAAATCTTTATTCAGCATTCGGGCGAGGATCTCCAGCGCCACTTCCTTGCCCTTCTCGCCAATTTCCCCCATCGGTCCGACGCAGGAAGGACACCCGCTCGGGCAGGGGCATTCCGCAATCAGCTTGTGAGTTTTTTCAAGCAGGGAATCGCACATGCGGAAAAGCGGCTCACTCAGGCCGACGCCTCCAGGATAAGAATCGTAGAGATAAATATTCGGCTCGAAGATTTTTCGCACCACTGTGTGCTTGCCTGATGAGCTGTCCGCGGATTCAGCGGCAGTGGTCACCTCAAGCTCCACATTTTCTCCCACGGAGGTTCCCAAGTCGCGCGGGTCACACATGACGAGCAGCGTGGCAATCGCTTCCAGGGCTCTCGCCAGGCCGTTCACGCCATCGAGGCGGTCGGTGGAATTGTGGGGCAGCGCCTCGATCATATCGCGCGGCAGGGTCAGCCAGAATGCCGTGGTGTGCATTTCCTGCTCAGGCAGCGAGAGTTCTCCCGAGCCGACATTTTCCATGGTGTGGAACTTCACCTTCTTGAAGCCCACGACCTGGGTGTTCACCTGAACTTCGCCATGATTCCTGCGCGCGGCTCCGGCGGGGGCGGAATCAAATGTCTCAAGGATTTTAATTTTAGTGTAGGAGATAGCATTGGTGAAGTATTCCGAATCGACCTGATGGACATACGCCTTGCGGCCGTCGTAATCAAAGCGCTCCACCTGATACTGCACGCCATCCTGAATGTAGATGGCTTTCTCGTGGAGCGTGGGCAGGGCGCTGGTGAAATCGGTTTCGCCAATCACGCGTGTTTCGTTGGTGTTATCGACGATCACGAAGTTGTCGGAGGAAACAGAGCGCAGGCTGAGGGCATCGGCGGGATAACTCTCCGAAACCCAGTGCCAGCCGTCCTGCGTGTGGTGCAGAAAGCCGGTCTCTGCAAGGTGCTGGCAGAGCCGTCGCAAATCGAGCGAACCGAATTTCTCGTCGTCCCGAAGGGGAAGCTCGAAGGCGGCGCATTTCAAGTGGTTCAGCAGGATAAAAAGATTGTCAGGGTTAACATAGCCGTGTTCAGGTGAGCGACCGAAGAAATATTCCGGGTTCTGCACCATGAACTGGTCGAGCGGCGCGCTGGAAGCCACCAGCACGGCGGCGGATGTTCCGGAGCGGCGACCGGCCCGGCCCGCGCGCTGCCAGGTTGAGGCGATCGTTCCCGGATACGCGGCCAGCAGCGCTACGTCCAGGCTGCCCACATCGATTCCAAGCTCCAGCGCGTTGGTGGCGACCACGCCGCGCAACTGGCCGCTGCGCAAATCGCGCTCAATGGCGCGGCGTTCGAGCGGAAGATAACCGCCCCGATAGCCGCGCACTTCCTGCGGCCCTCCGGGTGCGGCTGAAAAATCCTCCTGAAGATAAGTCACCAGGATTTCCGTGGCCAGGCGGCTGTTGGCGAAAACGATGGTCTGAAGCCCGCGCGCAAGAAAAGTCTTTGCCAGCCGCCGGGTTTCGTTCAGGTAAGACCGCCGAATTCCCAACTGCGGATTCACCACTGGCGGGTTGTAGCAAAGGAAGTATTTTTCGGCAGCGGGCGCGCCGTTGTCATCGATGAGTGTTACATCATCTTCCAGAATGCGCGTAGCGAGCTCCTGAGGGTTGGCAATCGTGGCCGAAGTGCAGATGAACTGCGGGCGGCTGCCGTAGAATCGCGCCACGCGCTTGAGGCGGCGCAGAACATTCGCAAGATGGCTGCCCAGAACGCCGCGATAGTAGTGCAGCTCATCAATCACCACGTAGTGCAGATTCTCGAACAGTCTCTGCCACTTGGTATGGTGCGGTAGAATCCCGGCGTGGAGCATGTCAGGATTGGTGATTACCAGATTGCCGCGCGCGCGAATGGCCTGGCGCGCGTCCTGCGGCGTGTCGCCATCGTAGGTAAACGTGCGGACCTCATCGCCGAGCTGCTCCGTCCAGCGATTGAGTTCCACCAGTTGATCCTGCGAGAGGGCTTTGGTCGGAAACATGTAGAGCGCGCGCGCATCGGGTTTCTCCAACAGCTCAGTGAGGATGGGAAGGTTGTAGCACAGCGTTTTTCCTGAAGCGGTTGGCGTGACCACAACCAGGTGCTTGCCCTGACGCGCCAGGTCGAACGCCTGCGCCTGGTGCGTATAGAGCGATGCCATGCCGCGTGCCTTCAAAATCTCCACCAGCCGCGGCGGCATTGAAGCAGGAAGCGGCGCGACGCGTGGTTCGCGTGCCGGGAAGTGCCGAATGGCCGTCACGCCTCCTTGTGCGCGTCCGGCGCGGAATCTTTCGGCAATCTCCTTCAGCGCGCTTTCCACGGGTACAAGATCCTGCGCCTGAAACTTTGTCAGCGCTTCGGTCTGAAGTTCCATTCTGATTATCCTCCATCCACAATGCGTTGAAACCCTTCCCGCGCGGTGAACCCATTGTGGGTATTCCAAAACATACCCCAGAACTCTCGCGACACCCCGCCCATGCAAAGATGGGCGAGCTTCGCCTTTTGTTCGCTCACTTTAGCATATTCCCTGCCTGCTTCCAAGGGGAGGTCCCGGTGGGGAAAAAGTACTATTTACGACTCACACGCGTTGACTTATGGTTTTTCCTGGGTTAGGCTGGTGGAGCCGATAAGGCTTTAATCTGTCTGCCTGTTGGACCAACGCGTGGTGGTAGTCAATTAATGCAACCGAGGGGATCGGCTGCCGCGATCACGCCTCCATCTAGAAGTGTGAGGCATTATGGCCGAAGCATTGACCAAAGCAGGGCGCTATCAGATCGTCGGTGAACTTGGCCGGGGATCGATGGGCGTAGTCTATCAAGGCTACGACCCGGTCATCGGGCGAACCGTGGCCATCAAGACCATGCTCACCGAGGGCGCCACGCCCCAGGAGTTCGCCGAATACAAAGCGCGATTCCAGCGCGAAGCAATGGCGGCGGGAATTCTCGCGCACCCCAACATTATCACCGTCTACGATTTCGGCGAGGACAATGGCGTGCTGTATCTCGCCATGGAATTCCTGGAGGGCAAATCCCTCGAAAAAATCATTCAGGAACAGACCGTCCTGCCGATTGAAACCATTCTGCCGATCTACGACCAGGTCTGCGGCGCGCTCGACCACGCGCATCGTAACAAAATCGTTCACCGCGACATCAAGCCAGCCAACATCATGATTTTGTCAAACGGCCTGGTGAAGGTGACGGACTTCGGCATTGCCAAGATGATGGCGATGGGCATGACGCAGGCGGGACAAATTCTCGGCACGCCAAATTACATGTCGCCGGAGCAGGTGAAGGGCCGCCAGATCGACGGCCGTTCCGACATCTTTTCGCTCGGCGTCATCCTCTACGAACTGGTGACGGGGGAAAAGCCTTTTGGCGGGCAAAACATCACCACCGTCATCTACAAAATCATCAATGAAAATCCCATTCCGCCGCGTGAACTTGACGCTTCAATTCCCTCCGGCCTGAGCTTTGTGATTTCCAAGGCTCTTGCCAAGAATGTTGAGGAGCGCTACCAGACCTGCCGTGAACTGGCGGAGGACCTGAGGAACTATAAGAACCTGGGCGGCTCGCCGATGGTGGGCGGGGGAACGGTGATTCTAAAGGCGCCGGCAATTGCCCCCGAACCTGAGCCCGAGGTGGAGATTCCGGACCGAACGATGCCGCTCCCCGGTCCCGGTGCCATACAACCCAATTTGCCCGCTCCGGCCGCTTCCATAGCGGAGGCCTCGATTTCCAGCGAGCCCGCCCCCATCAACATTCACATCAGTCCGCCCCCGGCACGGCAGAAATCGTTTCCACAGATTATGTGGGTAGTGCTGGCGCTCCTGATCGTGGCAGTCGCCGGGGGTGGCGCCTACTGGTGGATGATGCGGCCGCAGAACCCGGGCGCGCCCCAGACGGTGCAGGTTACGCCCCAGCAGACCCCGCCCGTGGCAAACCCACCCGCCGCGGACAGTACTTCGCAGCCCGCAGCGCAACCGCCCGCGCAGGATACGACCACCGCGGCCCCAGCCGCCACAGGCAATACGCCGCCCGCCGCCGCGACCACCATGCCCGCACCCGCTCAGCCCGAGGCCGTTCAGCCCGCCACGCCCAAGCCCGTGCCTGCCAAGCCCGAAAATCGCAGCAAGCCGGCAGTGGCCAAAGTCGGTCAAGTAATGGTGACAGCAAACATCACCGGCGCGAAGATTTCCATTGACGGGAATTCCGACCCGGCCTGGGTCACGCCCTTCACGATTCCCGACCTGACGGCCGGCGGCCACAATATTCGAGTCTCCAAGGATGGGTACGACCCGTGCGATCGGAGCACCCCCATCACTGCCGGTCAAACCGCCACGGTGAATTGTAATCTATCCGCGCCCACTGCTGGTCTGGATGTCAACACGGTCCCAGCCGGCGTGGAGATCCTGATTGACGATAAATCCCAAGGGCCAAGTCCCATCAGCGCCACACTGCCGCCCGGCAATCACACAATTGTAGTGAAGTGGGTTGGAACACTGCCGTCGCAGTATCAGGTGAACCTCACAGCCGGAAGCATTAAGACCAAGACCTATACGCTCACTACAGCGCCGGCCATGGGGATTGTGGAGGTTCACACTATTCCGCTGGGTGCTCAGGTGCTTGAGAACGGTTTGCCTATCGCAGGGAGCGGCAAGACACCCACTTCTTTTCGACTGTCCGTCGGGCAGCATACGCTGGCGTTCACACTTCCCGGTTACAAGCCGGCTCAGCAGCAAGTTACTGTCGTTGAAAACCAGACCACCCCGGTTAACGTGACCTTTCCCAACCAATAAAGGGGAAGCTGCCGGCGATGCGCCCAAAAAATACCCTGGAGGTTTTATGATGATTCGCCGGATCATTCTTGGCACAATCCTGCTCCTTTGCGTAACGCCCAGCGCTTGGCCGAGCTTCAAAGCGGACGAGCAGAAGTACCTGGACGACCAGTTCAAGGCTATCCTGGACCAGATGCAGGCCATGGGGAATCAAGTGGCGGCACTGAACGGCCAGTTGGTGGAGATTAAGCAGACCCAGGCGCAGCTCCAGAGCGCATTCCTGCGGCAGCAACACCAGCTTCAGGACCTGGATGATATGCTTTCCTCGCTGCGGGTAGGCAACGAGGAGAATTTTTCCACGATCCGCAAAGCGGTGGCGGACTTGCGCGCGGAGACGGACAGCGCCGTCAGCAAGCTGACCGGACAGGCCGCCGCTCCTGCCGCGGCTCCAACCGTCGCACCCGTAACCACCCCCGCCGCTCCCGCTCCGGCGCGCCAGGTGGCACAGGGGTATGTCACCTCCTACGATGGCAGCACCGTGACCATTGACATGGGTTCGGCGCAGGGCATTCAGCAGGGATCGAAGCTGGCGCTTTACAAAGCGTCCGATACCAACACGCGCGTGGGAGTGCTTGAAGTAACGCAGGTGATTGACGCCGGCAATTCGCGTGCCACCATCGTCACCATCAATCCTGGCGCCAAGCCCGAATTTTCCGACGTGGTGCGCGTGGTCACGGAATAAAAAGGGACTCCTTCTCATGGCTCGATTGGTCATTACTGACCCTTCAGGGAAAACCCAAATCTTCGAAATCAGCGCCTCCACCGTCAACGTGGGACGGGCGGAAACCAACGACCTGGTGCTCCACCACGGCAGCGTTTCCCGCCACCACGCCCGCATCACCGTCCTTCCCGGTGACATCGTCCTGCTGCATGACCTGGGCAGCATGAACAAGACGTACGTAAACAATCAGGAAGTCTCCGAGCAGCCGCTCAAGGACCATGACCGCATCGCCATCGGCATGTATGAGCTGAAGTTTGAAAAGACGCGTGTGGGCGACCTGCACATGGAGTCGGGAAGCAGCACTGCCACCGACATCCAGCGCCTGGTGGAATCGGAAAACATCAGCACCTCACTCCGCCTTACGCCGCCGACCGCCCCCATGGCCGCCGTGCCCCCGCAAGAGCGCATCAAGGTGCTCGAGAAGGAAAACACCCTGCTGAAACTGCTCCTCTCCGTCGGGAAGACCCTCTCCAGCGTTCTGACGCCCGACGAGATCATGCACCGCGTGATGGAGCTGGTATTCCAGATGGACAACGTGGAGCGCGGCTTCGTGATGCTGCGCGACGACAAGAAGGGCGGCTTCAAGCCCGCCGTGCTGCTTTACAAGGACGAAGCGCAGAAGGCCCAAGGGCGCGGTGTGGCGCTTTCTTCCACCGTCACTGAAAAGCTCATGAACGACCGCGTCCCCCTGCTGATTTACGATGTGGGTACCGACGAGCGCTTTTCCGCCAGCCAGAGTTTGCGCATCAGCGGCATCCGCTCCGCCATGTGCGCTCCGCTGATTTACAAGGACCGCGTTTTCGGAATCTTTTACGTCGATTGTCTGAGCAAGACACACGCCTTCTCGCAGGAAGAGCTGGGCATATTCTCCGTCATCGCCGCTGAAGCCGCCATCAGCTTTGACAGCGCGCGCTCGCATGAGGAACTGGCGCGCCGCATGGTGGAGCGCCAGGCCTTCGAGCGCTTCCTTAGTCCCGCCATCGCCGAAAGAATTGTCCAAAACCCTGATGCCATCCAACTGGGCGGCGAAAACCAGACGGTCACCATCCTGTTTTCAGACATCCGCGGCTTCACCCGTATGTCCGAGCACATGGAGCCCCACGCCGTGGTGGAATTGCTTAATCAATATTTTTCGGAAATGACGGACATTATTTTTGACAGCGGTGGAACGCTCGACAAGTACCTGGGCGACGGGATCATGGTTCTCTACGGCGCGCCCCTGCCCATGCCCGACGCCCCCTTGCGCGCCGCCAAGGCGGCCATCGAGATGCAACGCTCCCTCGCCGGCTTGAACGCGGAATGGGAAAGCCGCGGCCAGCAGCCCCTGCGCATGGGCGTGGGGGTGAATACCGGCGCCGTGACGGCCGGCAACATCGGTTCGCCCAAGCGCATGGACTTCACCGTCATCGGCGACGCCGTGAATTTGTCTTCGCGCTTGTGCTCAAACGCTGCCGCGGGCCAGATTCTGATTTCCGAGTCCACCTATCAGCAATTGAACGGGAAAATTCCAGCCAGACGCCTGCCGCCGATTATGGTGAAGAACAAGGAAAAGCCCGTGGAGCTGTATGAGGTTCCCTGGCAGGATGGGGTGGCATGAATTCTTGGAGTGCGGGGGCAGCAGCTCCCGCCTTCCTCGGCGATTTGAAAAGTTGGCGTACAGAGCGCAGGAAAAGACGGGAGCTGCGGCTCCCGCACTCCAAGGTAAGCGTCTCGCACACGTATCATCTGGCGATTTTCGTGGAGTTCCCGAGAAATGTTTTTTCTGCAACAAAAAACAGCGCTCGCGATTATCATCGGTTCGATTCTCTTGGCCCCCAGCCTCGCGCAGCAGAGCGGCCAACCCGGTCAATTGCCCGACGCAATTCGCGGCGCCAAAATCTACAAGCTCCCGGAGAAGGGCGGCGAGACCGCCCCCAATCCCGCCGTCTACAAAAACATCGCCTTTCAGGACATCAACACGGAGCGCCTGCTGCTGAACCTCTTCGTCACCATTAAGGCCGTGGACAAGTCCGCCACCGTTGAGCACATGTATTTTCAGAACGTGGCGGTGAACGGCATTCCCGTCCACATCGACAGCTTCGACCAGGAGTTCAAGCTCTCAAACAAGGACCCCGTCGACCTTCCCGCGCCACTGCAATGCTCCATCGTTTTTGCCGATCTCAATTCCATGCAGCCCGTGCGCGATCTGGTGGATAAGGACCAGGTGCTGATAACCGGCCAGAGCTTCATCCAGGTGAAGCTGAACTCGTTGGAGAAGCTCGCGCTGCGCGCCAAGCAGGTGGTCATTCCCGTCCCTCTGAACGAAACCGTGCCGGTAAATTTCTTCCAGGGCAACCCGCTGGTGAAGATGGCCGCGGACACAATTCTCGATTCACTCGCCAATCCTGCCTCTGCCGCTGCTGTCAACATGGCGAAAGAGCACCTGGCGAAAATGCATCAGGATGATCTGATCGGCGGCAAGGTGAAGCCCGCACTGTACCTGCTCAACACTGTCTACCAGGTGCAGGATCCAAAGACCATGGCCATGGAACAGTTTTCGCAGTCGGGCACCGGATTCCTGGTGAGCGTGGACGGCAAGATGCTCACGTCCAAGCGCGTCATCCAGCCGTGGAAGTTTGATCCGCAGGTGGACTTCCTGATCGAGCACCAGCAACTCACGCTGGATCCGTCGAGCGTAAAAACCTGCGCGTGGCCGGCGGGCGCGCAAGTGCTGGGGGCGGATGGCCAGCCTAACGCGGACGCCGCGCTTTGCACTGATAAGCAGAGCTTGAAAATTCTGGCGACGGCCCCTGACCAGATGGTCGAGCAGAACTATCAGGATCCCGATTCGGGAGAAAAAGCCACACTCCACCTGCACACTGAAGGACCGGCGGACGTGGCCGTGCTGCAAGTTACGGGAAGCGGCTTTCAGCCCCTGGCGCTTCCTGACCCTTCGGCCGTGGTTCCCGCCACCCTGGTGCTGTGCAGCTACGCGCTGGGCATCAGCCAGGCGCAACCCGTCCCGCGCCTCGCGAGCGTTTTGGTCACGGCGCAGAACGGCGCGCTGACCATGCAGCATACCGCGGATCCGGGTGAATCGGGCGCGCCCCTGCTCGATTCGGACGGCATGGTTGCGGCGCTGGCAACTTCAGCAAACAACTGCATCTCCATTCAGGACGCGCGCAAACTTATTCCATGAGAAGTTGTTTTCAAATAGAGCATTCGACGCCGAGTGATAGCAAAAGGAAGTTGAAGGAAGGGTGGTGCCGAATTTTGACCATGAGTTTG
>JASHTY010000474.1 GCA_030040315.1 Terriglobia bacterium | reverse complement strand
GGCAGCGGCGGCAACGGGCTGGAGGCCAGAATGGCGCGCAAGGCGGAGCGGTCAACTTCCGGAACGCCGCTGCCCTGGATAATTTCCGTGTCCTTGATGGTGCCGTCGCGCTCGATGACAAAGGTCAGAATCACGCGCGGCGCGGAGGTGATGCTCGCGCTGATAGGCGCCAGCAGCCAATTGCCGCTGATGCGCATGCGCATTGAAGCCACGTACCACGCGTAGCGCTGCCCGAAGCTGTTTCCTTCGCCGGCGCTCACGCCAATCGCTCCCCCCTGCGTCACCGTCTGCGTATAATTCATGGTGGCTTCACCCTGGCCGGGCACGGCGTTGTCCGGCGGGGTTACATCTTCGTGCGGAATGTGCTTGTTAACTCGCTCTAGTTTTTCCGGTTTTACCGAATCCTTGAATTTGGGAATCTGGACAGCATCCGGCGGAGGCGGTTCGGGTTTTTGTTCCTCTTCGGGCTTGGCAGGCGTCGGATTCTGCGTCACCACGGTCGTGGGGGTCTGCACTTCTGGAGTAGGAAGAGGGATGCCCGGCAGCGAAGCCACGGCGCCCACGTGGACTGCGCCTTGTACTCCCCATTCCTTGCCTGCCGTCCCGAAATGGAAACCCAGCATCGTGTATCCCAATGCCACTCCCAGAAGCGAGCCGTGCAGGATGATGGAAAGCAGAATCTTGCCGCGCAGCGGGTCGCGACGTTGATCCGGAATGGCGATTGCCTGCGTGCTCATGGTTAATAACGGAGGGCCGGGTCGCCGCTGCCTGCCACCTATTGTCCCGGCGCACCGCTTGACGTTTCCAGCGGTTCGGTTACGAAATTCAGATTGTTGAACCTTGCCTGCTTCAAGGCGTCCACCACTTTGAAAAGCGTTTCCACAGTTACTCTTCGGTCGGCGCGGATATAAACCGGGGCAGTCTCCGCCCCTTTGAGCTGGTCCAGCACCCTGGCGCCTAATTGGTGGATATTCACCGGATCGTTTCCAACATAAATGTCACCGCCCTTGTTGATGGTAATCACGACCTTTTGCTCGGGCGCAATTTTGACCGTCTTGGTTTTGGGCAAGTCAACTTCAATTCCCGATTCCAGAATGGGCGCGGTGAGCATGAAGATCACCAGCAGCACCAGCATCACATCCACAAATGGTGTGATGTTGATGTCAGCAAGCGAAGATTGCGTCCGGCCGCGGGGATTGGTAAATGCCATATCTAATCCACAAAATATCTCTCGGTCATGTTCAAAAACTCCAGCGAGAAGTCGTCCATCTGCGCCCCAAAGTTTTTGATGCGTTGCAGGAAGATGTTGTAAGCGATGACTGCGGGAATGGCGGCGAACAGGCCCATGGCGGTGGTGATGAGGGCTTCGGCGATGCCGGGCGCCACGCTGTGCAGGCTGGCCGTGCCGGTCACGCCCAGGCCGTGGAAGGCGTCAATGATGCCCCAGACGGTGCCGAACAATCCAATGAAGGGAGTGACCGCGGCCGTGGTGGCCAGCCACACCAGCCAGGATTCCAGCCGCGTCAATTCTGACGACGCGCCGATTTGCAGCGCTCGGCGCACCGATTCCAGGCTGCGAATCCGCGGCTTGCCGGGATTTTCCGTCATCGTCGCCTGGCTTTCGATTTCGCGGTAGCCGGATTGAAAAACTTCAGGAAGCGGGCTGGATTTCAATGAGCGGCAGAAGGCTCGAATCTCTGACAATTTCTTGCTCTGGCGGAAAACCTTCAGGAATTCCACCGATTCGCGCCGCGCCGACCTGAAGCTGCCCATCTTTGCCAGGATGATCGCCCAGGAGAGGATTGAAAACGCCAAAAGGAGCAAAAGAACAACTCGGGCCACCGCGCCCGTGTTCGTCAACAACTGCCAAATTTCACCTTGATAGAAGTCTTGCGTAAATCCCTGGTACAAAACCAGAAGCGCAGCAGCCAATCAACCTCCTTTGCCAGCCCAACGCCCTAAAACCACCCGTTGGTTGAACGTAACATATTGATTTGAGGCAGTCAACGAAAGGAAGGGTGCTGGAAAAAGGAAAAAGCAGAAGGGAAAAGGGCTGTGTTTTGAAGTTGGCTTGGTCTCAATCTAACCAGAGGATTCTTGTTTGACCGTAATGGCGACTGGCTCTCAAACGCAGAATGGCAAGGATCAGTTTGTGGTATGCCTAATGCCCATGAAAGATTCTTTTCCAGAAAACTCGGAGTGGACGCTGCCGAGTCATTGGGCGTTGCAGCGACTGCGGCTGGTTCACACAAACCATGCACTTTGTAAATTGCTGAGAATCTTCAGCTACTTGTATTGCTTAGCGTCGGTTCTGGGGGCTCAGTGACAGCGGTCTCCCTCCCCCCCGCTACATTTTCCGCTTCCTGGTCCGAGAGCTCACCGTTCTCAGGCGTGGGCGCCGAGGCCCCCTTTTGAATTGCCTTGTCGATTTCGTTCGCCATGGGGTTCTCCTTAAGAGAGTGCAAAGATCAGGGTCATTTGCGCGACGGTTGGTATTATGGGTATGGAGGAAGCAATAGTCAATTGACGTTTTGGGGCCGAATGACCAACTCACATTGAGGACACAATCGCGCAGAAGGGTGAAACGAACACTCACTTGATGTTGGCCGTAAAAGATTGAAGAGTTATGTTGGACGGGATTCCCTAGTGACTTTTAGTTTTCCGACGGCTGCTCGATGTGGTCGACGATAAATATTTTTGCTGGCCCGGTTTGCTTGACTAATTTCATTCCCAGTTGGTTTTTGAGCGCGTTGGTGAACGTTGGCCCGGCGGCGTCGGAATCCAGGTCTGCTCCACCCGGGTCCTTCAGAAACTCGATATTCACGTCAAACCTCCCGCTTAGACCTGTTTGATCAATGATCGGGCGCGGATCTCTGCCTCCAATCAACCCCGCAGCCCCGCCCAGCATGCCGGCCATCTCCTCCAAAGGTACGTCTAGCATCCTGAAGTGTAATAGGCCCTTCTCTCGCCACACCGCCATGCCGCAATAGGGCGCGGGCGCAGCTCCGGGAGTTGTGGGAGGGGTCGTGTCGGCTTGATCGGGACACGGTTCGTCTTTCGGATGCGGCTTGAGCTGCGGCCCGGGACTTCCTGGCCTGTCCAAGACCAGCGCGTAAACCGGAAGCTGCCGGGTTTCCGTGTAAATCGCCAGCTTGAAGCGATCTGCAAGCAACGATCGCATCATGGCCCGAAGCTGGTCCTTCGTGGGCCGCTCCTGCGGCGCTCGAGCCTGGATTTCGAAACGCTCCTCGCGCGCCCAGGCCGGCAAGTGCAGGCTGATTGACTGCAATTGACCCATGTCGAGAATCTTATAGGCAAATATGATGTAAAGGAGCAAAGGGGCGTTGGCAGAGAACAGCCCTCCTCTAGGTGCCGGCGCTTCAAATGGCGTCAAGAATTCGTTCCCGCGCGGAGGTGCTTCGGGTTTGCTCCGCCGAACGGAGGAAACTTCAAACTCGATTTTCGGTTGAGCGGCCGACTCCTGCCGGGATCGAGCGGGGAGTTTCCCCGTATCGATGAGCACGCTGGCAGGCAGGGCTAAGACTGCGAACGCCGAGGTTAGAATTTTTCGTGGGACGCTGAACTTCCTCGGGACACGCTCATTCACCATCGTGCGCCTCCTTATTCAGGCGGAGCTCGGCCACTTATACCCGCTACAACGCGATCGACCGGAGCTATGTTTCATGGGAGGTGAAATAAATTCGCTGCTGGTGCCTGCTGCCTACTGCCTTCCAGCCCCCCTATGATAAACTTTTTGCCGCGCCGCCATGCTTCGCGAAATCCACATCCAACATTACGCTGTCATTGACAATCTGACCGTGGAATTCGGTCCGGGCTTGAACCTGCTTTCGGGCGAAACCGGCTCGGGAAAATCGATTCTCGTAGACGCGCTGGGCTTGGCGCTGGGCGGGCGCGCCTCGCCGGAAGTGATTCGCAGCGGCGAGGAGCGCGCGCAGGTGACTTCCGTATTCAGCGCCGAAGGAAAACCTCCATGGCAAGAAGGAATTGCAGCACTGGGTGTAGGGGGAAGCGAGGAAGGCACACTGATCTTGCGCCGGGAAATCCAATCCGGCGGGCGCAGCCGCATGCAGGTGAATGACCAGCCGGTCACGCTCGCGGCAGTGCGTGCGCTCGCGCGTTGCCTGGTGGAAATGCACGGGCAAAACGAACACGTGGAATTATTCGATCGCGGCGCACAACTCAATCTGCTCGACCAATTCGCGGGTGTTGGCGCCGAGCTTGAAAACGTGGCCCAGTCATACGCCCGGAGGCGAAAACTGGAGAAGGACCTCGAATCCCTTAGTCAAAACGACCAGGAGCGCCTGCGCACCGTCGACCTGCTGGCGTTTCAGGTGCGCGAGCTGGACGAAGCGAAGCTTGAGCCGGGCGAGGACGCACGCCTGGAGGATGAGCGCCGCGTGCTCTCGAACCTGGAAAAAATCCGCGCTGCCGCCGGGGGCGCTTTTCAGGAATTATACGAGGATGAGGGCGCAGCCATCGCGCGCGTGGCGGCCGCGGCGCGACAAATCGACGAGTTGAGCCGATACGATTCGGCCACCGCCCCGCAGATTGAGTCTCTGGCCTCCGCGCGGGCGACTCTTGAAGACATTGCCGAGTTTCTGCGCGATTACGTGGGCAGGCTGGAGGCGAACCCCGCGCGCCTCGAGGAAATCGAAGATCGCCTGGCGCTGTTGGATCGCCTGAAACGCAAATACGGCAACAGCGTGGAAGCGATTCTCGCCTACGCCGAGGAGACTCGGCATAAACTCGCGGCTCTGGAACATGCCGACGAGCGGCGCGAAATTGTTCGCAGGGATTTAGCAGGTGCTGCGGCCGAATATCGCAAGGCTGCGGAAGCGCTTTCGGAAAGACGCCGCGAAGCCGCGCGGCGCATGGTGAAACTGGTGCTCGCGGAGCTCGCCCACCTTGGCATGGAAAAGACGCGCATGGAAATTCATTTTGAAAAGGCCGCGGAGGGGAATGGAAGCGCGGCCGGCATCGACGAAATCGAGTTCCGCGTCTCGCCCAACCCCGGCGAGGAGCTGCGCGCCATGGAAAAGATCGCCTCGGGCGGTGAAATTTCGCGCCTGATGCTCGCTCTGCGGACCGTGGTGGGTCAGGCGCGCGTGGGACGCCATAGCCGCGCCGTGCGCTCGGGCGATGTGACATTCATTTTCGACGAGATTGACGCCGGAATCGGCGGCCGCGTGGCGGAATCCGTCGGCCAGCGCCTGAAGCGGCTGGCGCGCGATGCCCAGGTGCTGTGCGTCACGCACCTCGCCCAAATCGCCTGCTTTGCCGACCATCATTTTTATGTGGAAAAGTCCGCGCGCGCCAACCGGACGATCACCACCATCAAGCCCCTGGCGGGCGAGAAGGAACGCGCGGAGGAATTGGCCAGAATGCTTTCAGGAAGTCAAATCACCGATGCGGTGCTTAAACACGCCGCCACCATGCTGAAGCAAGCGGCCGGATAATTCCGCGAACCCGCGCAAAGCAGCCGGTGATGAAGCTCACCACGCTGTAGCTGATTCCGAATGGAAAACCGGGGGATGCCAGCAAAAGTGCAGAGTATAAGCGGGCGAAACCCACGGCGGGGCGGTCCACGGCCGTGGGTTTTTCTTCTTCAGCCCGCAACTGGACACGGGAGGGAGCCGAATGACCCGACACAGTGGATTCGCGAGCACTACGCAGCGTGTGCAGCGGCTTAGCCTCGACAGAGTGTTCTGGTTTTGCAGCGCTCAACATTGTTCAGCATCCCTCATTACCATACAGACGTTCCCCGTGAATCGAGGTTACCGCCTGACAAATCCGTGCCAGCCGCCCACAAAGCCCCGGCCAAATCCGCCGATCACCACTCCGCCGACCACCGGAGGATAGTAAGCGGGTCCATAGTAGGGGTAATAAGCCGACCCGTAGTAGGGATACGGATAGCCGTAAGGATAGCCATAATAGCCAGCCCAACCGGGATAGTAGGAGAAGCCAAATCCCCAGCCATATCCGCCCCAGCCGTACCCAACGTATCCGCCTCGATATCCACCCCAACCGCCGCCATAATACCCGCCGCGAGCGGTTGCGCCGCTGAACGATCCGCCAATGCGGCCCCCACCGTAACTGAAGCTGCCGCCGCCAACGCTGCGCCCGCCGTTCCCGCTATAATGAAAACTTCCCGAGCCTCCGCCCACGTGCCCGCCGCCGGAGAATCCGTGACCGCCTCCGCCTCTACCCTGGGCAAAGCCCGTCCCGGCCACCGCCAGTGCAATCGCCAACGCCATGACTACCTTTTTCATTTGA
>JASHTY010000473.1 GCA_030040315.1 Terriglobia bacterium | reverse complement strand
GGAGGAATCAACCGAGGGGGCACGATCTCTAAGCTTACGGCGCAAGGCACACTCACCTCGCTTTACAAAAAAAGCCTGCGCTGAAATTGCGCAGCGCAGGCCTTAGGGGGACAACTTTGCGGACAATGCTTTAACTTACGTGGCGTTCGACCTGAAGGTGGTCGACAACCGAGAAGGAAAGGCCGGCGTGGAGAGCGTCCATATTGGCCTTCGTCTTGTCAAAGCTGTTGGCTACCACGCCTTCCAGCGTCACGTTGCCGTTATCCACAATAATGTGAATCGGCGGCCGCGCCTGGTTGGCGTAGTTCACGAAGTTGGGATCGCTATAGATGGCCCGCGCCACCTGCAGGCGCAGGCGATCGTCAAAGTTAGAAAGAGGCAGAACCTCCAGATTATTCTGAAGAACCGCCACACCCTTGACGCGCTGAAGAATCCTGCCCATGTCGATCTTCTTGAAGGGCTGAGTGACCTGTCCGGCCACAACCAGCGTACCGTTATGAGCGGCCAGCTCGACGTTATCGAAAATCGTGTAACCGAAGTACATCATCATCTCGTGGCGCGCCTGCTCGAGAATACCGGCGTCATTTACACTCGCCACCTGAATGTTATCAACAACCTGAGTTACGCCGTGTGTTTTGCGTGTGGCGTTTTCCGCATCGAGCTTGCTTCCCAGGCTGTCCACTGTTCCGCTGAGAGTCGCGACGCCCGCGGCGACTTCCACGTGAATGGTGCCGTGCTTGTCGAGCTTCGCGTGCTCAAGCTTTGATTGGACGGCGTCCGTCGTCTGGGTATCGGGAGGCGGTGTGCCCCAGCACAGTCCGGCCCCCAGAACCACAACCAAAATCCCAAGAGAGAGTTTGCTTCGCATGGTCAGCCTCCTGAATGATCTGAACCGCGTTTTAAATCCTCCCTCCGCCGCTTTGAATAAATCACAATCCATTTTTGTTTTTTGCGCGGTCTCTCGCCGCTTTCACCACGATTAGACGCTGGTATTCAGTGGGTAGTTACCTGTGTTAAGCAGGTTTTACCTGGGCGCGTTATATCTGTGTCGGAAATAGACTTGGAGGCTTGAGTGGAGGCGCGAGAGGGATAGGCGCTAACCGCCATTTCTCCTCCTGCACCTATATAGATGCGGCTGCGTCCCCACGGGTTACTTGCCTGATGTGCTCAAGGCATGGCACGAAAGTACTATTCGCCACTGATCGGAGCGTTTGCGCTACAACTGCTTTCCTTGACAATCTGCGTGCGCATCTTAAACAATGGCTCATCCTCAATTTGAAAGGCAGATGACATGCGTTGGAGTCAGGCTTTCATTCCCACTTTGCGGGAGGATCCCGCGGAGGCAGAAGTTCCCAGCCACCGGCTGCTGCTGCGCGCCGGATACATGCGCCAGGTGGCGGCGGGGGTTTATGCCCACCTGTTGCTGGGGCAGAGGTCGCTGCTGAAGATCATGCAAATCATCCGCGAGGAGATGGATGCCATCGGCGCGCAGGAATTCTATTTGCCGGCGCTGAATCCGGCGGAGCTGTGGAAGGAATCGGGCCGCTACGCCGCCTACGGCCCCACGATTCTCAAGCTGAAAGACCGGAACGATCACGAAATGGTTCTGGGAGTAACGCACGAAGAGGAGATGACGAACATCGCGCGCGGTGAATTGCGGTCGTACAAGCAACTGCCGCAGATCTGGTACCAGATTCAGGAAAAGTTCCGGGATGAGCCGCGCCCCAAATCGGGATTGCTCCGTCTGCGCGAATTCTGGATGAAGGATTCGTATTCTTTCGACCTGGATGAAGCCGGGCTAGACGTGAGCTATCGCAAGCACTATGACGCCTATCGCCGCATCTTCGACCGCTGCGGGCTGAAGTACGTGATTGTGGAAGCGTATTCAGGGACGATGGGCGGAACGCACTCCCACGAATTCACGGCGCCCACGGACGCGGGCGAGGACCTGATCGCCATCTCCGACTGCGGGTACGCGGCGAACCTGGAGAAGGCGGAAGGGACCGCGCCGCCGGTGGCCGACCCCACAGAGGTAGCGCCGCCGGAGCCGTTCGCGACCCCGGGACAGAAAACCATCGACGATCTGGTGACGTTCACGGGCGAAAACGCCAACCGCATGATCAAGACGCTGGTTTACGTTGTGGAGAGCCAGGCCATTCTGGTGGTGCTGCGCGGTGATCACACCTTGAGCGAGACCAAGCTGGCTGCGCTGCTGGGTTGCGATATATTTCGTCCGGCCACGCCGGAGGAGGCGAAGGCCTTGCTGGGCGCGGGCCTGGGATCGCTGGGTCCCGTGGGCCTAAAGGGCGTACGGATCCTCGCCGACAAGGCGCTGGAGAGCCGCCGGGGAATGATCTGCGGTGCGAACAAGGACGATACGCACCTGCGCAATGTGACTCCGGGGCGCGACTTCACGCCCGAGTATCGCGACCTTCGCGTGGTCACTGCCGGAGACTTATGCCCCAGGTGCGGCGGTGCGTTGCGCATTAGCGTTTCAGTCGAGCTCGGCCACATCTTCAAGCTGGGACGGCGTTATTCACAGGCCATGCACGCCACGGTGCTCGACGAAAACGGTAAGGAAGTGCCGCTGGTAATGGGCTCGTATGGCATTGGGGTGGAGCGCATCCTGAGCGCGGCGGTGGAGCAGAACCACGATCGCGACGGAATCTTTCTGCCACCCCCGATCGCTCCGTTTCAGGTAATCCTGACGGCAGCGAATATGGATGACGCGCGGGTTCGCGACGCAGGGGAGAAGCTTTATCAGGAGATGCGCGCCCAACACGTGGATGTGCTTTTTGACGACCGCGCGGAGCGGCCGGGCGTGAAATTCAAGGACGCAGACCTGATTGGCCCGCCATTGCGCGTCACGCTCGGGAAGCGCAAGTTAGAGCAGGGGCTGGCGGAAATCTTCCTGCGCTCGACAAAGCAAATTCAGGATGTTAAGCTGGAACTGGTTGTCCCGACTTTGGAGGAAATAAGGCGGGGATAGCCCGGAGGGGGTCCGCTACGGGGAGTATCATGCAGTCTTCGGAGTCCGGCAAAATCACCCTTAAGACTATCCTCTCTCTCGCCTTTCTTGCGGCGTTGATATTTGTCGGATTTAAGACTATCCCAGTTTACATCAACGATTACCAGCTCAATGATTGGGTACAGAACCAGACTCCTTTCTGGCAGACCCAGCACGCCACCGAGGAAACCATTCGCAAGACCATCATCGCCAAGGCCCAGGACCTGGGTCTCCCTCTGGCAGCGGAAGATATGAAAGTGGAAGCCACCGCTAACAAGGTGAGTGTGAACCTCGATTACCACGTCCCAGTGGATTTAAAAGTGTACACGCTCCAGCTTCACTTCACCCACTCATCGGAAAATCGGGCGATATAAATCGTGGCTGTCCGGCCAATTTCGGCGTCGCGGCGTGCGTCCGCATCGAAGGGCGGCGGGAGAGGTGCGCGGGCGGGAAGACCTCCGTGGTGGAAGGGCCCGTGGGGAAGTGGCCGTTGGGGGATGGGGAAGAAGCTTCTTCTCGGCGCCGGGCTCCTGGTGTTTCTGTCGGCCGCCGGCGCGTTTGGGTATTACTACGTGCGCTTCTCGCGGGTGATTGACGCCCGGCTGAGCGGCGACGTCTTCAACAACGCTTCGCTGGTTTTTTCCGCGCCCACGCCGGTCTTCCCGGGTGAGGCCATTACGCCGGATGAGGTTGCCGCGCGCCTGCGCAAGGGGCTCTATTCCGAGTACGAGGGCGGGTCGAAGGTTGGCACTTACCGTCGGGTGGGCAACCGGCTGGAGGTTTACCCTGGCGACGAATCCTTCTTCCAAACCGATATCGTGAAGGAAGGCCCGGCGGAGCTGGATTTCTCGGGCGGCCACCTGGTTTCCATAAATTCGCTTAACGGCAAGGCGCAGCTTGCGAGCTACCAGCTTGAGCCGGAAGTTATCACCACGCTCTTTGACAGCTCGCGCAGCAAGCGGCGGCTGGTGCGCTATCAGGATCTGCCCAAGGCGGTGGTCAATGCGGTCATCGCCGCTGAAGACCACAGTTTCTTCACCCATCACGGGGTGAACCTCTATCGCATTCTTGCTTCGGGCGCGCACGATCTTTTCCGCACGGAGGAGGTCAAGCAGGGAGGCAGCACCCTGACCATGCAGTTGGCCCGCAACATTTTTGGGCTGACTCCGCGGCGCAATTATCGGCGCAAGATCAATGAGATTTTCCTGGCCTTGCTGCTGGAACAACGCCTGAACAAGGAGCAGATTTTCGAACTTTACGCCAACCAGATTTATCTCGGCCAGCGCGGGAGTTTTTCCATTTACGGATTCGGCGAAGCGGCGGCCAGCTATTTCAACAAGGACGTGGGCAGCCTGACCGCTTCGGAGGCCGCGCTGCTGGCCGGGGTGATTCGCGGGCCGAACATCTATTCGCCGTACAAATACCCCATGCGGGCGCTGGAGCGGCGCAATTTCGTGTTGAAGAGCATGATGGAACTGGGGATGCTCACTTCGGCGGAAACGGAAAAAGCCCTCGGTGCCCCCCTGGGCGTCGTGATGCACAACGTGGAGGGCACGCAGGCGCCGTATTTTGTCGACATGGTGAAGGACCAATTGCTCGCGCAGTTTTCCGACCATGACCTGATTTCGCAAAGCTACCACATTTACACTACGCTCGACCTGGACCTGCAGGAAGCCGCTTCGGCCGCCGTCGGTACCGGCATCACGGAAGTCGACAAGAAGTTGAAGAAAGGGAAGCCCGTAAAAGGCGCTCCACTGCCGGATCCATTGCAGCCCCAAATGGCGCTGGTGGTGATTGACCCCCACACGGGCTGGCTGAAAGCACTCGTGGGCGGGCGCGATTATGGGCGCAGCCAGCTTAATCACGTGCTGGCCAAGCGGGCTCCGGGGTCGTCGTTCAAACCCTTTGTCTACGCAGCCGCGCTGAATTCCGGCGTGGATGGATCCCAGCCACTCATCACTCAGGCCACCATGCTGACCGATGAGCCCACCACATTCCAGTTTGGCGACCAGAGTTATGAGCCGGAGAATTACAAGCAGGAATACTACGGCCAGGTGACCCTGCGGCAGGCGCTGATGTTTTCGCTGAATGTGGCCACCGTGCGGCTGGCGGAAATGGTGGGGTACGACAAGGTTCGGAATCTGGCGGTGGACGCGGGATTCAACAAGGACCTGCGGGCCACGCCGGCCATCGCGCTAGGTGCATACGTGGCGACTCCGCTGGAAGTTGCCGGCGCCTATACGATTTTCGCCAATGGCGGAAACTACGTTGAGCCGCGTTTCATTCTGGCAGTCAACGATGCGTCCGGGCATTCGCTGTGGAAGAGTTCGGAAGTTACCCGCCAGGTGCTCGACCCGCGGGTTGCATATCTGATGGTGGACCTGCTGGAAAGCGTCATCAACAACGGAACCGGCGCGGGAGCACGCTCGCGCGGGTTCACCCTGCCCGCCGCCGGTAAAACCGGAACCTCGCACGATGGCTGGTTCGCGGGCTTTACCTCCAACCTGGAGGCGATTGCCTGGGTCGGATATGACGACGATCGGGAACTGAACCTCGCGGGAGCGGATTCGGCTCTTCCCATTTGGACCGAGTTCATGATGCGCGCCACTGCCCTCCCGGACTACAGCGACGTGAAGCCCTTCGAACCTCCCGACGGGATCCTGCAAGTTCCCATGAAGGTGGCATCACTCCAGCCGGGCGGCAACGACTCCACAGTGATGCGCGACGAATGCTTCATCGCGGGGACAGAACCCCAGCAGGATAACACGCAGCAGGGCGGCGGAATTCTGAGCAAGTTGTTCCACTCCGGAAGCTCCAGCAATGCGCCTGCCGCGGCTACCGCGCCGGCACAAAGCGGCGATACGGTTATTCAGGTCCCTCCCACCGACGGCACCTCACAACCTGAGGAGAAAAAGGGCGGTGTGCTGAAGAGATTCTTTTCAATATTCAAGAGTAAGCCCCCCCAACCGCCGCCTCCCCAGGATTCTACGAAAAAAAATCCGCCGGTGGAGTAAAATGGAAGTTTGTTAGCGAACCCCGAAACCTGGTCTTGAATTCCCGCGCCCTGGCCGGGCTTCAAGAGTCGATGAAGGGAGGTCCACCCCATGAAACTCCAGAGAGGTTATGCGGGCCCCTTGGCTGCGCTCGTGTTCATCGCGGCGGTTAGTCCCCTGGCGATGGCACAGGTGCACGGGACAGGCTCCAATACGGAGCAAGTTGCCCCCGCGGCGGGTTCCCCCACGACCCAATCTCCACAGCCAAAGGTCCTTACCCTGGAACAGCGGGCAGACATTTACATGGCGAGGAAAAACTACGCCGACGCGGCGGATTATTACTATCGCGCACTCCGGCAGACGGCTTTCAAGAATTCGGTGTTATGGAACAAGCTGGGCATTGCGTTTCAGGAGGAGGGCAAATTCCACAACGCGCTTAAAGCATACTCGAGCGCCACGAAGGCCGACAAGGGCTTCGCTGAGGCCTGGAATAACCAGGGCACGGTCCTTTACATGCAGAGAAAGTATTCCAAGTCGCTGAAATATTATGACCGTGCCATCGAAGCGGACGGCAATAATGCCACCTTTCACATCAATCTCGGCATTTCGTACTCGAGGGTGGGGAAGTTCCCCGAGGCCGTGCAAGAATATCGCACTGCCTTGGCCATTGATCCCAATGTTTTAACGCAGGAATCTTCCATCGGAACTGTGGTTCACACCAGTGAGACGGACGTAAAATTTTATTTTTACATGGCCAAAGCTTACGCTTCTGTCGGAAATGCGGAGAGCGCCGTGCACTTTCTGCGGCGAGCCATGGAAGACGGCTTTAGTGACCGAAAGCTGATTGACCAGGATCCGGACTTTCAGAAGATCAGCCAGTATCCGGCTTTTGTCGAGCTCCTTCACAACCCTCCGGTGGCCATCAAGAATTGACCCATTCAGAGGAAGAGGGCGTGCCTGGCCAGCCCCCTTCGCAGTGCTATAATTGATTCGGTGAATCGAGTGCGCATGCGAAGTATGGTTGGTCTTGTGGTGTTCCTGCTTTGTTGCCCCTGGCAGCTTCGCGGCTCGTCAGAGGTTCATTCCCTGCTGGTCTTTCCCTTTCAAAACCTCAGCTCGCGCGTCGATTTGAATTGGATATCCGAGAGTTTCGCCCAGGTTCTGTCAACGCGTTTACCTCAAAGCGATAACTATGTGCTGGATCGTGACGAACGCAACGCCGCATACGCGCAATTGGGCATTCCCACCGATGCCCCGGTCACGCTGGCGAGCCAGTTCAAGGTCGCGGAGACCTTGGGCGTGGACTGGGCCATTCTGGGGAACTTCAACGTGACGGACAACCGGCTGGTGGCGCACGCGCAACTGCTGAGCGTCAAGCTTCTCAGGCTTTCACAGCCGCTGGAGGTTTCCGGCGATCTGACAGAGCTGGTGGATTTGCAAACGCGGCTCGCGTGGCGGTTGCTCGCTACACACGACCCCGGCTTTACCGCAGGGAGTGAGGAAGATTTTCGGCGGCATTTTCAGGATATCCGGCTGGATGCCTTTGAGAATTATGTCCGGGGCCTGGTGGCCACTGATAATGCCAGCCGCCTGCATTTCTTCACGGAGGCCGAGCGCCTGGACCCCTCTGATCATCGCGCGGCATTTGCCCTAGGCCGTTTTTACTTTGAACAGAAGGATTACGCGAACTCCGCCCTTTGGCTGGGAAAAATCGTTGAATCCGATCCGACGTACGATGAGTCGATGTTTCTGCACGCCGTCGATGAATTCTTCCTGGGGCGCGAGTTGGCGGCGGAGAGGGAATTTGAAGCTCTTCAGAAAGCCCTTCCGCTGGATGAAGTAGCCAACAACCTCGGAGTGCTTGAAGCGCGCCGTGGCCGTTACTCCGAGGCCCTGACAAATTTCCAGAGCGCCTGCGTGAGTGATCCCTCCGACGCGGATTATTGCTTTAACGAAAGCGTGGCGCTGTGGCACGAGAGCCGCTACGCGGAGGCCGCGGAATCGCTTCGGGAGACAGTTCAAGCCGAGCCGGACGATTCGGAGGCTCATACGCTGCTTTCCGTCGTTCTTGGCAAAATGGGCGATCACAAAGCCGAGCAGGTTGAGCTGGACTGGCTAGCTGAACATGAAGTGGGCGCGGCAGCGACCCAACCGGGCGATGTTCTGCCCACACCGCGACTCAAGAAAAGCTACGACGGCCGCGCCTTCCTGCTATTGCAACTGGCCGTGCGCAATGCCATGGAGGAGCGCCTGGCCAACGCCACTCCGCAGGAGCATATTGACGCGCACCTGGCACAGGGAAAGACCTACCTGGCCGAAAGCCACTTCGGTGAAGCGGAGCATGAGCTGGCCGAAGTGGTTTCGCTTTCGCCGGATGATCCTCAGCCGCACGTTCTGCTCGCCCGGGCCTTCATGGGTGAAGGGAAGGATCAGGATGCAGTGCGGGAACTCCAGGCCTCGTTGAAGTTGAAGGACAACGTGGAGGCGCACCTTTCCCTTGCGCACGTTTACCTGTCGATGAACCAGCCGGAAACGGCCCGCGCTCAGGCACAGGCCGCGCTCCAGCTCGATCCCGGGAATCAGCAGGCGCTGGATTTGCTGAAGCAGGTCCACGCCGGACCGCCCGGACCGGGGAAGACGCCTTGACCGTCCGCATTCGGCCGTTTGCACTCCTGGCCATGGTCACTGTTACCGGGGCCCTCCTTCCGACTCCAACACGGGCTGAGCCCCCCCGTGCGCGCGTGGTGCAAATCAAGCTCGACATGATGATTCATCAGGTGAGCGCGGAGTATGTGGAGCGGGGAATTACCTACGCCAACAATCACGGCGCCGACGCAATCCTTCTTGAACTGAACACACCCGGCGGGCTCGTGACCGCCACGCAGGAACTTGTACAAGCCATTTATGCTTCCCGTGCTCCGGTGATTACCTATGTCGCACCAAGCGGCGCCAGCGCTGCCTCCGGGGGCTTTTTCGTTTTGCTCGCGGGCGACCTGGCGGTAATGGCTCCCGGGACCAACACTGGGGCCTCTCATCCAGTTGATTTGCTGGGAATGCAATCGGATAAGACGATGAACGAGAAGATCGAAAACGATCTGGCGTCATATATCCGATCAATTGCTCAAAAACGCGGGCGGAATGTCGCGCTCGCGGAGGACGCTGTGCGCAAAAGCGCTTCATTTACCGACAAGGAAGCCCTGGAGGACAAGCTGATTGACGCCGTGGATGCCACGCCCCGCGACATCTTTGCGCAATTCGACGGCAAGACCGTTCAGCGTTTCAACGGCACCGTCACCACACTGCAACTGGCCGGGGCAGACGTTGAAGTTTATCCCATGACGGGCATTGAGTCTTTGCTCATCTGGGTAGCGGATCCTAATATTGCCTTCCTGCTGGGCGTGCTGGGGCTGATTTGCCTCTACATTGAATTTACCCATCCTGGGATCGTGGCGCCCGGAGTAGTGGGAGCCATCTCATTAGTGCTGGCCCTCTACGGATTCAATTTCCTGCCCATCAACTATGCCGGTGTGTTGCTGATCATCACGGCTTTTGTGTTGTTCGCGCTGGAAGTCAAGGTGACTTCCCATGGAGTGCTTGCAGCGGGCGGGGTCATCGCGCTGGTATTAGGAGCGATGATTCTGGTGAAATCGCCCTGGCCAGAGGGCCGCATCCGATTTCCAACGGCGCTCGGTGTGGCGCTGCCCTTTGCGATTATCACGATTGTCCTGCTACGCTATGCCGTAGCTGCGAAACGCCGCAAGGCTGTGACCGGCGAGGCGGGAATGATCGGTATGCTGGGGGTGGCATATACGGATTTGGATCCCTTGGGAAAAGTCATGGTGCGCGGGGAATTGTGGGGAGCCCGATCCGCACAGCGTATTCCCCAGGGTGCGCCGGTGCGCGTGCGGGAAATTGAGGGGCTTACGTTGCGTGTTGAGTCCGCGCAGGAATGCCGGTAAACTGCCTTGTCAAATGACCGCAAGCGATCGCATTTGAGAATGACTTCGCGGGTTCTGCGGAAACGCTCTTTGAGGGGTGCAATATGGAAATAGTGGGATCGCTGATATGGCTTATCGTCATCTTTTTTATTATCTGGATTTCAAAATGTATCAACATCCTGCGGGAATATGAGCGAGCCGTGGTATTTCGGCTTGGACGGCTCCAAAAGCCTGACAAAGGCCCTGGGCTGATTTTTGTCCTCTGGCCGATCGATAAGCTGGTGCGTGTGTCCCTTCGCATCATAACCTGGGACATCCCGCCGCAGGACATCATCACGCGAGATAACGTTTCCCTGAAGGTCAGCGCAGTCGTTTATTTTCGCGTGATCAGTGCGCAGCAGGCATACGTGGAGCTTGAAAATTTCCGCTATGCGGTCGAGCAATTGGCCCAAACCACCTTGCGCTCGGTTTTGGGTGAAGTCGAGCTGGACGATTTACTGTCTCAACGGGAGAAACTGAACACCCGCTTGCAGGGCATTCTGGATGAACACACGGAGCCCTGGGGAATCAAGGTCACAAAGGTTGAGGTGCGGCAAGTGGACCTGCCACAGGAAATGCAGCGCGCCATAGCCGCCCAGGCTGAAGCCGAGCGCGAGCGCCGCGCCAAGATCATCCATGCCGACGCCGAATACCAGGCGTCTGCCAAGCTCTCCGAAGCCGCCAACATTATCGCTAAGGAACCCGTCGCCATTACATTGCGCTACCTTCAGACGCTGGTTGAAATCGGCACGGAGAAAAATACCACCGTGGTGTTTCCAGTTCCCATCGAACTGCTGAGCTTGCTGATGGGAAGGCTCCTTCCTCAGCCTGAGGAGGGCGGAGAAAAGAAATAGCGGAGCTTTGCCGGGAGGGCTCTCGCCGCGCCGGCGCCTCGGAGGACCGCCACCAGGAGGAATAGACGGTAAATGGACGTCAGAGAACATGAGGAAAGAAGCCACTCTGCGCGCTACCTGATTCTCATTTTCCTGGTGTGCGCGGCCACTTGCGGGGTCTTCTTCTCGCTGGGATTTCTGGTTGGAAATAACGAGCGCGGTTCGCATTCAACGCCCACCACCGAAGTGGTGACTGCTCCACCGGTTGTTCCACCCAACATCAACCCTCCGGCGGAAAGTGTCCAATCGCCGCTCCAACCTCAGGCATCGGTACAGAAGCCTCTAAATCCTCCGCCGGACACCATGGGGGATTCTCCCGCGGATTCGCGCGCTCAGGCAGCATCCGCGCCGGCGAAGCCCGCGAGCCTTGCAGCTCAATCCTCCTCTGCGGCTTCACAATCTGTTTCGAACCCTCCCTCAACTCCGCAGCCCACGCCCGGTGAGGTGGGAGAAGGCATAACCCTGCAAGTGGTTGCGTCCCGCTCGCAACAGGATGCGGAGCACATCGTCGACATTCTTAAACAGGAGGGCTATCCGGTATTCCTGGAAACTCCGGAATACTCAGGCAAGGACGATAAATTTTTCCGCGTGCTCGTGGGACCCTTTCGAACGCGTGCGGAGGCTGATAATGCGCGCGATCAGCTTGTGAAGGAGGGGTTCAAGAATCCCTTCATCCGGCACTGATGCGACACACACCATGACTGAGGGCACGGCTGCCCCAATACACACTTTGAAAATTGAAACTGGCAACTCGACTCGAGCCGGGGGAGGTGACGCTCATCCCATCAATTCCTCATTTTGGCCTCTTCTTCCCTGGGCTGCCGCCGTTTTGAGCGGGCTCCTACTGGCGGCTTGTTTCCCCAAATTTCATTTGCGAGGCCTGGTTTGGGTCGCGTGCGCCCCCCTGCTCATAGTCTTGTCCCATGAAAAGCGGTTGAAGCGCGCATTTCTCCTCGGCTATGTTGCCGGCGCGGTTTTTTTTGCGGGAAATTGTTATTGGTTTACGACGGTAATGGAATCCTACGGCCACCTGGCACCCGCCCTGTCCGTCCTGGTTTTCGTTATCTTCATCGTCATCGACTCAGTTTTTTTTGGCGCCTACGGCCTGGCAATCGGATGGGTGGCGCGCCGGTCTCCGGCACGAGCTCTGGGCGCGAGCCCATTCCTTTGGGTGGCCATGGAACTTGGTCGAACATATTTGATTACGGGATTCCCCTGGAACCTGCTCGGATATGCTATGCAGGCTTCCGGGTTGCGGCAGATTGCCTCCTTTACCGCGGTCTATGGCCTGTCGTTTATTGCCGTGGCGACAAGCGCCTTGCTGGCGTGGGTGCTGCTCTCACCGAAGCGCGTATCTGCCATTCTGGCGTTGGGCGTTTGGGTGGGTTTTTTGTTTGTTGCACAGTGGAAGTTGAATCCTCCGCCCGAAGAAATGGCGAAGGAAACCGCATTTTTGCTGCAACCGAATGTGCCGCTTGACGATGCCGCATTGGAGTCATGGATTCCCTGGCGCAACCCGTCGCATCTCGATCAGCTTGTTCAGCTGTGTGTCTCAACGGTGGCGCAAGTCGAAAACAAATCCCCCTCAACGTCTAGCGACGGGGGCATGAAGCATCCGCCGCTGCTCGTCTGGGCGGAAAACCCGGCTCCCTACTTTTTCTCGCGCGACCCGGTGTTCCGCGGCGCCATGGAAAACATGGCTCGCCAGACTCATGCCATCGTAATTACGAATACTGTGGTCCCATTGGACCCCCAGGGAAATACCATCACCAACAGCGCGATAACGCTCAGCCCGGAGGGCCGCGAGATCGCGCGCTATGATAAAATTCATCTGGTGCCTTTCGGGGAATACGTACCGTGGTGGGCCTTGCCCGGGCTTGTCCAAAAGATTACTTCGGAGGTTGGGAATTTCGTCCGGGGCTCAAGTTATTCTGTGGCCGATTCGCCGGGCGGGGGCATTGGAGTTTTCATTTGCTATGAGGCGATTATTCCACAACTCGCGCGCAACCTGGTGGAGCGCGGGGCAGGAGTGCTGGTTAATATATCGAATGACGCCTGGTATGGCGATTCTGCCGCCGCCTATCAGCACCTTGAAATGGCCCGGCTGCGCGCGATTGAGAATCACCGGTATCTGCTGCGAGCCACCAACGATGGATTAACGGTGGTTATTGATCCTTCTGGCCGCATCGTGGAGCAAATCCCGCGTTACCAGCGACGCGTGATGGTGGCACATTTCAATTTCGAGCCCGAAAGGACGTTCTACTCGGCGCACGGAGACGTTTTCGCCTGGTTCTGTGCGTTGGTCGCGGCGGTCATGCTGATTGCGGCATCGATGCCTGGAAACAGAAACTGAAACCTGACGACTCAGAACATCGTTTAAGGAGAAACTGTGATCGAAGAATTGCAACGTGAATTTGATGAAGTGAAGAGACGCTCCGCCGACCTTCGGAGCTTTCTTTGACGCCCCCGCACACCGTAAGGAACTGGAACTTCTGGAACAGAAGATTGCCCAGCCTGAATTCTGGCAGGACCCGGAATCGTCGCAGAAGGTTCTGACCACCCGCAAACGCCTGACCGAAACCCTGGACACTGACGAGAAGCTTGGCCGTCACCTGGCTGACGTGGAGACCTACTTTGAGCTCGCGCGCGAAGGTGAAGACATCACGTCGGAGCTGAGGGGAGAACTTGACAGGCTCGGCAAAGAGGTTGATCGCCTGGAAACCGAGACGTTACTGAACGGCGACAATGATCATCGTAATGCCATCGTAACCATTCACCCCGGCGCCGGAGGCACGGAATCGCAGGACTGGGGCGACATGCTGCTGCGCATGTACCAGCGCTGGGCGGATGCGCGTGGCTTCCGTTTTACACTTAATGATTATCAGCCCGGCGATGAGGCGGGCTTGAAGTCTGCCACGTTCACGGTCGCGGGAGATTATGCCTACGGCCTTCTGCACGGCGAAAGCGGCGTGCACCGACTCGTTCGCATTTCACCCTTCGACGCGAACCAACGCCGTCATACTTCATTTGCATCAGTTTTTGTAAGCCCGGAAATCGACGACTCCATTACCATCGACATCAAGCCGGATGAGATTCGTGTGGACACCTACCGGTCGTCCGGGAAGGGCGGTCAGCACGTCAACACCACGGATTCAGCCGTGCGCATCACGCATATCCCCACGGGCACCGTGGCGCAGTGCCAGAATGAACGATCGCAGCACCGCAACCGCGAAATGGCCATGAAGTTTCTGCGCTCGCGACTATACGAGCTGGAATTGGCCAAGCGCCGCCAGGCATCAGACAAGCTGGAGGCGGCCAAAGCCGACATCGATTTCGGCAGCCAGATCCGCTCCTACGTTCTGCACCCTTACCGGCTGGTGAAGGATCATCGAACCAAATTCGAAGTGGGCGATGCGGACCGCGTGCTGGATGGAGGCCTGGACCCGTTCATAAAGTCCTACCTGCTGTCGCAGCGTAACGGTCGCGGCTGATAAAATGGCAGGTGCAAAGGGCGCGGATGAATTCAGGAGCCGCCGGAACCGTGCACTGTCCTGTGGCCTTGAAGACGAGATCGATCAATGCAGGGTCGCCTACAGTTAAGTGACGGTGATGGTAGGCCCGAACGGACTCGAACCGTTGACCTCTACCGTGTCAAGGTAGCGCTCTAACCGGGCTGAGCTACGGGCCTGTCGGAACCTGAATGCTGGTTACTTGAGACTCCAGCTACCGCGGTTTGATGCAATCCTTCCCGAAATTCTCCCTCCCGTTTCGGCCGCATGACAGCCCATCAAGCTTCCGGATAACAGATG
>JASHTY010000472.1 GCA_030040315.1 Terriglobia bacterium | reverse complement strand
CTCAAGAGTCAAATCGTTCCCTACTTCCTATGTGTTTTGGCTTCGCGATTCTCCTGCTTTCAATCGCCGGGCTTGCCGGGCAAACTTCGCCCCCAACCAAACCCGCCCAGTCTTCTCCTCAAACGAAGCCTGCACCGTCCTCGAAGAGCCAGCAGCAATCGTTCATCCTGAAATCTGCCACCAATGAAGTCGACGTCGACGTGCGCGTCTACGACAAGTCCGGCAAGCCGGTCACAGACCTGAAGCAGTCGGACTTCAAGGTCACGGAAGACGGCGTGCCGCAAACCATCGGCAGTTTCAGCCTGGAAGACGTTGAGAAACTGGCGCAATTCGGCGGGGAGAACGAAAAGGCCCAGGTGATTGACCTCGCCAAACTTCCGCCGGAGGTCAACGCTGACCACGTGCTTCAGGACCATCGCCTGCTGGTCTTGTTCTTCGACCTGAGCTCGATGCAACCTGACGAGCTGATGCGTGCGCTGAATACTTCGGGCGATTTTGTGAACACTCGCATGACCCTGGCCGACCTGATTGCCGTGGTGACATATTCCTCCGACCTGCGCGTGACGCAGGACTTCACAAATGACAAGGCGGCCATCCGCAAAGCGCTGCGCGCCATCATGGTTGGCGACCAGTCGTCCGCCACCGCCGCGCAGGGAAGCATCGGCGAAGCCGGCGGCACCGACGCCAATGGAATGGAAATCGTCACGCAGGACGTTTCCGACGCCTTTACGCCGGATGAGACGGAATTCAACATTTTCAATACGGATGAAAAGCTGGAGGCCGTGGAATCGCTCGCCAACATGCTCCGCATGGTGCCGGGGCGGAAGAATGTGATCCACTTCACGAGCGGCATCACGCGCACCGGGCAGGAAAACCAGGCCACTTTGCGCGCCGCTACCGACGCAGCAAACCAGGCCGACGTTTCGCTCTATACCATGGACGCGCGCGGCCTGATGGCGCTGCCTCCCGGCGGCGACGCCAGCTCTTCCAGTCCCGCAGGTACGGCCATCTATTCCGGCTCCGCCGTTTCCTCACAAATCTCCTCCATGCAGGGAAGCCGCGAAACACTGGCCGCCCTCGCCACCGACACGGGCGGCAAATTCTTTTACGATTTGAACGATTTCGCTCCCGCCTTCCAGGAGATTCAGCGGGACAATTCCAGCTACTACCTGATCGGATATTCGCCCACCAACACCAAGTCCGACGGGCGCTTCCGCCACATTCGCGTGGAGGTTTCACGCCCCGGTCTGAAGGTTCAGGCGCGACCCGGTTATTTTGCGCCCAAGAATTTCCGGCAGTTTACGCGGGAGGAGAAGGAAAGCCAGCTCGCGCAGGTGATGAACCTGGAAGTTCCCTTTGTGGATCTGCCCTTTGTGGTAGAGACGGCTCATTTCCGCCGGCCGGACGGCAGGTACACCATCATCCTGGCCGCGAAAATCCCCGGCTCTCAGGTTGCGTTCATGAAGAAATCCGGCAAGCACGATACGGAATTCGATTTTGCCTGGCGCGTGACCGACGAGAAGGATCACGCCATCGGCGAGCTACGCGACACTCTGCCCGTGCACATGGACAACGACACCTATGAGGAAGTCATTGGCAGCAACCTGTTTTATGAAGGTGAACTTCCTTCCATCCCGGCGGGGAAATATCAATTGAAGGCCGTGGTGCGCGAAAACGAAAGCGGAAAGATCGGCACGTTTGAAGCGCCGCTGGTGGTGCCGGACGTGGCGGACGCAAACCTGGGCCTGAGCTCCGTAGTCCTCTCGAATGAGGTCAAGTCCTCAAGCGATCTGGACCGCGCGCACGTGACCCACGACAAGAATTCACCCCTGCAGGTCGGCGACCGGTCCATTCTTCCCAGCGTCACGCGTGTGTTCCGCACCAATCAGACGCTTTCCGTTTACCTGGAATCGTATGCGGGAAAAAATGTAACGGGCACAGGCACAACTCCTCCCTCTGTGGCGCTAATCTTCTTCCGCCACGGCAGGAAGTTTGCCGAAGCCGGCCCATTCCCCGGAAGGCTGGAAAAGTCAAACCAGCAAACCGCGTCCTACTTTGCACAGATTCCGCTGGAGAAGTTCCCTCGTGGTCCCTACAAGCTGCAGATCAACGTCCTTGACCCCTCTGTGGAGCGCGTGGCCTTCGCTCGAATGGATATGGTCATCGTTCCAACCCCGCCGCGAAACCTGACTCCTGCGGCAGCACCGTCAAAATAGTTCGCACAAATCCCTTGACACGCGCGGGGCGATTTCGTATTCTATTACGCGACAATTGAATATCTGATTCAGATACCCTGAATCTCATCGAGAGTGGCCGAGGGACGGGCCCTATGACGCCACGACAACCGCCCCGACGAAAGTCGGGGGTCAGGTGCCAAATCCTTCCCGGTGTGGGGGAGATGAGAGGGGGCCGATTGACCTTGCATCCAGCCTCTTCTTACTCGGAAGGGGCTTTTTAGTTTGTGCCTCTTCCTGAGTTTCGCAACAATCCCCAAAACCAAATCCGCCGCTCCGATGAACACGGAGGAAGCATGAGTTACGCCACACACTTGAAATGCCGGGACTGCGAGAAGACGTATTCGCTGCAGCCCCTGGCCGCATGCGAAGACTGTTGGGCCCCACTCGAAGTCGTGTACGACTACGGAAAGCTCTGGTCGGATTTGCGCCGCGAAGATCTTGCGAGCCGCCCGCCCACCATGTGGCGATACAAGGAACTTCTGCCGCTGCTCGAAGAGCCTTACGTGGGCCGGCAAACCGGATTCAC
>JASHTY010000471.1 GCA_030040315.1 Terriglobia bacterium | reverse complement strand
CCCGGCAGGCGATGCTCGACGCGCGTGGCCTTGCTGCCGGCGGGAATGACGCGCAACGCTGTGGTGCGATTGTCCACACCCCACGTGACATTCGTGGGGGCCCACGTTCCCGGCACTGTGCGCTTGTAGGAGTTCACCGTGGGCAGGAACATTACCGCGAACTCCCGCATCAGGGCGAGTTGCCCCGCCACGAAGTGCCGCAAGGCCTCCGATATCTGACCTTCGTCCTGCGAATAAAACAGGTTGCGGGATCCCGATGCGTCGGCGAGGCTCTGGTGGATGTGCCCGCTGCAACCGGGCAACTTTGAGTTCCACTTGGCCATAAAAGTGGCAATCAGTCCGTGTTTCTGCGCGACGACTTTGACCAACGTCTTGAAGAGCGCGGCATTATCGGCGGCGGTCAGCGCGTCGCTGTAGCGAATGGCGGTTTCATACACGCCGGGGCCGGTCTCTGTGTGGAAACCCTCGAGTTCAATGCCCATGGTTTTCGCAGAGTCAAGAATGGCGTGCGCCAGGTCCGAGTGCACAGAGGAGCGCAGCACGCTGTAGCCGAACATTCCGGGCGAAAGCGGCGTGAGATCGTGATAATGTTTCGTCCGCATCGATTGCGGGTCTTCGCGAAAGAAAACATATTCGTATTCGATAGCCGCGTTCGCTGTGTATTCCATCGATTGTGCGCGCTGCACGACGCGAGTCAGCACCTGGCGGGGCGAAACGGCGAGCGGGCTGCCATCTTTGGCGAAAAAATCCAGAAGGAAAAATGCTGTATTCGGTTCCCACGGCAGAACGCGGAAGCTCGCGAGATCGATTTTGGCCACGGCGTCCGGATAACCCGTCTGCCAGCCTGTCAATTTGGCGTTGTCGTAGAGTGCATCGGAGCTATCCCAACCGAAAATAACGTCGCAGAATCCCAGGCCCGCGCTCACCGCCGAAGCAAATTTTTCGGGCGAGATGTATTTTCCCCGAAGCACGCCGTCCACATCAAAGCCGCCCACCTTCATCTTCTCGATTTTGTGCGTGGCGAAGAGCGTCTTGATTTCGTCGTAAGTCATGCTGGCCTTTGTCAATCCAGAGCTACCCAAACTGACTTTACCTGCGTGTAGGACTCGAGCGCGTGCGGTCCCATTTCCCTTCCGAAGCCGCTTTGCTTGTATCCGCCGAAGGGCGAGCTGCTGTCAAAGCAGTTGTAGGCGTTGATCCACACGGAGCCCGCCTTTATTCGTTGCGCCAGGCGATGCGCCACGCCGATGTCGCGCGTCCACACGGCGGAAACCAGACCGTAAATCGTTGCGTTGGCGATTTCCGCGGCTTCCTCGGCATCGCGAAACTTCAGTGCGGCGAGCACCGGGCCGAAAATTTCTTCCTGAGCGATCTTCATGCGCGGCAGTACGTCCGCAAACACCGTGGGCTTCACATAAAAGCCCTTGGATTTGGAGCCCTCCACGTCGCGCTCGCCGCCGGCCAGAATTCGTGCGCCTTCCGCGCGGCCGCTTTCGATGTAACCGAGAATTCTCTCCAATTGCGTCCGGCTGATTTGCGAACCCATTTCCGATGCCGGATCAAGCGGATCGCCGACCTTCATTTTCCGCGCCTGCTCGGCAAGGTTGCCGACAAATTCGTCGTAGATTTTCTCATGCACCAGCAGGCGCGAGCCCGCGCTGCACACTTCGCCCTTGTTGGCGTAGATTCCCCAAAAGGCCGCGCGCGTGGCCTTCGCCAAATCCGCGTCGGGGAAAATAATGTTGGGTGACTTCCCGCCAAGTTCGAGCGAAAGCCGCTTCAAATTGCTCTCGCCCGAAGCCTCCATCAGCGCGCGCGCGGTTCGCACGCTGCCCGTGAATGCAATTTTATCGACGTCCATGTGGCGGCCCAGAGCCTCACCCGCTGTGGCGCCATAGCCGGTCACGACATTCACCACGCCATCGGGCACGCCCGCTTCGCGGCAATATTCCGCAAGCTTGAAGGTGGTGAGCGGAGTCATCTCCGACGGCTTAATGACCATCGTGCATCCCGCCGCCAGCGCCGGCGCCACTTTCCAGCCCGCCAGCAGCATGGGATAGTTCCAGGCCGTAATCATGCCCACCACGCCCACCGGCTCTCGCAGCGTGTAATTCAGATAGGGGCCATCCACGGGAATGGTCTCGCCGTAAATCTTGCGCGCCCAGCCGGCATAGTAATAGAAAATGTCCGCGGTGGGAGGAATGTCGCCGCGCAACGCCTCCTGAAACGTCTTGCCGTTATTCAGCGATTCCAAAAGGCCCAGTTCTTCTTTGTTCTTCTCGATCAGCTCGCCGATGCGCCAGATGATGCGCTCGCGCGCGGAGACGTCCATCTTGCGCCACACGCCGCTCTCAAAAGCCCTGCGCGCGGCCTGAACGGCGTGGTCGACGTCCTCGGAATTGGCATCGGGAACCGTGGTCAACTGCTCGCCCGTGGCCGGATTCATGACAGGAATGGCCCGCCCGCTCGCGGAGTCGACCCACTTGCCGTCGATATAAAGTTTGCGAGGTTTGGTGTCAGGCTTGGCAAGCGCGGCGTCCATGGTTGACCTCAACGCGGAGACGAAGGTGAAAACGGGTCCAGGACGAATGATGATAGCCGGACGAGCGCACACTGTCCAGACGGGAGCCACGGCAAAGTACCACGATCGGCCATCGGCAACAATAATATCGTTCCTGCTGGAATTTGGTGCCGGCAGAGGGTAAACCTTGACAGGCCACAAAGCGGGTCACGGCCCTGCCGTCAGCGCTCTATCGTGACTGCGCTCTTATGGATCTTTCTTCGAATTCTTGCTATGTCCGAAAGATACGGGAAACGAAGCCTGAAAGGTACGCGCCTAATGTCCGGAAGATAATGGATTTTGGAATCGAGATTGCCCCTGATGTTAGTATTGCCAGAGATTATCACAGTTATGTCTCCGATAAATTCTATTTGCGTAATATTCACACTTTGTTTGTGCCTTCCTTATGCCTTCCCCACGTCCAACCTCCTAAACTGGTGAGCGTCAGGACGCTGTCCGGCGCAACCAATCCAAAGATGGTGTTCGAAAGATAGAAAGAAACGCCGGGAAGATAACTGGCAGGCCGCTGGGGCGAACTCTAATCTTGTGGGTTCGGTCGGTCGTTCACCCGGAGCAGCGCCATGTTCAAATCCCTAATCGCATTTTGCATCAGCCGTCGGCCGATTGTGGTGCTGGGCCTGATCATGTTTGCAGGCGCCGGCTTCATCGCCTTCAAGATGCTCAATATCGAGGCTTATCCCAACCCCACGCCGGTCATTTTGGAAATTACCGCGCAAGCCCCTGGGCTGTCGGCTGAGGAGATGGAGCGCTACTACACCATCCCGATGGAGATTGGTCTCTACACCACGCCGGGCATTGATGTAATCCGCTCAACATCGTTTTACGGATTGTCCTTTGTTCGCGTCAGCTTCAAATATGGCGTGGATTACTTTTTCGCTTACGCCCAGGCGTCGGTGGCAATGCAGCAGAACGTCAGCCTGCCCGGCGGCCTGGTGCCCACCATCCAGGCCAACAGCTCGACGGGGGAAATTTATCGTTACCGGGTGGTCGGCCCTCCGCATTTCGGAATCGTCAACCTGCGCACCGTGCAGGATTGGATTGTGGCGCGCCGCCTGCTCACCATTTCCGGCATTGCCGCGATCAACAGTTGGGGCGGTCCGACGAAGGAATTTGAAGTTTCAGTAGACCCGAACAAGCTGGAAGCGTATTCCGTCACTGTGCCCCAGATTCTGACGGCGCTGAGCAACGCTAACATCAACGTGGGCGGGCGCGAAATTCGCATCGGCCAGCAATCCATCAACATCCGCGGCGTGGGGCTGATCAACGATGGCGGGAACGACGATTTGCGACAGGGCTATAAAGTGGCGGACATCGAAAAGGTTGTGCTCGCGGAGTCGAATGGCGTGCCCGTGCTGGTCCGCGATGTCGGCACTGTGTCCGTCGGGTACCGGCCACGGCTCGGAATTCTGGGTAAAGACCAGGACGACGACGTGGTGGGATCGATCGTGGTCATGCGCCGCACGGAAAAGACCGCCGACATGATTCCCAAGGTCAAAGACGCTATCGACAAAATCAATCACGACGGCAGCCTGCCGCCCGGCGTCCACGTGGTCCCTTACTACGATCGATCCTCACTGATCGCCATCACCACCCATACGGTTCTGCACAACCTGGTCTTCGGCTGCATCCTGGTGTTCCTGATTCAATGGATCTTCCTCGGCAACCTGCGCAGTGCGACCATCGTGGGATTAAACATTCCCTTCGCCTTGTTCTTCGCGACGATTCTCCTGGTGATGCAGGGTGAAAGCGCCAACCTGCTCTCGGTAGGTGCAGTGGACTTCGGCATCATTGTGGATTCCGCCGTCATTCTGGTGGAGAACATTTTTCGGAACTTTCAGCGCGACCCGGAAGAGAGAATGAGCCTGTTCCGACGCCTGGCGGAGGGCGCCTGGGGGACCGATCCCACTCGATCTCCTGAAGACGCCACTCCCGCCAGCGGATGGACGGACCGCTTGCGGATGATTCTGATTAGTGCCCTGCAGGTGGACAAGGCGGTGTTGTTTTCGGCCCTCATCACGGTTGCGGGATTCGTGCCCCTGTTCACCATGCAGGGAGTGGAAGGCCAGATATTTGGCCCTATGGCGCGCACTTACGGCTATGCCCTAGCCGGCGCCCTGATTGCCACCTTCACCGTGACGCCCGTCGTCGCATCGGTGCTGCTTCCGCAGCGGGTCAAGGAGGCCGAAACACTCATCGTCAAATTCCTGCACCGCTTGTACGATCCGGCGCTGCGATTCTCACTCAGCCATCGAGCGCTGGTAGTGGGAGTTGAGGTGGCATTCTCGCTGTGCACGTTCTATTTCATTGCTCCGCGGCTGGGGAGTGAGTTCCTACCCCACCTGGAAGAAGGCAACTTCTGGATTCGGGCTTCTATGCCCATCACGCTTTCTCTCCAGGATGGTGAGGCAGCGACGCGGAAGATGCGCGAAATTCTGCTGCGCCACCCCGAGGTGATCACCGTCGTTTCCCAGCATGGCCGACCAGATGATGGCAGCGATGCCTCGCCCTTTTCCAATGTCGAGCTGTTTGCGCCGCTCAAGCCTTTTGACGAGTGGCCCAAGGGCTTGACTAAGGACAGGCTTACAAACGAAATTCAGGAAGAGTTCAACAATGAACTCCCAGGAGTGATCTTCAACTTTTCGCAGTACATTGAGGACAACATTGAAGAGGGAATTTCAGGCGTAAAAGGCGTGAATTCGGTCAAGGTTGTCGGCCCGAACCTGGAGACCATCACCCACATTGCTCAACAGATTCGTGACGAGATGAGCCAGGTGCGGGGCATCACTGACCTTGGCATCTTCCCCGTGCTGGGGCAGCCCAACCTCAACATCACCGTAGACCGCGACAAGGCCGCGCGTTACGGCCTCAATGCCGGGGATGTGAACACCGTTGTGCAAGCTGCCATGGGAGGAGCAGTGGCGACGGAAGTCCTGGAAGGTGACCGGCAATTCGATCTAGTGGTCCGCTACACGCCGGAGTATCGAGATAGCATCGACAAGGTTCGCAACATCAAGGTGGGTTACCAGACACCTTCCGGGGTCAACGCCTATATCCCCTTGAGCGAGTTGGCGGACATAACGCTGGATACGGGCGCGGCATGGATTTACCACGAGAGCATGCAGCGTTTTATCCCGGTTAAGTTCAGTGTCCGCGGTCGCGACCTGGGCGGGACCGTAGAGGAAGCGCAGCAGCGGATTGCGAAAAACGTTAAGGTTCCATCCGGCTACCACCTCGTCTGGGCTGGTGAGTTTGGCGACCTCCAGGATGCCAAGAAACGCCTATGGGTTATCGTCCCGATCAGTTTCGTGCTGATTGCAGGAGCGCTTTATGGCTTGTTTAACAACGTGCCCGACTGCATTCTGGCGCTGGCTGGAATACCCGATGCAATCGTGGGCGGCATCTGGGCACTTTATCTCTCTGGATTGCACTTCAGTATTTCCGCAGCCATCGGCTTCGTCTCGCTCTTCGGTGTGTCGGTAATGGATGGGATTCTAATGATTACCTTTTACAACCACGAACGCGCGAAAGGATTTGCCCCACTGGAGGCCATGTACCGTGCCGCGAGCACGCGCATGCGGCCATTGCTCATGACGGCGCTTTCCGCGTGCATTGGCCTGTTTCCGGCTGCCATCTCCACCGGAATCGGCAGCCAGGTGCAGCGCCCCCTGGCCACGGTGATCGTGGGAGGGATGCTGCTGGGCCCCTTCATGCTGCTGCTCGCCGTACCCGCGCTTCGAATGATCTTCCTGAGCCGCGAACATAATCCTGCCGGACAGGTGCAAGCGGGATGAAGAATGCGCGGAGGTTCACAATTTCGAAAGCGCCATCACCCTCATGCGGATACCGGGCGATAATCAAAATCTTTTCGCAGCCGCACAATTGCAAGGGCAAAGCCTAAGTCCCGCCGTAATTGCACGGGTCTGATTGCCTGGCGGTCCGAAGAGTGTGTAAAGTATACGCTTAGTCCTTTATTTAGACCTCGACAGGAGGGAAGCCTGGAAGGTCGAGCTGGTCGAAGCTATCAATGCGCGGGCTTCGAAGCAGCGGCCCGCAACAAGGCTGACAACATTGTGCTCAGTGGTGTGCGGCTTCCCATCCTGAGTTTCCCCCGAAACCCCACAGACTAAAGGCACGCGTGTTGCGCGCGCCAAAGGAGGATGCGCCGTGGCGGGTCGGTAAAATTGGATCCACCACAGCGCGGTTACTTGTTTCTGGTTAAGGTAATAGGAAGGGATCAGACTCGCTCAAAGGGTCGTCCGCCATGGTGCGAGTATCTCGCCAGAGTATCATCCAAGGGCTGGGCATCCACTGTTGGGGCCACTTCGCCTTGGATCAGGATTTGCTTTGCGCTTACTTTGCGGTGGTACATTCTCTCGTTTTCACCTTTGTCCTGCTTCATCACGGCTCCGTTAAGTGAGAGGCCGGCAAAGACGCCGCGCGTGCGTGAGTAACTCAGGATTTCGGCGTGGAGCTGCGCATCGGTCGCGCCTTCCGCCGTGCGGCCAACCGGGCCCGCGGCCACGGAGGCTTCACCACCCAATTTTACGCTGTCTTGAACCAGCTTCCGCGCTCCCTCAGGATTCATGACGATAAACACCACGTCAGTCGCCTCACCCCCGATCTGGAATCCGAAACTTCCGCCGCCAATGGTAAACATGGACGGCGCGCCCCACGGCCCATTCCCGCCCCTGCGGCACACCAGAACTCCGCGTCCATAGGTTCCGCCAAACAGAAATGCGCCTTTTAATTCCGAGGGAACCACACCCACGCAGACGGCGCGATCAAGAAGGTCTTGGGGAATCCCTCTGTCCGGGGTTTGCATGACCTCGTTTACAACGTTTGTGGCCTTCTGCAGTTGCGTCTCCTCCGAAAATGCCGGTGAACACAATGCGAACAGCAGAAAGCCCAGAATTGGTTTTTTCATAACAAATCTCCTTTCCAGCGTGTGAAGTCAAAATTAATCACATGCCTGTGCCCGAACCGTTGCCTGCCCATTACCCGCAGTTTGGCTTCCGTTCCCGTCCACGGTCGTCAAACGCTTTGTTTTCTTGTGATTATCGAATCTCAAGGTGCCGCTGGGACGGGGTTAGAGTGTGTAAGAAATTCTTGCCTGCTGGAGATTTGAGGGGCGCGCTATGTTGGTAGAAGCCAGCGACTGGAGGGTGTCTGGAAAACCTCAGTAATGACAGGATCGGTATAAGAAAACGCGGTACACCGTACGGGAGTACTATAGCGCCCTGACAGGGGCGTGAGTATTACTGATAACCTCCTGTCGGGTAAAGACTTGACATTTTGTCATGGTCAATGCCGGACTGGGGATTTGCCCGCACATGAGATGGAAATGCTGTGCCGGCACAGCGCCCTGCTGGCGTGGGGGCCGCCCCATGTGGGTTGCAAGTTTCCGGTGAGAAATGGCGAGAGTACACCCAAGGCGTTACCCTCGGTTAAGTGTCCATGTGCTGGCCGATTACACCTCGGGACAGGAGTGGGCGCGATGCGTTGCCACCACACTGGGCGGAGGCGGGCTGTTCCTGAGCAATGTTGAGTCGCTTGAACCGGGAAAAGAGATTTCGGTCCGCTTTCGTCCTGCTAAACACCTCGCATTGATTTTGGCCAAAGCCAATGTCCGCTACAAAATGGCAGGGCAAGGAACGGGCGTCGAATTCACGTACATCACTAATGAAGACCGTCTGCGGTTGCTGCGGATGATACACAAGAAAAGCGGAGACCGCAGAAAGCGTCCTCGCGCCCCGCTTGCTACCCAGGTGTTGTGTGACCAGGTCTATTCTCTCGCTTATTCGCGGGACCTCAGCCTGGGTGGAATGTTCGTTGAGACCGCGCACCCGCTTTCCGTCGGCTCGCCGGTGAAGGTGCGTTTCAATCTGGACCAGAAAGATCTTGTCGTCACCGCTGAAGCGCACGTCCACTACTATCTCGACAAGATGGGAATGGGAATCCTGTTTGACGACCTGTCGCCTGAACACCAGCAAGCCATCGAAAAGTATGTGGATAACCATCAGGAATTGTTCACTTCCCTCTCGCCTACGGGGAGCTATGTCGCATAATCTCTCAGTGTAGGATTCTCTTTAGGGCATCCACCCGAAGCGCACCAGCCTTTCTTCTTCCGTGGCACGCAAAATTTACTCACCTTTCCCCCTGCTTCCGCTGGATCTCCTTTTGATTCAGCAGCATCCTGCCACGCTGTTTGGCACTGGCTTTGCTTCAGCCGAGGCGAAGCCGGGGAGAAGACCACCCCGGCGCATATCCGTCCTGCGACCGAAGGAGCAACTGGATGCGAACAACAATTCAGGTGATTTGTGTGGCGGCAATCTTGCTGGTTTTCGGGTCAACTGCCCGGAGCCAATCAACCACCAGCCCTCCCACTTCGGAACGGCCTCTGAAGGCCACCGACACTGCCTCGGGGCCTCCGGATTCTGCATCTAACGGAAAGCTGACAGGCCTGGGCAGGAAAATCGGCCAGGGCAGTGAGGACGTCGGCAAGGGCGTGGCGAGAGGAACGGGCGACGTGGCGCGAGGAACAGCCAATGGAGTCGGAAATCTCGCTCACGGAAGGGTTGGCTCCGCAACGGCAGCGGTAGGCCGGGATGTAGGCGGAGCGAGTAAGACCATTGCCGTTGGGACAGCTAAAGGCGCTGCCAAGGTCGGTGAAGCCATTGGCGGCGAGTTCAGGAAACTATGACGCTGGTCAGATTTCAAACACCGCCGCGAGCGAAGGCGGCTTCAATTGGGAATCAGGGTTCAGCATGCAGCGGCAAACTATCAATGCTTCGACTTCCAGTGCGGAACATGCGGCACACAAGCGCCTTCGCCCTTTCGGCTTGGCGCTCCTGCTGATGGCGCTCGCCTGTTCGTGCGCCTTGGGCGATGTGGGAGTAATTCTCAACGAGCCGGTGGGCTCCCGGCTGGACTTCGTCACCAACACGGGTCACACCTCCGTCTACTTTTCCCGCATTTGCGCTGAATCACCGGTCAAGTTGCGGCTCTGCGGCCCAGGCGAGGAAGGTTCCGTCATGAGCACCTACGAGAACCTGGGTGAAGACAGCCGTTATGCCTGGAACATCGTGCCGCTAAGCGTTTACGTGTACGGCGTGCCGGACGCGCGCAATCGCCCAGTTTTCGGCTCGGAGAAAATCAAAGCCCTGCTGGAAGGCAGCTATCGCGACCAGTCTCTTGCCGATTACTGTGCACGCCAAAGCTGCCGGTCGAATGAAAAGGCCGACTGGAGATTCATGGTAGGCGCCGGAATGACCCGCAGTATGTACGTCTTCGTGGTGCGCACCACACCCGAGCAGGACATCGAGTTGATTGAAAAATTCAATTCCCTCCCCAACCAGAATCACTTCAATTTCGTAACGCGTAATTGCGCGGACTTCGTCAAAGGCGTGGTGGATACCTATTTTCCCCACGCCGCGCATCGCGACGTCATCAACGATTTTGGGATGACCAGCCCCAAGGCCGTGGCTCACACCTTCACGAACTACGGGCTGAATCACCCGGACCTCCAGCTTTGCGTCCTGCACTTTTCCCAGGCGCCGGGCACCATTCGCCGCAGCGGCGAGGTCAGAAACGGAACGGAATTGTTCTACCGTTCGAAGATTCTGCTTGTTCCCATGGTGATTTATGCGGATTATGAGCTGCCGATGGTTGCCGCCACGCATATTCTGACCGGGCGATTCAATCCGGAGCGCGAGTATGAGCAGCACCCTTCGCTTCAGTTGGAGCCCGCGAACTTGAGCGCGAACGGCGCAGATCCACCGGCAAATCCGGGCGACATCACGACACTGCGCTCCGTGGAGATGCAAGACCGGGAAGAAATACTCGGCACCAAACACGAGTGGGAGTATTACCGGCAGGAATTCGATGGCATCGTTCAACAGGCGCTGCGACAGGAAGTGGTGCCGAATCAGCGTGCGATCCGCCGATTCTTTGACTATCTCGACAAATCCGGAGAACCCCGGGTCGACAGCCGTGGAGAGCTGTGGATGGAAGTGAAATTGGGGGGCAAAATCGAGAACGTCGGCGTGAGCATGGACGACATTCTTGCCGCCGACTCCGACCCTCAATTGTCCTTCGCGCTTCTGTTGGCCCGCGTCGACCAGATCCTGCACAGCCCGTCCCACTGTCGAGAGTCAATGGTGGAATTCAAAGAGGACTGGTCAATGCTCGAATACGCGCGCGACAGGTACTCCGCACCGGCGGGAGTTATCGTCAGTTCCCCCACGCGTGCAACTCCGCAGGGCGTCCCAGCCAGCGGAGCCGAGTAAGTATCCGCCGGCAAAGCCGGGGGCTTTTGCGGTGGCTGGCCCCTCAAAGAGGCCTGACCGCCACCGCCGAAAAAAACCCTCACCCAATCACCCCTTCGCCCCTCTTCCCTCTCCCCGGGGAGAGGGAAGAGGGAGAGGGGAGTTGGGGTGAGGGGTCCGTTTGATACAATAAATGCCCACGACTTGCTGATTCCCGGAACTGTCAAACTCCGGTTGCCACCCCGGCAGAGCCGGGGGATCTCCCAACGGATTAGCCAGCGATTCGCGCCTCGCTACCACGCACCACCTTCCGGCCCGCGCCCTTCATTGATTCCCTGAAAACCCACGGCTGGTATAATGGATCCTAGCGAGTGGGGCGCACTGTGCGGGCGTGGATCGTTATTTCGTGCATTCTTGTTTCGACCTTCCGGGCCGCAGGCGACGGCCCGGCCGACCCCAACGCAAACCTAAAAAGGAATCCTCCAACCATTGTCGTCGGTTTCGTTGGCGGATTCATCCGGCCTGACAATTCCGTGCACGGCGGCGTGCAGATTGCCGCTCACCTTCGCAAAGAATACCCATCCGGCGTCTATGTAAACGTTTACGAAAACCGCCACAGTGAGCTCGCGCACCGCGAAATCCTGCACCTATTGGACACAAACCGCGACGGCAAGCTTTCCGACGCGGAGAAGCAGCAGGCGCGAATCATCATCTACGGGCATAGCTGGGGCGGATCGGAAGCCATTGCACTGGCCAAGTCCTTGCAGACCGATAAAATTCCCGTGCTGCTTACCGTTCAGGTGGATAGCGTTGCGAAGCCGGGTGAAAACGATTCGGTCATCCCGACCAACGTGGCCCAGGCCGCCAACTTCTATCAGCCCAACGGAATCATTCACGGATGCGCGCGCATTCGCGCCGCTGACCCTTCCCGCACCCAGATCCTCGGCAACTTTCGCTTTGATTATAATTCCCACCCCGTCCACTGCGTGGGATATCCCTGGTACGCCATTGCTTTCGAATTCTCGCACATTGAAATCGAATGCGACCCGAGTGTATTGGATAAAGTTGAATCCCTGATCTCCACGAAATTACCCGCCAAAAGCGCGCCTGACACGGGGATGAAATGACGCCTGGCGTATTCATGAAACTACGAGTTGTCGGGGGAAGGAACTGCAAGCGGAAGCCGATCGCATCCTGCAGGAATAGACCTTACAAAGCCACGGTCGTGGAAGTTCCCGTTGCGGCGAAGACCGCATTCATTTCATTCTGCGCAATTCGAATGAAGCACTGCACCACCTGCGGGTCGTACTGCGTACCGCTGGCGATAATCAGCCGGCGGAGAGCTTCCTCCATGGGAAGCCCCTGGCGATAGGGGCGCGATGAAACCATGGCATCAAACGAATCGATCACGGCGATGATTCTCGCGCCCAGCGGAATCTCCGTGCCCTTCAGGCCGCCCGGGTAACCTTTGCCGTCCCAGCTTTCGTGGTGGTGCAGAACGAAATGGCTGACGTGCTCAAAGCTGGGAAACAAGCGCACAATCGCCCAGCCGTACTCCGGGTGCTTCTTCATCAGGTCGTACTCATCTTCGGTCAGCTTGGCGGGTTTTTTCAGAATGGAATCCGGCACGCCGATCTTGCCAATATCGTGAAGGAGGGCCGTCACTTCCATATCCGCAAAGCGTCCCTCCTCCAGGCCCAACTCCTGCGCCACGCGGACACTCCATTCCGCCAGGCGCGTGCTGTGATAACCCGTGTTCAGGTCCTTCAGATCGAGCAATTGATTGAACGCGCAAACCAGCGAGGCGCGCAGCGTAACAAGCTGGTCTTCCAGTTCTTTCACCCGCATCGTCGAGTCGAAGATCCCGCCGGGCAACGATGCCAGAGCCGGCGCGACGGCAAGCAACGGAGCGCCAGGGTTCATAACACCCCTCCGCGCATGATCCAGGCGTTCACCGCCTGATAGATGTTCAGGATGCCGTATCCGCATTCGTTGCCCTGCATCGGCTGGGCATTGGAAATGGCCTGCGCGGCGAGCGATTGATTCAGCCCGGTGTTCAAGCTGCCCAGCACCGGTAGGCTGGAGCTGCGCATCAAGGCCACCGTGCCGGTCACAAAAGGCGCGCTGAACGAGGTTCCCCAACCGGCCGCGTACGTTGCAAAGGGATACGTGGAGATGATCGCTTCGCCCGGAGCGGCAACCCAGGTGGGAGGCGTGCCATAGTTGGAGAATGTCGAAAGCGTTTCCGCGTCCGAAACCGAGGCCACGCCCATCACATTGTTCAGGCCTGCGGGATAGACCATCATCTGCTCGCCGTTGTTCCCCACCGACGCCACGGAAACCACGCCGTTCGCCGCGGCGTAATTCACCGCCTGGTTCATTTCATTTGAATAAGTCGTAAAGTCAAAGCTCATGTTGAAAACGTTGGCTCCGTGCTGCGTACCCCAATAAACGGCGGCAATGACGTTGGAGAGATATCCCTGCCCATTCGCGCCAAACGCCTTAAGGGGCAAAAGCTTCGCCGTCGGCGCCACCAGGTGAACGACGCCCGCGGTCATCGTGCCGTGTCCGAAATCGGCGTATTGCGGCTGGGAGAAATCGACTGCCTCTTCCTGGTTCACCACGGCCATCGTCGATTGGTTCACCTGTGCCGGGGCGGACGATCCTCCTTTGTTTACCACCGCCATGGTGGATTGATTCACGTCGCTCAATTCCGAACCACCCGGCTGATTGCGCGTGAAGTCATAGCCCTGCAGCAACACGGTCTGGAGGACCGGCTGGTTGGGGTCCACGCCCGTGTCAATCATGCCCACGACCGCGCCCGAGCCTGTTACGCTGAACGCGCTGCGGGCGGAGGGAAGGTTCACGATCTGCACAGCCGGCTGGTTCACATAGCCATCCCAGGCCGTCGTGCCGTAGTAATTTACCGGCGTCGTGTCCCACAGGCCCGGAGGGGCTGTCGGGCTCTGCGATTGTGCCAGGGAAAGGAGCTGATCAGGCTCCGCATCAACGACGCCGGGCTGCAGCAGCAGCTTGGTTAGAAAGTCGAGAAGGTTAAATACCGTGCCGAGCAGGCAGCCTATAAGACCTGAGCACGTATTCTGGTTGGGCGACACCAGGTACAACTGGCCGATCGTACCATCCAGGCCCTCAACCACCGTGCACCCGACCCGGCCGCAGCTCTGTTGAATGCCCAACAGGCCCCCGGTATCTCGCACGATCACGTTTTGAGCCGCCGCAGGCTTTCCCGCCAGGAAAACCGACATGATAACTGCTGCCAGAAGAATGCGCTGCTTCATATTATTGAACCTCGATTGCTCACCTTTCATTTCGAATTACTTTCAGCCCTGTTCCGGCCATCAATCTGCCGGCCTGACCATTCAACCTCTATGTCACCAAACTTATGCTCTGTAATTGCCCGCTGCCATAGTACGCTTGTACCTTCAGCAGCACGAAAGTCCTGTGTCACCGCGATTAATGCCCCTTCGGCGATTGCGCTCCTCCGATTAAACCGATCGGTATCAGCACCGCGACCTTGCGCTCATCACCAATAGTCAACTGCACATCGGACGTAGCGATGGGCAGGATTTCAAGATGGAATTCCCCAAACTGGTTGGTCTTGGTTGCAGCAACTTCCGCCTCGCCCACGTGCAGCCGGACGTCGATATTCACAAGGGATTGGGTGGGTTTCGATTTCTCCAGAATCTGCCCGGTCAGGCTGACCGGATCCGACCCGCTCGCCGGCTCCATCCATACGTCCACCAGCATCGTGCCTGCCTGGTAGACATAATGCCGGGGCGTCACGCCCGTGGCCCGAACGCCCTCGAGCTGCGGCTGCCGGATGGAGTCGAAGATCAGGCGCGCGATTTGCGTTACCCTGGAGGGCTTTCCAACCACCCGCGAGGCGGCGAAATAGCTCTTCGCCACCCGCACGGCGCTGTCTGGAGGCTGATAACCTGCCTCTTTCTGCGCCAATTTCAGCACGGCGGTCCACATGTCCGACGCTTGCCGGCATTTCTTGCAACCTGTCTCCAGGTGCCGCTTCATCTCTGCCGCCTCGCGCTTGCCGGTGAAACCCCGCGAGTAGTCAGCCCACTTTTCCGAAGGGTAATGCTTCATGTTTGCACTCGTCCTCTGCGCAGCACCGCCAGTTCCTGCTTTGAGGTTTTAGTTTGTCTTTCGTTCGGTAATAAGGATCAGAAATCCGGTCAAAAAATATAGCGAAGTGAAAATATTTTCATCTAAGGCGCAAGCGCCTTTCCTACCAATACGAAGGGGGCCCAATAATAAGGATGCGGATATCGCTCGCGCAGTTCTCGCATTGCCTCACGAAGGGCCGCCGCCCGGTTGGGCTGGCCGGGGGCTTTCCCGTAGAAGGTTTTCATAAACTGAGCAGTACTATTGTCGTTAACGTCCCAAAGGGTCAAAAGCAGTGTTCGCGCGCCGGCGGTCAACAGGCCGCGCACCAGGCCCATCAACTCGTCGCCTGCCGCAACCACATTCAGCCCCGTTGAGCACCCGCTGAGCGTGATCAAATCCACCGGCAGGTGCAGGCTGTAAAGGTCATACAACGTCAAAAACGTGTCGCCCAATCGCACGCCGGAAAACATGGGATTATCCGGCCGGAAGAACCCATGTGTGGCAATGTGAATCGACCGGCAGTTTGGACCCTTTTCGCTCAATATCTTCTTGCTTGCGGCCGGGCCGACAAAGAGCTCTGAGTTGGGCAAAATCATCGCCACGGATTGGAGCTCCTCGTAAATCGAAGGTGTCTGCGCGCTTGGCACGCCCAGAATCAACGCCCCCGTGCCCGGATTCACCTGCTTACGATGACACTTGGCGTAAATGCTGGCGCTCGGCGCATACGAAATGGTGAAGGAATCGAGCAGGTACTGGCCGCCGTCATACAGCGCGTGAAAAGGAACGTAGTGCAGCGACTCATGCGGCGCCAGAACCAGATGCCTTCCCGCAAGTCGCGCGCGGATGGGCAGAATCAGCTCATCGTAAAGCTCCTTCAGGTGCGCGCGCGTTGCCCCCAGCAGCGGCGCCTGAAATTGACCCACATAGTCCGGCCCCAGGCGAAACTTTGCCAATTGGAATCGCAGCATGCGCAGGCTCTGGGCCACGCGCGGAGCAAGCGTGACGGGAAGAACTTCCAGCCCCTGCTGAGTCAGGATCGCGGCCAGGATGCGATCGCGCACGCGGAAATATTCCACCAGCGTAACTTCGGACCCCAGGACCTCGCGCAGTGCATCAAGTGGCTCCGGCTCCGTGGGGGGAATTCCCGCGGCCTCGGCGTCCGCTGCCGGAAGCTCGCGCAGCACACGCAGGAATTCCTTTTCACTCTGCTCCGCCCGGTCGCGCAATTCCGTCAGGCGTTTCTCCGATGCGGGCGCCTGGCCAAGTTGTTCGGCTTCAATGCGGTGGTAATACCAATTGAGCTGCTCGCGCAGTCCGCGAATCTGCTGTACCAGGTGGCTCTTGCTCATCTCTTCAATCTGCGCCGGGCTCACCTGGCGCGAGACCGAATCCAGCAGGCTGCGCGACTTCGCCTGCTCCATGTAGGACCAAGCCTGCTTCTGTGAATCGGCCGTCGCTCCGCGCGCCAGGCACAGATTGATCAGGTTCTCGTACGCCTCCACGCGGTTCTTCATGAAGGAGATCTTCAGCTCCTCGCCATGAACGCGGCCGCGCAAGGTTTCCAGCAGATGCTTGGCGAGCAGATAGTGGTGTTCTGCATTGCTGGTCTCGCCGCGGCCCTCTTCGATCTCTCCCATGACCAGGTGCGCCTGGTAAACCAGAATGGGGGCTTCCCTGCCCGTCAGGCTGTTGAGCGCGGCCTGGCATTCTTCGCGAGCCGCCGCGGCGTCACCCGACTTGAGCGAGAGCCGAACCATCAGTAAACGGCAGAGCAGCGCGCGGCCCGGGAGCGGCGAGGTGCGGAAAAATTCCAGCGCCGCAAGTCCGTAGCGCCGCGCTTCGAATAATCGGCCTTCCTGATAGAGCACCCAGCCGCGATACAGGTCGATCAGCGCCGGCCAGACCTGATTTTTCTCCTTCACGAACCGTTCGCGCGCCTTCGCAAACAGGTCGAGGGCGCGGAACCCTTTGTTCTCCTGGCTGTGGGCGATGGCGGTATTGCACAACCCTTTGGCCGCTTCATACCCCATTCCCAGTTGCTCAAAACGTGTAAACGCTTCCTGCGCCATGTCGCGCGCTTCCTGGCTCATATTCAGTTCCAGATAAATCTCCGACAGGTCGAGCATACACAGCGCCGCATGGTAAAGATCGCCCACACGCTCGCTCTCTTCGCGCACTGATCGCAACATTTCGATGGCGCGGCCATATTCGCCGCGGAAGTAATACAGGTAGGCAATGTTGTAATCCGCCTGCACCACGGCGCGCGGCAGGTTGTGCGCCAGGCAGAATTGCCGCGCCTGCTCGTAGGCATTCAAGGCTTCCTGGTATTCGTTCAGAGTGATCAGGCAAACGGCAACATTGTGCAGCGCGGCGATGATACCTTCCACGTCCTTGTCCGGCAGCAGTTGCTTCAGCGTTCGCTGATAGCATTCCAGCGCCTCTTCAAAGCGGTCCTGGCGGTGGAAAATGTTTCCAACGTTGATGTCGAGCCGGGCCAGCCGCAGGTCGTCACCCGCCGCCGTGAAGATGGCGCGAGCGCGGTCCGCCGCGGCGAGCGCGCGATCGTATTCCCCCAGTAAAATCAGCGGTTGAATTGAGACGCTCAGCGTCCGTGCTTCCTGGTTGGTGTTTCCCGCCTCCGCGAAAAGCTGGACGGCCTGCGCGTGGAGTTCCGCCGCCTGCTGGTTCAGCCCCGCAAACCACAGTGTGTTGCCCTTGGCGCGCTGCGCGTGCGCGCTCGCTTCCTTGTCCTTCAGCTTCTTGGCGATCGCCAGTGCCGCTTCCGCCAGCACCTGCGCCTGGGTCAGGTCCTTGCGCAACAAGCCTCCTACTGCGTCGTCCAGTTGCGCAACCAAAGCGGGCGTAAGCTGGCGGCGGTGCCGGGTGATATACTTCGCCCGCGCCGCGTCCTCAGTAAGCGCCGCCAATTGCTCGATGATGTTTTCCGGCTCGGTGGGTTTGGTGGGCATTAGGTTTGACGTGGCATGGGCTTCCAGCCCATGGCTCGTAGGGGCAAGGCTTTTGAGTGCGCCGCCTGGGCAGCAGAATCGTAGGGACACGCCATGGCGTGCCCGTACCGCGTGGCATGGGCTTCCAGCCCATGTGCATGGGCAGGATGCCCATGCCACGGCGAACTACTTCCCCATAAATCCCGATTTCTCCAAATTCTTGCGCAGGTATTCCAAACACTTTTGCCGCGTGAATCCAATCGACCCGGTGGCCAATCCCAGCTCCGCAGCGACTTCTTCGTAGGGGCGCGCCGGTGATTCGTAGAACAGCATCTCAATCAGCCGCCGGCACTGCTGCGAAAGACCGGCCTGGCCCTCGCGGAGCATCTGCTCCAGTTCGATTTCGCGCACCTGCTCGGCCGAGAGTTGCTGCGACTTCTTCTGAACGTGCGACTCAAACTCCTCGTCCTCCGTCGCCACCACCTGTTCCTCATCTCGCCGCCACGTGGCACACCGCCGCGCCGTCACCTGAATCAGCCACGCGGGCAGCGCCTGCGGATCGCGAATCTTGCCGAGGTCCGAGAGCAGGCTGAGGCATACCGACTGGAAAATCTCCGCCGCATCGTCAGCCGTCAGCCCGTATTTCAGGGGAATCGAATAAATCAGGTTCTTGAACCGGTCGATCAGCACCTGCCAGGCCTCTTCCTTGCCGTTCAGGCAGTCTTGTACCAGCCGCGCGTTTGAGGCGGAAATTTTTGCGGCGGGTTTTGCAGAAACCTTGGGCAAGAAAACCAACCGTGGCACGGGCATCCTGCCCGTGCGCATGGCCAGGATGGCCATGCCACGACGAACTACTTCCAATACAACCGCTCAGCATTCCACAACAGATAATTCCGCATCACTGAAGGTTCCAACCCTTTCAGGCCATCTTTGGTTGCGGCCAACACGTTCGGGCTGACCAGGCAGACCACCGGATCTTCCTGCGCCACGATCTCCTGCACGCGGTCATAAGCCTGCTTGCGTTTGGCGAAGTCGAGCATGGCAGTCTGTGCATCCATCAGCCGGTCGAGTTCCGCCTGCCACGGCGCCAGCGGGTGCGTCTCCGCCAGCGCCCACACGTGCGTGCCGCCGGTGGAGGTCCACACGTTGATTTCCGGATTGGGATCGGCATCGCCGCTCACCAGGCCCAGCAGCGTCGCCTCGTAATCATAGGAATCAAACGCGCGCGCCATCAGCGCCTGGAACTCCATGGAAACCAGGTTCACGCGCATCCCAAGCTGGCTCAAATCGTCCTGAATGAGCGTTGCAATCTTGCTCCGTTGCGCGTTGCTGGGATTGGTAAGAATGGAGAACTCGACTGGTATGCCGTGCGAATCCACCAATACCCCATCGGCTCGGTGCGAAAATCCCGCGCTCCGCAGCAGCTCCAGGGCCTTGTCCACCGACCGCGCGGTATGCGGAATCGCCGAGTCAACCCACATCCTGTTTCCCGGAGTCACCTGTGTCCAGATGGGCGTGGCGCGCCCGCGATAAACCAGCCGCACGATTGCCTCGCGGTCGATGGCCAGCGAAACGGCCTGGCGGAACTCCGGGCGGCGAAACCACTCCTGCTTACGCGCCACTTCGGGCAGGTGCTTGGCGCTGAGATCATTCAGATTGAAAAACAGGAAGTTGTATTCCATGCCCGGCCCCAGGTCGAACAGCCGGTATCCGCGCGCCTTCTGCTCGCGGTCCAGCACGGCGTAATTGTCTGCGCTGATTTTTTCCAGCAAATCCAGGTCGCCCGACTGGAAGCGGATTACCTCCGCATCTTCGGTGGGGACAATCAGGAAGGTAAGTTCGTCGAGATAAGGCAGCCGGTGTCCCGCTGAATCTACTTTCCAGTAGTACGGATTCCGTTCCAGCAGAATCTGCTGCCCCGGAATGTACTGCTTCAGGCGATAGGGTCCGAGCCCGGCAACCACCGCCGGTTCAGTAGACAGTCCCCAAGCCTTGTCGAGGGTTCCGGCCCGGTACGAGTCTTCCAGAAGATGCCGTGGAAGAATCTCCACGCCGTCAAAGATTCGCTCCGCCGCAGCGTACGGCGATGCCAGATCAAAACCCACTCGATAAGGTCCGAGCTTCTGCACCTGAATCGGCTTGCCGCCCACCTGCAGCAAATCGCTCTGCGGCGAATGCACCTTGGGATCGAGATAAACCTTGAAGCTGAAGACCACATCGTCCGCATCCAGCGGCCGGCCGTCGGAGAATTTCAGGCCTTGGCGCAATTCCAGCGTGTAATGCTTCCCCCCCTCGCTCACCATCCAGGACTTGGCAAGCGCCGGCTCCGTGCGCTGGGTCGCGAGGTTGATGTGGATCAGGTCGGCGTTCAGCAGGCTGATGAGTTCTTTCGAGACTACATCAACCGCCGTGACGGGATTCAAAGTCTTGGGCTCGGAATGCCAGGAAGCAACAAGCCGCCCCCCAGGTTTCCCAGGTTCCCCTTGGACCGTGAGGAAATCTTGCGGCGTCTGCGCGCGCAGCATGGGCAGCGCGATGAAGAGAAGTGGAGGAAGGATTAATGCGGCAGTTTTCAGAACTAAAAACTCACCACAGAGCACACCGAGTTCGCGGAGGGTGCTCTGTCTCTTTTCTCCGTGTTCTCTGTGCCCTCCGTGGTGAGCAGCTCTTTTGCGTCGCTTTCCCACCTCGCCGAGCAACAGTCGAAGTCGCATCAGAAAACCGCACTCACAGCGTGATCACCATGCACAGACCGCGAGATTCTCAAGGAATTGCAATGCTTTAGCCCTGAATCTAGTAAACCAGAAAGAGAGGAAGCAAAGCAAGCGGCGCGGGGCCGGCCGGCGGCGAAGCCGGTTCTTCATATGTTTTGATCCTGCTGATACAATCGCTGGCTGTCCATTTTTGCCCGCAGGAGGGAATGAGTGCGGGCGGGTGAAGCCATCATGACGAGGAGCGTGCTGTGAGTGATCAGTCGGAAGATTTTGCCGCGATGTTTGAGGCTTCGGTGCAGGCCAAGCGGCTCGAGCAAGGCGAGCTCGTCGAGGGCAAGATCGTCGCCATCGGCGCGGAAGTGGCGTTCGTCGACATTGGCCGCAAGGGTGAGGCAATGATCGAGATCGCCGAGCTGAAGAACGCCGATGGCGAATTTGAGGTTGCGGTTGGCGACACCGTTCAGGGGATTGTGGTTTCAACAGCAGGCGCACTGACGCTCTCCCGCAAGCTGGCGGGAGCGGCCGCAAGCGATCGGAAACTTGAGGCTGCCTTCCAAAGCGGCCTGCCGGTGGAAGGGAAGGTCGAGCGGGCGGTCAAGGGCGGCTACGAGGTTCGCATCGGCCGGCGGCGCGCGTTCTGCCCAAATTCCCAGATCGACTTGCGCGGGGCCAGCACGTCGGCGCATGAAGGGCATGTCTACTCATTCCGCATCATTGAGCACAAGGAAGACGGTGCGAACATCGTCGTCAGCCGCCGCGCGCTGCTGGAAGACGAGCAGCGTGTGAACGCCGCAAAGCTGCGCGAAAAGATTGTTCCCGGCGCAGTCATGACGGGCCGCGTCGCCTCACTCCGCGAGTTCGGCGCCTTTGTCGATCTCGGCGCGGGTGTTCAGGGGCTGGTCCATGTGTCCGACATGGCGTGGTCCCGAGTGGCGGACCCTGCAGAGATCGTCAAGGCGGGCGAGGAAATCAAGGTCAAGGTCCTTCGCGTGGACGAGGAAAAACAGAAGATATCGCTGGGATTGAAGCA
>JASHTY010000470.1 GCA_030040315.1 Terriglobia bacterium | reverse complement strand
ATGCCCCTGCGTGGTCAGCGCCAGCGTCTGGGTTTCCTGCCAAAGCGGGCTGCCACCCTCGGACTGCTCATAGAGCGCGAAGGTCAGTCCCAGGACGCCTGTCACGGGCTTTCCGGCAAGATCCTTCACCGACCCTGAGAATTTCACCAGGCGGGGAATGGCGCCGGAAGGGGGCTGAGGGGAAGATGTAGGGCTGGCTGGCGGGGCCGTGCTGACCGGCGCAGTCGTGCCGCCGGTGGTACCGGAACCGGTCTCCTGCGCCATGGCTAGGGCGGAGAATAACACGCAAATCCCTGCAAGGATGGTGAGCAGACGGATGGCCTTCATATTTCCTCCTTAATTTGTGCCTTATTTCGTGGCGGCGCCCTCGGTGTGAGCGCCTGCCTGACCCGTGCCGCACAGTTTGGCGGTGCCTCTGCCGCGATCTGTCTGTGTGTAAAGCGACGGAACGCAGATGGCCACCCCCCCACTGATCTCGATGAAGTGCAGAACGCCCGACTCCAGCCACTCGTAAACCTTTCGAGTGCCGACGCCGGCAACTCGCGCGGCGTCTTCTGCGAAGATCATCGTGACGATAGAGCGGCAGACTGGGCATGACGCTCGCATGGACCTTCTACCCCCTTTGACGACGATGATCTCCTCTGTTTCCAGCGTAACTACGGCGCTCAGCTTGCGGTTCGCTTTCACCAGATGGTTTCTCCCGTGCCTGAAATTGGAGACGTGGGGGCGGCCCTCGCCCGGCGGCCCAAAGCCTCCGGGCAACGGGTCGCGGCCGCCCTCAAGGCAATCGCGAGGGTCGGTCCTACAATTGTCGTGGTTGCGGTTCCGATGAACTTAAGATAGAATACCGCGCATCCTCATCCGGTTTCCCGTAAGGACACGTTGCGGGCTGACATTATTGCGACAAAGGGAAAAAAGTCCTTAGAGCGGGATGAATTTTTTCTGAAGATTTGCTGAGGCCGATTATGTCGCAGCAAACTCAGGCCTGTTACGAATTTGGCGCCTACCGGCTTGAACCCTCGGAGCGCCTGCTGCTGCGCTCTGGCCAGCCCATTGCGATTGCCCCCAAGGCTTTTGAAACCCTTCTGCTCCTTGTCCAAAACAGCGGGCATGTGCTCAGCAAAGCCACGCTGATGAAGACCCTCTGGCCCGATAGTTTTGTTGAGGAAAATAATCTGACCCAGCAAATCTCCCAGTTGCGGCGCGCTCTGGGGGAAACCGCCAACGGCGACACCTACATCCAGACCGTACCGCGCTTGGGCTATCGCTTCGCCATACCGGTCCGTGAGACGGGGGATGGTGAAGGCGACATCATCCTTCAGCACCGCACTCGGCTGCAGATCACGCTGAACGAGCAACATGAGGAGGAAATCGGCCCGGAAGAAGCTTCCGCCCGGAATATGCGCAGCATCATCGTGCCGATGCGCGCCACCTTCGCAAGAAGCTGGAGATGGCTCCCGGCTGTCGTCCTTGGCGTTGTGATCGTAGCGGCTGCGGCCTACTGGGTGGCCCTGCATCGCGGCCGGAATTCCTTCCTTTCCAAATCCACCCGGGCTGTGGCGATTCTCCCCCTGCGCGACCTTAAGCCCGACGCCGAAACGCAGTTCCTGGGCTTTTCGCTTGCCGACGCCATCATCCAGCGCCTGGGATATGTCAGCGGAATCGTCGTTCGCCCCGCTTCCTACGTCGCGAAATATCGCGATGGCGAGGCCGACCCCCGCCAGGTGGCGCGTGAACTTGACGTGCAATCGATTCTGACCGGGAATTACCTGAAGGAGGGTGATCGCCTGCGGGTTTCAGCGGAGCTGATTGAAGTGGCCAGGAATGAGGTCGTGTGGCGCGACACATTCGACTTGCCCTATGACCGGCTCTTGACCGTCCAGGATCGCGTGGCTGAAAACGTGGCGCGCGGGCTTCAACTGCGCATCCTGCCGCAGGAAGCTGCGCAGCTTCAGAAAACTGTGCCCAGGAATCCCCTGGCGTATGAATACTACCTGCGCTCGCAAACCGGCATTCCCAACGACTATGTATTTCCCATACAGATGCTGGAAAGGTCCGTGAGTCTCGATTCGAACTATGCACCCGCGTGGATGCAGTTGGGTGTTGTTTATCTGGGGTACGCGAGGTGGCAGGGCGGCGGGCCGGTCTTCCGCGAGAAAGGCATGGCGGCCTTCGGCCGGGCTAACCAACTCGACCCGGGCATGCCCATGGTGCACACCTGGATTGCCGTGGACATGATCGAGCGGGGTAAATTGGATGAGGGCCTTCGGGCACTGCGCGAGGAATTGCGCATCAATCCGAATGAAGCCGAGGCGCATTGGTGGCTGACCGAAGCTTATTTGTATGGAGGCATGCTGGATGAGTCGATCGCCGAGGGCGAGCAGGCCCTCCAGTTGGACCCCCGGGTCAATGCGGGTTCAACACTGAACAGCTACCTGCACGCCGGCCGCTACGATAAGTTCCTGGCCACGCTGCCTCCGGGTGAAGGCGCGCGCACGGTCTTTTACCGCGGGTTATGCTATCTCTACATGAAGGATTCCAGCCGCGCCGCGGCGGAATTCGAGCGTGCCTATCAACTTGATCCCACTCTCCTGCACGCCAAATATGGCAGGGGCATGCTTTATGCGCTGCAGCACCAGCCGGCCGAGGGGATTCGATTTCTTCAGAAGGTGGAAAAGGAGACACCCGCCGAAGACGGTGAAATGCTCTACAAAATGGCCCAGGCGTACGCCCTGCTGGGTGACGCCCCGTCCGCGCTGCGCTTGTGGCGCTCCGCCATCGACCATAACTTCTATTGCACCGCCTGCTTTGGGCGCGATCCTCTACTCGCCTCGATTCGCAGCCAGCCGGATTACTCCGCCAACATGAAAATTGCCGAAGAAAGGCATGAGAATTTCAGGCGGGAGTATTTCTGACCGGGTGCCGCCTAGGTCGTCCCCAAGAGTCTCTCTCCTTTCTGCTCTTTTGCTCCTTTGCGTGAATGGGTTAATCTTTTGCATTCAGGCTCAACGGGGAGTATGTTGAGATTTCGGCCGGATTTCTCAATGGGAATTCGGCTTAACGGCGGTTGGAGAAAAAGTTCGAAAATACTGAACGGACCTTCCCCATGGAGCGCTATGTTCCGCGAATACTCCTGCTTGCAATATGTCTAGGGCTCGCGCGGAAAGCCCAGCCTAATGAAGCGGCACCGCCTGCCCCGGACGACAAAACTACTCTTACTCTCTTGGCTAAGCAAATCTACCAACAGGCTCTGCGGATTCAGGATGTGTGGTTCCAGCCAGGAGACTCCGTTATCCACCTGCAACGCGGCGTCCTGATCCAAAATGATTCACCCGGCTGCGGCAGGCGTGACAACGATGCCGGCGTCTTTGAGGAAGTTTCTGGCAGCGTTGTCCTGCGCAAAGAACTGGAAACTTCCGGCCCCATTCCCGAGCACGCTGAAATCGTCTTCATCGCTAAGGAACGCCTGACCAACGACGCCGAACTGGAATTCGTAGTCAACGGCAATACGATTGTCCGCCGGTCGCCGCGCTTCTGGGCGCCTGACGCCATGCAATACCAAGTTCCGGAAGGCGGCAAGGACGACCCCTGGGCCTGGAGCCGCTGGCAGTATCAGCAAATCCCCAGCGCGGATTTGCACTCCGGCAAGAACACCATCCTGATTCGCAGCAAGGATGGCAAACCCGGCTGGGCGCTGATGGTGGCTGATTACGCCGACTTCCACAAAGGCTGCTCACAACCCATGCCGTTTCCGCACGCCAGCGCCAAGAGCGACGATGATGGAAGGACCTGGCGGCAGAATGACCTGGGAAGCGAAGGCAAAATCTCCGGCGAATATGTGGTGCGACTGTGGCTCGATTCATATCGTCCCACCGGCGTGATTTCCTCTGACATCGTGGATCTGGGCGGAGAGGCAGCGACCTTCAAAACGCTCTGTGACGTGCAAGGTGCCCGATTCCACTTGGAAGGGAAGACCGCGCAGGCAACCGCCCTCAGCGCAGAGGTTCGCTCCGGGAGCAGCCCGGTTTACGATCCGCAGCACTGGAGCACATGGCTCCAGCCCGCCGCAGACGGCTCGGTTCCGGCCATCCGCGGCCGATATTTTCAGTGGCGAATCAAGTTCACCAGCAGCGACCCTGAGGCCTCACCGGAATTGACCGGCATCCGGCTGGAGGCCGAGGTGCACCACCACGGGTCAGCGAAAATCCGCGTCGTGCGCGAGGATAATTTTAATTTCCATCCCGCCCCGGAAGGTTACCGTTACGAAGATTACGAGAGCGACTACCTTCAGAAATTCCGCCGGCAATTCCAGCTCGATCAGGTGGTAGCGGGAGCGCAGACCGATTGGGAGCGGCAACTGCGCCTGATGCGCTGGGCTTACCTAGTGCCGCTGAAGGCGCAGACCCCGATTTTCCCCTGGGATCCCATGGCCTGGATTGATCAGCAACGCCTGTCCGAGGCTTTGAAGGCCAACACGTATCCCGAGCGGCGCCGCGATGCCATGTGTCTGTTCTCAAATGTCCCTTTAATGGCGGCCCTGCAGAGCATGGGATACCCTGCGCGACACATCAATCTGGCCACCGAGGGCGTAAGCGGACACGAAATTGCCGAAGTCTGGTCAAACCTGTTTGGCAAGTGGATTCATCTGGACGCTACCATTGACGCGTTCTGGTACAACAAGGGCACCGGCACTCCCGTGAACACGCTGGAAATGCATCAGGCTCTGATCGATCGCTTGCAGCATCCGGAGACGTGGGAACACCCGTTTTATTACACTCAGCCTGCGGACACCTATTTGTTGGATTTCCCCATCGTGCCGGCCGGCGGCTTCGAACGGAAGCCCATTCCGCAGGAAACAATCGACTGGACTCTCTCCGCCACTTCGCAACTGCGCATGGTGCCGCGCAGCGATGTGTTCTCGCACCCCTCGCCCATTCCCATTAGCCAGGGCGATGAGATATGGTGTTGGAGTGGCTATCTCAACTGGGCGGACGCCAAGGTTCCACCAGTGCACCAGTTCAGCCGCTTCACCAATCGGCCCGAGGACTTCAACTGGCCGCTCAATCAGGTGCGTTATGTGGCGGAGGAGACGGCGACGCCGGGAGTGGTGAACATCACCCTTGATGATAACATGCCCTATCTCGCCACCCTGCTGGTCAGGGTCGACCGCGGCGAGTGGAAGGAAGTGCGCCGGCATTTTCCGTGGACGCTGCACGCCGGCATCAATACTGTTGAATTCCGCGGCCGCAACGATGCCGGAGTGGAAGGGATGACCAGTGGCTTAATACTTGAGTGCATCGGATGTAATGCTCGGTAGCGGCGTCTCCCAGCGATTTCCCAGCGTCTTTGCGCGCCGCACAAAATTTGTGGCATGGGGCTTCCAGCCCATGTCCACGGCCTGGAAGGCCGCGCCACGATTGGTCGCCATTTCAATTCTTGCGCGGCACCCACCAGCCCGGGACGGGAATTCTGGGGAAGGGCAGGTGGAGTTTGCGGGTCAGCGCATCAATATCCGGGGCGAATTCGCGCAGAAGGTTTTGGCCTGCGAGGGTGCCGAACATTTCTGCGGTGTGGATTCCGGCATAATGCAGGCTGTTGTAGGGCGCGGGCAAATACAGTCGGCCGACAAAGCCTCCGGCCGCAGCGCCGGCAAAATTGGCGAGGGCAAGCCGGCTTTCTCCCAATGCGGATCTGTCGACGACGGTGAAGGCAATGGCGTGCGCGCCCCGCACTATGAAGTTGTGACTTGGCGAGGGCCGGTAGCGAAAGTCCTCGTGCAATGCGGTCCCGGTGAAGAATCTTCCGGCTTGCAGTGACGAGGCGCGAGCAAGAAACGCCCCGTAATTCCTTCCGAATGCACCGCCGCCGTCACGCCAGTAGTGCGGATAATCTTTGGGCGGGTGGGCCATCAAGATCAGAGATGAGAATGCCGGACCCACCAGGGCTCGCGGGCCGAAGGTGACGACGGCATAGTCTTCAAATCGCTCTTTCAGGCTCTGGGGCCCGAGCGAGATGGCCACAGGCGCGAAGAACGGATCACCGGCCAGGGGAATGTGCCGAGGCTGGGCCTGTGAAGAGGTTTGCGTTTGGGGCTTGCTTTGGCTCGCAGCCTTGGAGTTGGATTGCCCTGGTTGAGCCGGAGTCTTCGTACCCTGACTTGAGCTTTGATTTGAGCTTTGACTCGTGGAATTGCCTGCTGGTGGTGCGGCAGGTGACGATTGCCCAGCCGCCGCGGCGCAGATACCCATTCCCACAAACGCAAGAATGGCAGTTGCCTTCGTCAATCGGCCTCCGCTACGGCCCGGTCGCGCGTCTTCGCGAATCAAGGCGCGAATTCCCACGCGATTTAAGAAAAGCGACACGCGGCGCTAACAGCGTCGCTTGAATTGTTTGATGCAAACAGCCGAACTTTCGTCAACCCATGCACCCTCGCGATCATTCAGGACTTCGTCTGAGGCTTCGCCAGCAGGTCTTTGACCTTTCGATACGCGGCATACATCTCCGGCAGCCGCCGATAGACGGCCGAAGCCTTCAGCCATACGTCGTGATCGACGGCGGGCGAGCCGGAAACGGTAGTATTCGGGCGAACGTCGTTGGGGATGCCGCTCTGCGGCGTGGCAATCACGCGGTCGCCGATGGTCAGGTGGCCGGCCACTCCCACCTGCCCGGTCAGAATCACATTGCGCCCCAGCCTGGCGCTGCCGGAAACCCCCACCTGGCTGCAGAGCAGGGAATTCTCCCCGATATCGCATCCGTGCGCGACCTGCACCAGATTGTCCACTTTAACGCCGCGGCGCAGACGGGTTTCTCCCACGGCGGCGCGGTCAACGCAACTGTTGGATTGAATTTCCACGCCGTCTTCGATCACCACCATGCCTGCTTGCACGATTTTATAGAACGTGCCGTCGGGGCGCGGAACGAATCCGAACCCATCGCCGCCGATCACCACGCCGTTCTGAACAATGACGTCATTGCCGATGCGCGTGTTCTCCCGAACGACGGCATGCGAGTGCGCGAAGAAGCGGTGGCCGATTGTCACGCCGGAATAGATCATCACAAAACTCTTGAGCACGCAGTCCTCGCCGATCTCGACGCCCGATTCGATGACCGCATACGCGCCGATGGAGGGATTTCGCCCCAGTTTCACGCCCGGAGCAATGACCGCTGTGGGGTGGATTCCCGCCGGCGGTCGCGGCGGCGGATAGAAGATCTCGACGGCGTGAGCAAACGACAGGTAGGCGTCGTCCGAGCGAATCGCGGGCTTGCCGAGCGTGTCAACCTCCGGGCCCGCGATAATCGCCCCGGCGCGCGTGGTGCCGAGCTTGGGCAGGTACTTGGGATTAGAGAGAAAGGTGATTTCCCCTGCCTGCGCTTCGTCCATCCCGGCGACACCGGTGATTTCCAGATTTCCCGGGCCTTCACACCGGCAATTCAAACGCGCAGCGAGCTCGCTGAGTTTCATGTTTATCTCCATGCGGCGCGCGAATCGCTGACGCGCCGCGAAAAGCGTATCACAAGAACACGGGATAACAGGCTGTAGCCACGGTCAATACCTTCTTGACCTTGGGCTTTTGGGTTTCGGGAGGAGCCCAAAGTCAGAAAACCTCTGACGGTGGCTACCCGATCTTGTGCCGCAAATTGATTTGGAATGGTACCAAAGTACCGGTACAAAAGTGGTCTTTGACAAGAAGTCATGAGGGCGTACGGTGGATTTAACACGGCCCACCTCCATAGTGGTGGGTGGGTCAAACGTAGCTGGATCACCTGCGCTGGCAGCAGCCGCAGGCCTTCCGGTTACCTGGTCACAGCACCCCTCGGCTTTCCCGAGGGGGCTTGGTAGTGGCAGTCAAAGCGCACGCCGGGGCGGTCGAGGGAAGGCCATTCCCCTCGTCCCGGTGTGTCGCTTCTTCACCCTGGGTAGTCGATTCAACAAAGTTACCTCGCCGCACTTGCGAGGCGGCTGGAAACGAGCTAATATGTTCGCTTCGATTCGTCCCGCGGGACGGGTTGCAACTATGAGTCAACGTCGCACAGGTAAACGGATTCCGGTTGAGCTCCCAGTGGAAATTCGCTGGAAGAGCAAGGCCGGAAGTCTTCGGCACGCGATGGGGAAAACCGGCAACATCAGTGGCAGCGGTTTGTTCATTGAAATCGCCACGAAGCTACACACCGCAACATCGGTTATGATCAGGGTGAAGCTTCCCAGTGAGGTTACCAAGACCCCCTTGGAGCTCTTATGTCAGGGCCGCGTTGTCCGATGGAACAAGCAAGGTCCGGTGCAGGGGCTGGGTGCGGTGATTGATGAATACGAATTGCGTCCCGTGAAGCAGGGCGCGTCCGGGGGGAAAGCGACCCCGAAGGCAGCGAATTAGCTCTAAGGCCGCCTGAAGATGTCTCGCAGCAGCTCTTCCAAGTAGACTATACCTTTGCTGGAGAAGGCCTTGGCAGAGGCTTGCCTTGGGCATGTGAGGCGAGATTAACGAATGGCAACTGCCCGCCGTCCAAAATCGAAGAAGATTCGCGTGCTGGTGGCCGACCGTGAGGGCATCTTCATCTATGGCCTCAAGAAACTGTTCGCCGTGGAAGACGATCTGCGCGTGGTCGCCGAAGCGGAGACTCCGGAAGAAGTGCTGGCGCGCGCCGAAACTTTCCGGCCTGACCTGATCTTCATTCAGGAAGAAGTTCTCGGCGAAAACGGCCAGGGCCTGATCGCATCAATTCTGAAAATCGATCCGGGGTGTAAGGTGGTGGCCACCGCATCGGTGTTATCCGACGAATCCTCCATGCGCCACGTTCGCAACGGCGCGGCGGGAGTGATCCTGAAATCCGTCGACCCGCAACTTTTCGTCAAGTGCGCGCGGCGAGTGACCGCGGGCGAAACCTGGATTCCCAAAAAGCACGT
>JASHTY010000469.1 GCA_030040315.1 Terriglobia bacterium | reverse complement strand
TGTTCTCTTAGCGGCGCGCCATCCTTATCGATGGAATCAATGACTCCATAAGTCCACTCCACCTCCGGATGCATATCCATGAATTCTACCTGGCGCATCAGCCGATCTGGGTAGGAAGCGTCATCCGATGCGTGGCCGCACCAATACTCTCCCAGTGCCGTCTTCGTCGCCAGATTCATAGTTTCGGAAATCCCGAGGTTCTGATGCCCCGGGTGCGTGAGTACGCGCACGAAATCCGGGTATCGCTTCGCGTACGACCGAAGGATTTCCAAACTGTTATCGGTTGAACCGTCGTCAACCACGACCAGCTCAAAACTCCGAAACGCCTGGGCCAGGATCGAGTCCATCGCTGCGGGAAGAAATCGAGCGTGGTTGTACGACGGCATGCATACGCTGACGAGTGGGGCGGCGGGCATAAATTTTTGCGCTCTCCCTCAAAATCCGTTTAACAAGATTAAACCCTTTTCCGCTGTCCCCGGTCACAAATTACCGCGCGTGCCAATGCCTGGTGGCCTGAATGAGATGAATTGACCAGCAATTCATATCGGCGATTACAATTTGTCATATAATTTTGCAGTCGGGAGCCGCGGGACATTCGCGCGGATCGCATCGTAGGCAGCGTTTGAATTAGATCAACCTCTATGGCTGTCTCCTTCAAACTGGATCGCAAGCTCGATAGGCACGCTCAACCGTCTCCTAGCGTCACGAAACAATCTGACGAGTCAACCCCCGAATATTTAGTGGAGTTGTTTTCCAGCGAAAAAGAGCTTTGCAGCCTCGAAAATGCCTGGAACCTGTTGAATGAAACGTCCGATGCCCCGAACAGTTTTGCCAGTTTCGACTGGTATTGCGCCTGGAATCGCAGATTCCTTCGGGAGGACCGCACTTCGCGACGGCAGTTGAACCTCTTAGTTGTGAAGAAGGGCGACATCGTAACCGGAATTATCCCGCTGATACGCCGGCAAGTGTCGCGAATTGGATTTTCAATTCGAAAAATAGAGTTCACGGGGCCGCAGGCAGACTACAACGATTTCATCGTGGGCAGCAACTCGCGGGAACAATTCCAGGCAATTGCAGAATATCTCGCCAAAACACAGGACCAGTGGGATCTGGTAGACCTGAGAGATTTGCACCACACGGCAAATTCCATGGAAGATTTTGCTCAAGCCCTCGGGCGCGCCGGATTGGCGTTCCGGGTTCGGCCCGAGAGGGAACGTTGTCCGTACCTGAGAATTGATGCACCGTGGGAGCAATGGTTGCGCCGCCGATCTCAGGGGTCGCGCAGGGCGTTTCGCAATAAACAATCGAGGATCGAGAAACTATCATCCCAGGGGCTGCGCATCAGGCTCATCGACTCACCCCACCGGGAAGGAGACCTGCTCGAGAAGCTCGTTGTTTTGGAGAATCAGAAGCGGATAAAGGCAAAACCACTGCGGCCGTTTATCGCCAGATACACCGATGTATTTCAGACTCTGTTTGAGACCCTGGGGCCGCGCGGCAGCCTTCTAGTGGCTATTATGGAGATGGGCCGGCGGCCCCTTGCGTGGCAACTCTGGTTCCGGTGTGGGCAGAAACTCTGGATGTACCAGACGGCCTACGACCATGAGTATGCGCGGTTGTCCCCCGGAACCATGCTCGTGCCTGCCGTGATGGACTACGCCTGCGCACGCGGCTACACGGAGATGGATTTCCTGCGCGGCGAAGAGCCTTACAAAATGCGCTGGGCAAATGACTTTCATCAAACCTTCCGACTTGTGGTATGGAGCCGGCGCTGGAAGTCACGCGCTCGAAAGTTCCTTTACCTGAATCTGAAAGAGGCGGTCTACGAGCGGCTGGGCAAAGGGGATTAATCGCGATCTTTCACCAAAAGGAGTTTCGAATTGGCAGAGCCAATTCCCCCACAATTGGCTGAAAACCTGAGAGCATTTGAAACACCTGCAGCGGTGGACGAGTACTCCGTGTATCGCCTATCGGCCGAGGAGAAGTACCTGTTTGCGAAATACTACAAGGCTGGAGACACGATCCTCGACCTTGCGTGCGGCATGGGCAGAACCACGCTCCTGCTTCACGAGATGGGCTTTTCCGTGCGTGGCATCGACGCGTCGGAGACGTTCATCAGGCAGGCCAGCAAGCGGCTGCCTTATCTGGATTTCCGAGTGGGGAGTTATGACCGGATTGATGAGCCCGATTCCGCCTACTCCCACGTGCTGATTTCGTTCAATAGCCTGGACTGTGCCTTTCCCGAGTCGCAGCGAATTGCGGCCCTTCGTGAAAGCGCTCGTGTTCTCAAGCCGGGAGGGACGCTCATCTACTCCTCGCACAACATTAAATCACTACATCTGTTTTCGCCCCGCTACCGCGATCAGATCATCTGGAAAATGCGCAACTGCTTGAGAGCATTTCAGCAGCGAGCCTATGTCTTTGAATTCGGGCTTCATATTCTTTATGCTTCGCGTCAGTACGTCATGACGCAAACCGAGCAGGAGGGATTGAAATTCGTGGAAATGGTTTGGTTTAGACTGATCGGGAACGAGCGAATCGACAGATTTTTTTCCCCATACATCCACTACGTCTTTCGGAAACGCGAGTAGCACGTTGCAGGGGATTCACCAACCTCCATGGGCGACAAACCGCAAATCTCAGTGGTGATCGCAACACACAATCGCCGCGATTCCCTTTTTCGCACCCTGCAAACCCTCTTTAACCAGGATGTTCCCCCTGATGTTCTCGAGATCATTGCTGTGGTGGATGGGTCAATCGACGGTACCGCGGATGCGCTGCGGAAGCTGCGACCGCCCTGCGCGCTGCGCGTGCTGGAGCGCCCCCGAGGTGGAATTTCCGCAGCGCGCAATGACGGAATTTGGGCCACGTCCGGCGATATTATCCTCATTCTTGACGATGACGTCCTGTGCGAGCCCGATTTGATTCGGCAGCATATTGCGGCGCATAAGGATTCCCCGCCCCAGGTCGTTGTCGGAGCCTTTCCTATATCATCTGAGAGCCCTCACACTCTTGTTGCCGAAGCCTTTCGCGATTTCGGCAAGCAATGGTCTGAGAGTTTTGAGCGCAACCACAGCTTGCGTTGGCCCTATGACGCAGCGGTGGAACCCAACACCTCCGTCCACCGCGCAGTCTTTGAGAAATTCGGTGCCTTCGATGAATCGCTGCCCTACCAGAGGGAAGATTCTGAAATCGGCATGAGATTTTGGCTGAAGGGCGTCCCCTTCCGGTGCCTTCCCACCGCGGTGGCCCATCACGTGGTGGTGAAGAAGACGCGCGACATGCTGAGTCGTGACGCAGAGCTTTTTGGCAAGCACGATCTGCGCCTGGCGCGCCAATATCCGGAATACCGGCCATTCTCCGTTCCGGCAAGAATCGCCCAAGGTCCCTGGAGAATGCGCGCTGCCCGCCGGATCATTGCCGCGCTTCCCTTTTCGCCGGCCCCCGTCATTTCCGCCGCGCTCTGGCCCCTCGAGCGACTCCAAAGCGTGAAACGATTGCAACGAGTTGGAGTAAAGCTCCTTCAATACGGATCGAGCGCGGTTTCGATTCGATCCGCGGCACGCGAGGCCGGATCATGGCAGAGATTGCGGCAGGAATTTGGCAAGCGTCTACCGGTGTTCATGTTTCATCACATCGGTGAAGCTCCCAAACCCTGGGTTCCCGGCCTCTCCATTCCCCCCGCAGGATTTGAGAGGCAGATTCGCTGGCTTGCGCGCCGGGGTTTTGAATCGATTCGGCCCGCGGATTGGCTGGCGTGGCTGCGTGAGGGCAAGCCGCTTCCGGAAAAGCCCATCCTGCTGACTTTCGATGACGCCTACGCGGACCTGGCGCAATTCGCCTTGCCGGTTCTTCAACGCTACGGCTTTACCGGAGTAGTGTTCGTTGTCACCGGTCAGATTGGTCAAACCGGGCAATGGGGAATGTTGGCCGATTATCCGCCCATGAAATTGATGGATGCCGGGCAAATCCGCCATTGGGCGCGCCAGGGAATCGAATTCGGCGCTCACTCGCGCACTCATCGCGACCTCGCTCGCTTACCCCTTCAAAGCGTGGAGCAAGAGATTTCCGGGAGTGGAAAAGACCTGGAGGAATTGCTGCAGACCCGCATCAATTCTTTCGCCTACCCCTATGGATCTTACGACGCAGCGGCCCGGGAAGTGGCGCGCCGGACCTTCGACCTCTGTTTCGGCGTCCTTGAAGGGATGAACGACCTGGGATCAAATCTCCACGCCCTTTGCCGGACGATGATTCTGCCCGTGGATAGCGGCTTGGCTTTATGGTTGAAGTCACGATTCGGGTTTAACCCGGCAGCCCGCTTTCTTGCGCGCCTTCGACGCCCCATCATTAGAACGTTCTTCGGTTCGGGAGAAACCTCTGAGGCGCCTGACGCAACGTAATGGCCGGAGGACAAAATCAATGCGAACCTCGGCTGGGTTAGGGATGAGTTTCCGGGCCCTTATACCAGAGCCAGTCACCCTCTCCTACCCACATGCGGGTTGCCCAGGGAAGATGTACGCCCTCGACGAAGATGGCGGAGTCCGGTTGCGTCCTCACGTGCTCCAGGGCTTGCTGCAAACTCATGTCCGCGAGCAGGCGGCTGATGCCATAATCGTCCGGGTCGTAATAGAGAAAGACCCTTTGAGAGCCGTCGGGAGCATTTCGGCAGGCAATGGCCAGGTGCGCTGCTTCCGCTTGCTCTTTCTCATTGAAGTCCGTCACCAAGGTCGCCGCCGCATTCGCTGAGATTCCCCGGCTCTCCGCAAACCCGACTACACCGGCCAGGTCTGCTGTCTTGGCAAGAAGGCGCTCGCAAGCCGCACGGGGAAGCTGGATGCGAGCTTCGGTCATCAGCCAATTGGGAAGGTAGATCTCCGTTATGCCTTGGCCTGGCAACGCAGGGATGAATCTCAAAGCCGCGTTCAGGTCATCGGGTTCGCGAAGCGCTCTTTCGCGCACCACGCAGTCAGCGGCCATCATGACGACGGAAAGCACAATCAATCCCAGGACGGAGTTCCTGACCAGAGGACAAACCTGGGGCTGGCCGGCAACAACCATCAGCAGGATTATCAGGCACGGAACAAGCGGCAGGAAATATCGCGGCACGGCTGTTGACGACCGCAAGGCCAGCGGCACGCACATCAGGATCGAGCCCGCGATCGCCGCCAGGCCCATGGCGGGGCGGTATCGAAATGCAACCCAGCAGCCGGCGGCGAATAGCGCAACCCACGCCCAGCAAAACCCTGGGCCCATGCCTAGCCACCACGCTCGCGCGAAGGCGGCCAAATCGAAATACGATTCCGGCCGGTTGAGATTACCATACACAGCCTTCGCCATACGCACGGGGTCGGTCCAAACGTACGGGCACCAGAATAGGAAACCGAGGATCAATCCCACACAAAATTGGATTGCAGCCTTTCTTCTTTCCTTCCACGCCGTTGTCCCGTCACCGATGAGAAGATACAGGATGGGAATTGAAGCAAAACCACCGATTGTAATCCTGCTGGCCAATCCGGCAGCAAGCAGGAATCCGGCATATTGAAAATTGCGGCCCCATTTGGTTTTCAAAAGGCAAAGCGTCGAAGCCAGTGCCAGAGTTGGTGCGACCGCATCCGCCCCCGCCATCACCGACTGCTGAAGAAAAACCGGATTTGCGAGCACCAGCGCCGCGCCCAGCAAAGCTGCGCCCATCGAAGCCCCGCAGGTTTCCACCAGGCAATATGCCAGCACCGGTGCCGCGCTGGTAATTACTGCCACCAGGCAGCGCATCAGCGTGACCGCATGGCGGGGGTCAAGGTACGACTGCGAGAGTTGCAACGAAAGCTCGCCCAGAAACCCTGCGGGACTATGCGGCAACCCGCGCCGGATGACCACGTCAGCCAGGAAGAGGGGTAGATAGAAAAATTGCAAAGAGCTGGCCGGCAACATCAGCAGCGTGGGGGGCAGCCCAAGGAATCGGTCGAGCGCAACAAAGCTCACGGCAAGCTCGTCATGGTTGTAATAGAAATCCGTGGGCGGATGGACAATCAGCGGCAGCCGCGAAAACAAGCTGACCAGAAAAATCCCGCTCAGAATGGCCAGGCGGCTGCGAACAGTCTTTCGATCATTGAAGACAGCAGCGCCAGGTGCATGCAAGTCGCGCATTGTTTGTTCCGGGTTCAATTCGCCAGCCATGATAACGTGAATTCGCACCTCGCCCCGCGAAGTTTTGACTCGTCGTCATCGGAACATCCTGTAGACTTAGCTCTTGCACTCGCATCGAGGGAAGGAATGCCACGCGAGGTCTTGCATATACTGGGTAGCGCGCAGCCGGAGGGTTCCAGTATTGCCCGTATGGTCGGCGCACTGGCACAGCGCCTCGACCCCTCCAGGTACCGGCTGCGGGCCTGCTTCCTGGCGGGTAACGGGCCTTTGGTCGCAACTCTCAGGAGCAGCGGCGTCGAATGCATCGCACTCAACTGGTGGAAAGGCGCCCGCGATCCAGCCGGTGCGTGGAAGTTCTGGCGCCGATTGCGCGGTCTGGGCGTCGATCTTGTGCACATTCATTTTGGTGGAAGGTCGGTGCGAAGGCTGGCGCACGCGGCGACGGGCGCTAAGACTCTGTTCCATCTGCACAGCCGCGTTTTGGAACCCAAGGGACTCACACCCGCGACATTTTCCGCGCGCGGCCTGGACTCAGTAGTCGCCGTTTCCCGAGCGGTCGCCCATTGCGTCGTGGACGGTGACGCGCGAGTGATCTATGCCGGCGCTGAGGTCAATCGCCCGCCGCTCCCGCGTGCTGCCGGAGGTTCGAAGCTGGTCGTTGGCTTCGCGGGCAGACTCGTTGCCCTGAAAGGAATCGATTACCTGCTGCGAGCTGCGGCGCTGCTCAAGGACTGCCCGAATCTGCGGATCGAAATCGCGGGCTCAGGACCCGAGCGCTCGAACCTTGCAGCATCCGCAGACCGGCTGGAACTTACCGGAAGAGTGAAATTCCTGGACTGGGTAGATGACATGCAGTCGGTTCTGGATCGCTGGGACATTTTCGCGCTGCCTTCACTGGAGGAGGGATTTCCTGTTGCGGCGTTGGAAGCTATGGCGGCAGGATTGCCCGTAATTGCCTCGTCAGCCGGCGGCATCGCGGAATTGGTTGTCGACGCGGAGACGGGCTGGCTGGTACCGCCCGCAGACGTTGAGTCCCTGGCATCCCGCCTCAGAAGCCTTCTGTGCAATCCGGCCCTGAGGAAGAGGATGGGAGAGGCGGGACGCAACCGGGTGCGAAATCAATTTAGTCTGGATTCCATGACGCAAAGTTTCGCCCAGCTTTATGACGAATTAGTCGGCGACCATGGGTAATGAAAATATGGACCGGGCCAAAAACCTGTTGAAGCAGGTGACCCTCATCATTTGCACGGTGGATCGATTCGCAGACCTCGAGCGCTGTCTCGCTTCGGTCGAACCGTCCCGCCCAGCGCTGTCGGAAATTATCGTGGTCAATAACGGCCCGCACTTTGCCACTATAAATGAAATCGCCCGGCGCCACGGCGCTCGCGTTATCAGCGTGCGACGCCGTGGGGTTGCTCGCGCCCGCAACGCCGGCATCCGCGCGGCGCAAAGCGCGTTCGTGGCATTTATGGATGACGATACCGCCGCTCTGGAGAATTGGCTGGAACGCCTAGTCGCGCCATTCGCCGACTCGACGATTGACTGCATCCTGGGCGCGGTGCGGCCGGAAAATCCCGCAGACAGCCTTCAACAAGAATTCGAGCGCCTCTCCTGCCCGCCTCTGCCCGCCGAAGCGGTTGTGTTGGAAGCCGCGAGCGCAGACGGCCATTTTCCCCTGCGTTTGGCGATGAAGGGGGTGACCATGAATGTGGCATTCCGCCGCGAGGTTTTTGAGAAGTTCGGATATTTCGACAAGAGATTCGGCCGCGGAACCCGCATTCGCTCCGGAGAGGACACCGACCTGTTCTTCAATATCCTGCGGCGCGGCGGAAAAATTCTGATTGAGCCGCGCGCCATTGTGGCCCATCGCTGGCCAAGTGAACCGCAATCTTTGCGCCGAAGTACATTTGCGGCCGCGTGCGGGCACACGGCGATACTGATGAAGTATTTCGTCTCGGAGTCTAAGCTGCGCGGGGAAATCGTTCGCTACGTTGCGGCGCGGTGGCGAAGTCAACGGCCGCGCGATGCCCAGAATACTTCCCACACACAACCCCCGCGGCTCCCCTTCCTGCTGGGCAGCCTCTGGGGGCCCATGGCGTTTCTTCTATCCAGAATTGGTGAGGGCGCCATTAAACAAACAAGCGACGTCTATGAGAATTAGATCGAATCGACTTTAGTGGGAAGCAGTTCGTGCTCGACCTTTGAGGGTTGCCGCTCCTTCGCCCAAAAATTCCAGACATCCACCACTTGTTTGTCCGGGGGGAAGGACAGGGCTTGGTAAGCCGAATGGGGAGCGCCCAGGATGAAGATGTCGGCGCGCGCCATAGCGTATTCCAGGGGAACGAGAGAGGCGTCCTGCACAAAGGGGTCCGTGCACAAGACCTCGCGGGCTTCGACTTCCAGGAGTTTGCGCAGCTTGTAGGACAGGCTGTCGCGCACATCGTCGGAATCACCCTTGAATGCCATGCCCAGAATTGCGACGGTTTTTGTGGCGAGTCCGGCGGGGCGCAACTGCGAGACGATGTAGTTCGGCAGCCCCTCATTCACCAGCATGGCGGCGTGGCCCAGAAAGAAATTGTTTCCGGTAAATGCCGCAAGCTGCAGCGTATCCTTCAGCAGGCAGGGGCCGGCCGCAAACCCCGCGCGCGCAAAGCTCGACATGCGCGGATAGTCGCGCGTAACCGCGTCGTAGATGCGGTAGAAATCCAGCCCGAAGTTTTGAGCCAGCATGTAAAACTGGTTGGAGATGGCAAAATTGAGGTATCGCCAACTATTGGTAAAGAGCTTGGCGAGCTCCGCCTCCGTGGGCTCAAGCTCGATCAGATCCGGCGAGAGGATCGCGAACAGGTCGCGGGCGCGCGCCAGGGCCGCCGAATCAAACGCCGCGATGATCTGCGGCAACCGCGTCAGCTCATCAAGCGCACTGCCTTCAGTAATCCTCTCCGGGCAGCACGCCACGTGCACCTTGCGGCCCAGCGCCCGCACGCGGTCATAGACGATTTTGGTGACCCCCGGATAAACCGTGCTGCGCAACACCAGCAAAGTGTCGTCCCGAAGGTGATTCAACAGATCATCCACACTGCGGCAGAGGTTTCGCAGCGTCGGATTCAGGTACTTGTCGACCGGGGTTCCCACCACGGCAATGGCCGTGTCGGCGCTCGCCAGGCAGGTTTCGTCCAGGGTTGCTGTGAGGCCCTTTCGCACCACCTGCGCAAGCAGTTCCGGCGCGCCGCGCTCCAGGAAGGGCATTTCGCCCCGATTTACCTTTTCGACTTTGCCGGCGTCGATGTCCAGCAGCGTGACTTTGATTCCGCGCGAAGCGAAAAGCAGTCCCAGCGGAAGTCCCACATGCCCGCATCCGCCCACGATTACGATGTGCTTCGGTTTCGCCATGAATATGCTTCCCGCCGCGAATCTACAGCGTGGTGTGAACCTTTTCGCAGCGCACTTTTAAACTTTTATCACAAAGGCCGGAACGCGTCCAGCGAGGGGGAGAAGGAGTGACGAATTCCACCCACAGAAAGCTTGAGCGGGTAGCCACGGCACGATCTTTGTGCCGTGGGCTTTGGGTTCTTTCGAAAGACCCACGGCATTAAAGGCATGCCGTGGCAACCCGCTCGCTACCAATTTAACTTTCGGAGTCGATATTCAATTCCGAGCGAGTACACCAGATTATCTGCGGAGTGTCCGCCGGGGTAGGCATACGACGGGAGACCGTAAGTGGGCGAACCAAAGCGGTGGTCGCGAACGTCCAGAGCCAAGGCGAGCCGAGTGGTAATCCTAAGGTTCGTCCCAATCCCGTAATTGAAACCAAATTTGTTGCTTGTATGAAGGGCCAGGCCGGGGTATCCCGCGAAGGCGTCCGGTGGCATGCCGGCGCCCATCGGGACAAAGTGGTCATATTCCGGCCCAATCGCGCCATAAGGCCTCAAACGCCATATCGGTCTTGGGGCGTGAACCATCAGGTCCGCACTCCCGCGCTCTTGACGGATATCATGGCTTTCATTCAAACCAAACAGTTCGAGATTACTTCTGCCCATATAGTAGGAAGGTTCAAGTCCCAAAAACTTTGCGAAACTCAGCTCGGTACCCAGGGTAAAGCCCTCTCCCGCCTGATATCTCGAAAAGGTCGTCAGGGTCGGACTCACAATGTTGCCCGTGCCGAAAATCGACGACCCGCTGCCCATCGCGAACAAGTTGATATTTTGTGCATGGACCGTTGAGCATCCCAAACCCGCTGCAGCCACGCACGCCAGACACTGAATGACAGTTCGAATCCGCATACTTCACCTCCGTGGGATTTGAACGAAGTGCAAGAGCAAACCTTGCGCACAATTTTCTGCAGACACAAATCTGCCGGAATTACGCTCTGCGCCTCTACGACTCGCCTTTTATGGTTTCTGCGGAGCGGAATCTTGCGGATGACGGCGCTCAACAAGAATCCCGACGTTTTGGATCCCCGCGGAGCGCACGCCGGCTAAGGCATCGGCCACGTGGCTGTATTTCGCGTGCGGGTCGACTTTGAAGTAAGCCTTTCGTTCAGCGCCTGCACTCAGGCATTTACGGATCATCGACGGCAACTGTGCTGGTGACACTGAGTCGGACCTCAGGTATGTCTTGCCGTCGCGCGTGACCGTGATGGTGATCGCGTCCTCGCGGTCTGCATGGGGCATCGCGAGAACGTTTGCCGCATGCGGTAAGTCCACGGATACCCCGTATTGAATCATGGGCGAGCGCAGGAACACTTCTACGATCATCAGGAGCAGTACGATGGGCGCCATCATCACGACCAGGCTGTTGGGATCAAGGGGATTGATTCGAGCGGGAGCCTTGCACGTTCGAAGCATGGACCACCTCAACGACTTATCCCCTTCGGCAACTTCCCCGGGATGTATTTTGGACACGGGGCAGCATCGCCGGTTTCTCCTAATTCAGACACCGGCTCACACTGCTTTGTTCCACGGAAAAACCGTGCATGACGGAGACGGTCTGGTTTGGCGGACGAGCGTAAACAATAAATTATCAGTAAGGTAATTGACAAGTTAAGAAAATGGCCGTAGAATAGTTGTGACTGCGCTGAATGGAAATTGCCCCTCGGAGTTGTTTCGGCAATTCCGTAAATCCCCACGGCTAGCAAAGCGGGTAGCCAAGGCACGATCTTTGTGCCGTGGGCTTTGGGTTTTTTCGAAATACCCACAGCATAAAAGGCATGCCGTGGCTATCCGCTTTGAGGTGAAACGCAGAACGCTCTATTGGGGGAACATCCCCAGAAGTGATTGAAAACAAAGAGTCGTGCTTTGCGATTGGTTCGCGAAAATGGCTGTATTAAGGTGCATCCGGGGATGTTTATGAAAACAAAGGATGTCAAAACAGAAAAGGTCCATTGATATCATAACTCGCGTTACGCTGAATCTCTCTGTCATAGGTATTACCCCAGAAGTTGTTGAAAACAAACGGGTACATTTTGTGTTCGGTTCGCAACAATGGCCGAATTAAGGTGCATCCGGGGATATTTATGAAAACAAAGGAGCTTAGAGAAGCCCGTAGCCACGGCACGGTCTTTGTGCCGTGGGCTTTGGCTTGTGAAGAAACCTCATCATAAAGGGCATGCCGTGGCTACCCGCTTGCTTCCACAGCGCATCTCGCGTATGGTACCTGCCTGCGGTTAGGTCCTGAAACCAGGTAAAGGTTCAAAACCATGATGAATCGGCGTCTTCCTGTTTTAGCGGTTTGTATTCTTCCCATTCTTTTGTTCGTTCCTGCGGCGCGCGCCCAGGAAAGCCTTGCGCA
>JASHTY010000468.1 GCA_030040315.1 Terriglobia bacterium | reverse complement strand
AAGTTCAAAATGTGCCGCCTGCATTTCCGCGAGCTGGCGTTGCGGGGAGATATTCCGGGCGTCATTAAATCAAGCTGGTAAGGAACGTGGCACGGCCATCGCGGCCGTGAACCTGGCGGGCGATGCGCCCGTGGCAATTTGCAAAGTACGAACTGGGAGTTCTATGTCAGCCGTAACTGATCCAATCGCCGATATGCTTACCCGAATCCGCAACGGGATTCAGGCGCGTCATCCGCGCGTCGATATGCCTTCATCAAAGGTCAAGGCGGAAATCGCCCGCATCCTGAAGGACGAGGGGTACATCAGCAACTTTAAAGTGGGTGACGAAGGCAAGAAGAAGGTGCTGAAGGTATTCCTGAAATATGGCACCGACGGGATGAGCGCCATTTCCCACATCGAACGTGTGTCGAAACCCGGGCGGCGCGTGTACGTGGGAACGACTTCCGTCCCGCGCATCCTGGGCGGGCTGGGTGTGAGCATTCTCACTACCCCGCGTGGCGTTCTGACCGGCAAGGCTGCGCGCAAAGCGGGCGTGGGCGGCGAAGTGCTGTGCAACGTATCGTAAGGATGGTTTTCAGTTTTTGGTTGGCGGTAATCCATTGCTGACAACCGAAACCCGAGAACCGACAACCGATTACTCTTTGGATCTCTTATGTCACGAATTGGAAAAAAGATAATTGCCCTGCCCCAGGGAGTTAGCGTGCAGGTGGATGGATTGTCGCTGGCGGTGAAAGGTCCCAAGGGAGCGCTGCACGTTCCCCTGCCCGCAGGGATTCACTTTGAGAAGCAGGACGGGCACTTGCAGCTCAAGCGCGACTCAGACGATGATTCGGCATTGCACGGGCTGGTACGCAGCCTGCTTGCCAACGCCGTTCGCGGTGTCACGACGGGGTTTGAGAAGCACCTGGACATCGTGGGTATTGGCTACCGCGCCGAGTCGAAGGGTAAGTCGGTGACGTTTGTCCTGGGTTATTCGCACCCCATCGAGTTTCCGGTTCCGGACGGAATTGCCATCGCCGTGGAGAAGCAGACGCACCTGGTGGTAAGCGGCGCGGACCGTCAGCTGGTGGGTCACGTGGCGGCGAAGATTCGCGGCTTGCGTCCGCCGGATCCCTACAAGAACAAGGGAATCCGCTACACGGGTGAGCGCCTGAAGAAGAAGGTTGGCAAGGCGGCAGCGGCGGCGGGCGGCGCGGGTGGCGGCGGTGGAGCGGCCAAGGGCTAAGAAAAAAAGATGTTAAAAATGAAGAAACCTCCCGACAAGTTGTTGAAAACGAAGGATCGCGTTTAAGAATTGTGCGGCTAAACAGGCGGAGAACGGGCTATGTTACAGATGGTTTCAAAAGATGAGGCGCGGCGGCGAGTTCATGAACGCATCCGAACTCGCGCCAGCGGTCATGCGAAGATGCCGCGATTGAATATCTTCCGCTCGCTGAATCACATCTATGCGCAGGTGGTCGACGACACTTCGGGCCACACGCTGGTGGCGGCCTCCACGCGCGATGCGGAAATTCGCAAGACGCTCAAGAGCGGTGGAAATGTTTCGGCGGCGAAGGTGGTGGGGCAGGCCGTTGCCAAGCGCGCCATCGCCGCGGGCATTCCCGGCGTGGTTTTCGATCGCGGCGGTTATGCGTACCACGGGCGGATCAAGGCGCTGGCGGATGCGGCTCGCGAAGCTGGGCTGAAATTCTAGAGGGAAATGCAGGAGGAAGATTTGGCCACTCGGATTGACCCGAACGCGTTGCAGCTTAAGGACCAGGTTATTGCCATTAACCGCGTCACCAAAGTGGTGAAGGGGGGCAAGAACTTGAGTTTTTCCGCGCTGGTGGTGGTGGGTGATGGCGCCGGGATCGTCGGCTATGGCTCAGGCAAAGCGCGCGAAGTGCCCATGGCGATTCGCAAGGGAATTGAGTCGGCAAAGAAGAAGCTGACCAAGGTGAACGTTACGCAGGGGTCGATTCCCCATGCCGTGCTGGGACATTACGGGGCGGGGAAGGTTCTGCTGAAGCCTGCACCCCCTGGAACCGGCGTAATCGCGGGCGGCGCCGTGCGCGCGGTGGTGGAAGCGGCGGGAATCCAGAATGTGCTGACCAAGTCGCTCGGCACCACCAACCCGCACAACGTGGTCAAGGCGACCATGGACGCCCTAATGCACCTGCGCGATGCGCAGGAAGTGGCAAACACCCGAGGCAAGGCGGCCGAGGAAATCTAGAGGTCAACGAACAGTGTCTGACAAGACAGCAAAAACGATTCGAATCAAGTGGGTGAGAAGCGGCATCGGCTTCACCTACCATCAAAAGACCATTGTGCGCAGCCTGGGATTGCGCAAGCTGAACCACACGGTGGTACGGCCCGATACTCCGCAGATTCGCGGAGTGGTGGCCTCCGTGCCGCATCTGCTGGAAATCGTTGAGTCGCCGGTTCCGCCCGCCTGGGCGTCGATTCCGGTATATACGGTTCATCCTCCTGCGCCCGCGCCTGTTGAGACTACTCCCGCACCTGCGGCGGCGCCTGCCGAAGCGGAGAGCGCCGGGCCGGGCGAACCAAAGGCGGAATCGCACGAGAAACCCGCGGCGCCAGTGAAGACTAAAGCTCCGAAGGCCAAGGCCGCCAAGGCGAAGTCCTCGAAGAAGGATGAAGAAGAGGAAAAACCTGCCGCAAAGAAATCCAAGGCGACGAAGGGAAGCAAGAAATAGGACCTATGGCAACACACATTGGAACATTGCGGGCGCCGGCAGGTGCAAATAAGCGAACCAAACGGATTGGCCAGGGTATGGGCTCCGGGCACGGAAAGACCGCCACGCGCGGCTCAAAGGGCCAGCGCTCGCGGGCGGGCATGCGCATCCGGCCGGGGTTTGAGGGCGGGCAGATGCCGCTTCATCGCCGGCTTCCCAAGCGCGGTTTCACAAATATTTTTCGCAAGCATTTCGCCATCGTGAATCTGAAAGACCTTGAGGATTTTAAGCCGGAAGAGAAAATCACTCCCGAACTGTTGATCGCCCGCGGCGTGGTGAAGCAATTGGGCGACGGGCTCAAGATTCTGGGTGACGGCGAATTGAAAGTGGCTTTGCAGATTTCCGCGCACGGGTTTTCCAAGTCCGCCCTGGAGAAGATCCAGAAAGCGGGCGGCAAGGCAGAGGTTATTGCTTAATGTTTGAGTCGCTCAAAAGCATCACTGAGATTCCGGATCTGCGGAAGCGGATGCTCTTTACGATGGGCATGCTCGCGGTGTACCGGCTGGGTGCATTCATCCCTACGCCGGGCATCAACTCTCAAGTGTTTGAGCAGCTTTTCAACTCGATGGGGAGCAGTTCGCTGTTTGGCTTGCTGGCCATGTTCTCCGGCGGAAGCTTACGTCGCATGACAGTTTTTGCCCTGGGAATCATGCCCTACATTACGGCGTCGATCATATTGCAGTTGTTGACCGTGGTTTCGCCTCACCTTGAAAAACTTCAGAAAGAGGGTGAGCTGGGACGCAAGAAGATTACCGACTATACGCGCTGGATGACGGTGGGATTAAGCGCTTTTCAGGCTTTCGGGATTGCCGTGGCGCTCGAGAAACAGACGCTGGTTTCGGGCGGGGCCTCGATCGTTATGAATCCCGGTATGGGATTCGTCATCAAGACAGTCCTGACGCTGACCACGGGTTCGATCTTCATCATGTGGCTGGGCGAACAGATCACCGCGCGGGGAATTGGCAACGGCATGTCGCTGCTCATTTTTGCCGGCATTGTGGTGGGACTGCCGCGGGCAGTCGGCGACCTGTACGAAAAGGTTTTCGTCAATCACACGTGGAATCTGCTGGTGCTTTTTGTGCTCCTTGTCTTCATGGCGGTCATTGTGGGAGGCATCGTTTTCATGGAGAGAGGCGAACGGCGCATCCCGATTCAATACGCCAAGCGTGTGGTCGGGCGGCGGGTGGTTGGCGGGGTTTCAACGCACCTGCCGCTGAAAGTGAACAGCGGCGGCGTGATGCCGATTATCTTCGCAGTATCGATTTTGACCTTCCCGCAGACGCTCAACTTGTTTCATCTGGAACAGAGCGCCAATGTTCTGATCCGCTATATCGGCATGGGTTTTGAGTGGTTTACGAAGCAGTTCGCCTGGGGAGAGCCGCTTTACACAGTCACTTATATAATTATGATTATCTTCTTTGCGCACTTTTACCTTTCGATTATTTATAACCCGGACGACGTGGCGGATAACGTGCGGAAGCAGGGCGGATTTATGCCGGGAATTCGGCCCGGCAAGCGCACGGCAGATTACCTGGATGATGTGCTGACCAAGATCACCTGGGTGGGGGGCTTCTATCTGGCCGCGGTGGCGCTGATCCCGGAGATTATGCTCGCGGGTCTGCGCCTGAATCACCTGCCCGGCGCCGTCGGGTTGTTTTTCGACTCGCACCTTCCAACCTGGGTGCTACATGGTCTGAATGTGAACTTTTATTTTGGTGGCACATCCCTTTTGATTGTGGTGGGTGTGGCGATGGACACAGTTCAGCAAGTGGAAGCCCAGCTCATCATGCGGCACTATGAGGGTTTCCTGAAGAAGGGAAGGACGAGGGGCCGGAGAGGCACATAACCGCGCAAAGGGTGAGAAATCATGCGACCGCACGCTTTGATTTTCCTGGGGGCCCCGGGTGCAGGAAAGGGAACGCAAGCGCGGGAAGTGGCAACTCACTTCCGGATTCCGCAGATTTCGACGGGCGACATCCTGCGTGATGCGGTTAAGAAGGAGACGCGGCTTGGTCTCGCCGCGAAGGCGAAGATGGAGGCGGGCGAGTTGGTGCCCGATGAAGTGGTCTGCGGCATCGTGGAAGAGAGGGTCAGCGAGCCGGATTGCAAGAACGGGTTCATCCTCGACGGCTTTCCCCGCACCATCGCCCAGGCGAAGTTCGTGGATAAGATGCTTGAAGCAAAAGGCCACGGAAAGCCGCTGGTGCTGGATATTGAGGTCGGGGAAGACCTGCTGCTGAAGCGTCTGACCGGCCGCCTGACTTGTTCAGTATGCGGGGAGATTTACAACATCTATTTCAACCCCCCCAAGGTAGAGGGGATTTGCGACAAGGATGGCGGCAAGCTGGTGCATCGCGCCGACGACAATGAGGCTACCATCCGCCAGCGGCTGGAAGCGTACCACAAGCAGACCGAGCCGCTGATTCAGTATTATCGGGGCCAGGGCACGCTGGTCTCTGTGGACGGAAACAAGGACCCCCATGAGGTCGCCCGGGGACTGCTCGATTCTCTGTCAAAGGCATGATCGTTTGCAAGTCACAGCCCGAAATCGAAAAGCTGCGGCGCAGTGGAAGGATGGTGCGCGAGCTTTTGGAGGAAATAAAAGGGCTGGTTCGGCCGGGCATTACGACGCAGGACCTTGAGAATTTTGTGGTGAAGCGGGTGAAGGAACTGGGCGCTAAGCCGGCGTTTAAGGGTTATCGTGGGTATCCGTGTTGCTTGTGCGCATCGGTGAACAGTGAAGTAATTCATGCCATCCCCTCGCCGCGCCGGGCGCTCCGCGAAGGTGACATCGTGAGCCTGGACACGGGCGTGATTCTTGACGGCTATTACGGCGACTCGGCGCTGACGGTTCCGGTGGGCGAGATCAGCGA
>JASHTY010000467.1 GCA_030040315.1 Terriglobia bacterium | reverse complement strand
GGAAAAAATAATCGAACGCAGCGAGGATTCCTGACCGGCGAAACAGAGTTGATGCTCACCCGGCAGATCAGCGACGACGTCTGGGAAGGTCTAGTTCATCCGGGCCGCAAAGTCCGGACGGGCGAAGTTCTGGTGTTTGGCGAGAGCGAGCTGGAAGCGGAGATTCTGGGCCGCGGCGCATCTGGTTTGCGGCGGGTGCAATTGCGCGTTCATCCAGGGAGCATTGACGAAGCCCTTGACCGGCTGGGGCACGTCCCATTGCCGCCTTACATTCGTCGCACCGATGAGCCGGCGGACCGCGATACCTATCAAACCGTTTATGCCAAAGTACGCGGAGCCGTCGCCGCACCGACGGCGGGACTCCACTTTACCGATCGGATTCTGAGCGCGCTGAAGGCACGCGGCGTCGAAACCTGCGAGGTCACACTGCACGTCGGCCTGGGAACATTTCAACCCGTGCGCGCGAAGCGGATCGAAGACCACAAGATGGAATCCGAACGCTACGAGGTTTCAGAATCATCGGCGGAGGCCATTCAGCGCGCGTTGCGGGAGCGGCGACGCGTGATTGCCGTCGGCACAACCACCGTCCGCACCATCGAGAGCGTGGCGCGTGAGCACGGCGGAGGCATTGTACCCGGCCGCGGCGAAACGCGCTTGTTCATTACTCCGGGATTCCACTTTCAAATCGTCCGCGGGCTGCTGACCAACTTTCACCTTCCTCAATCCACTCTCCTCATGCTGGTGTCGGCATTTGCGGGGAAAGATTTCGTGCTGAGCGCGTATCGCCACGCGGTGGAGTCGCGCTACCGCTTCTACAGCTACGGGGATTGCACGTTAATTGTGTAAATTATTGCTAATTCCGGCCGCCCGAAGTAACCCGCAGAGTTCAGTACGCATCCTATGGATTGTCAGTGAAAGTTCAGCCATCGGCTAACCAAACCTAAGGCAGTGCGTCAAAGGAAGTGTAAGCAGTTTGATTCGAACAGTTGCAGAATCTCAAAGGAGTCCAGATCAGGTTTGCAAAAGGCCATGAAGAACCATCGCAGACTTCCCATTCCGTTCCTCGTCGTCATATTGGCGGGCGTCCTGTCGGTCTTCACCAGCCTGGCTAATGATGGTTCAGCCGGCAATCGCGTGGACAATTCTGTGCAAATGCAATCCATTGAGCAGGAACGTATGGCAGCGATGTACTTCCGCGTCATGACCTGGCTCTCCTCTGCAAAATCCCAGGCGGTTGATTCTGCAAAAGCCAATTCCCACCCTGCCCCCACCCCGAGGGTCATAACGCCCGTCCGGAACGCCAGCCTGCGCCCCAAGATTCGATTCTGCAGCTTTCACACGGCCATCATGCGCAACCGCGCAACTCTGAACTGATCACTTCCAATACAAGCAAGGAATTCGCCGCCGAACTACAGAGGCTTGCGGAAGGAATGTTGTGTCTTGATGCGTTGGTATCCATGCGCTTCATAGAATCTGTGCGCCTGGTGACGGATGATGTTGGAGCGGACCGACACGATGCCGCATCCCTGTTCCCGCGCCCATGCTTCAACCCTGGCAAGCAACTTTCCTCCCACGCCCCGGCTTCGAACGGACTCATCCACTACCAACCCTCCCAGTTCCGCAAACATGTCGCTCTCAACCAGGCAGCAGACGTAGGCGTGCGCCCAGCCAAAAACGCGCCCGGCCGATTCGGCCGCCAGGACCAAGTGCCTCGGGTCATTCATAACCCCAGTCAGGCGCTTTTCAACCTCGATCGGCGTTGACGAGTAACCCAGTTGCGTTGCCAGTTCCGCGAAAGCCTGAGCGTCCGAAAAGGTCGCAGGCCTGATGGAGATTTCCTCACAGTTGGATAAAGCAGGGCTCGCCATTTCAGTCGCTTCGCAATCTACCAATGAACCCGCACGCGATACTTCAGCAGAGCGTCGCCATTCGCCGCAACCGGGACAGTGAATTGCGCGGCAAAGGCTGCCGTCTTTTCGTATTTGAACGTCGAACTGAGCATCGTCCAATCGCCGCCGATGGGTTCATTCACCAGCACCGTGATGGGATCGGGTTTATGGTTGCGAAGTGAAATCTCGTATTCCACCTCCGCACTGTGCGAACCTAGGCGCTGGTAATCGGTCTGCTTGCGCTCCGCTACCACGTCAAAGGCGTTGCCGATGTGCAGGCTGACGGTTTCGTCCTTGGGAGTGTGATCGATCCGGTCCTCGCCGATAAATTCCACGCGTCCCTTCGAATCCCCCTGGTAGACGCGCACGGTTCCTGCCGGCAGCGGAATTCCCAATGAATTCGATTCTGTATTCTTGAACTTGATGAAGACCTTGACGGGCTCCTTCACCGGTTCGCCCGGGCTTTGGGGATTTTGAAAGTAATACTGCTGCCCATCGACCTGGAACACCTTTTCGATCGCCGCGCCGGCCGCGTCCAGCAGGCTGATCTGCTTGGTTTCATTGTTTTGAATGTTGGTGCGCCGCCCGAGGGTGTAGAGGTGATATTCAGAGAGCGCTTCCTGCTCAAACTGCGGCGCCGCGGCAGCCATCGCCTTCGCTCTCTCCATAACTACCGGACGTTGCGGTCGAGGCGTCACGCGATTCAATTCCCCCGCCACCAGTTGCAATTGCGCGTTACTGAACGACGTTCCGCTCTGGTTCACGACGGTCACCCACCCGTTCAAATCCGCGGATTTCTGGTCGGAGTGCACGGTCAATACGTAGTCCGCATTCCAGTTCATCTGATTGGTCAGATAAGACGCCTCGACGGTTTGCTCGCCGGCGCGGCGATTGTCGAGCAGCCAGACGAGTGTCGGCTTGCTGTACAGATTCTCGGGCAGATCGGGAAAGACGTAGCGGTCAGCGCCCATTCCGGTGATGATTTCATTCCCGACTTTCCATACCGGCCCCTCGTTGTCAGCCAGCAGCAGGGCCTTTACGGGTACTTCCTTGGTGGAATTGTTGTCCGTCACCACGCGGACCATCGTCAGCTCCTTACCCACGTATTTTTGCAGCAGCTTTTCCGGGCTCAGCAGGTCGTATTCGTAATCCTGCTCGAGCACATTTAGTTCCTTGGGGGCGGTCAGCGAAACAATGTGCACGGTCGCCGGATTCACCTGCGCGGCGATGTCCATGTAGCGCAAATCGATCGCGCCCTCCGGCAGCCGAAGGTGGCGAACATCGCGCACCAGGGCGATGTTGGAGTTATAAACTGTAACGGCCAATTCCTTCTGGTCCTGCGCCGTGGAGGTAACCGCGGACTGCGCGTGTGCGGGCGCAGCCCACGGTACGAGTAGCATCGCCATGGCAATCCCAACTGCCGGTCGCATCTTCATCATGGGTCCTCTCTCTTGCGCGGGATTTACAGCGCATTCGTCCTGTCGCTCCAGCCTACCGCTTGCCGGGCAGGAAAGAAAGCCCGGCGCTTTCCCTCGCTCCGAGTGCCCTTGGAAATAGAACGCACGGCGCCGGCAATCTTGCAGTTCCGCAAAGTAAAGCTGCGGTCAATAGCATGACTGATTGGAATTTTATTTCAACGGAACAGGTCGCGAATTCTTGGCAAGCTGACCTCCGCGAATTGTGACGCAACAAGGTCTGCGTGCCGAAGCTCTGCAAGCGGCCGGCTGTGCGCGAGCGCAAGGCATTTCAAACCTGCCGCATTCGCAGCCACAACTCCCAGCGGCGCGTCCTCAATCGCCAGGCACTCGCTCGCTTGAAGGGGTTGGTGGCCAAAACTCGGAAGCGCCTGCAGGCGTTGAAGCGCTTTAAGGTAGACTTCGGGATCGGGCTTGGAGCGCTGGCAGTCATCCGCCGTGGCCAGCACGGAAAACTTGTCGCGCAGGCCCAATCGCGTGAGCAGGTGGTGGATTTCCGCCAGCAGGCTGCCACTGGCGATGGCCAGGGGAAAGTCACGTGCCACTTCCGTGATGAATTCTATCGCCCCGGGCATGGCGGGCATGCCGTCACGAATGATTTCCTGGTATCGTTGCGCTTTCCATGCCACCAGTTCGTCGCGCCGGGCAAGGTTTACAGGGCGGCCGTGGCTTGCGTAAAGATGCTCGACGATTCCACGATCATCCAGGGCAAGGTAATCGCGGTAATATTCATCCTCACTGACCGACCACTTTTCGAGGGCGGCCATTTCCTGGGTCAATTTCAAAATGACCGGCTCAGTGTCAACGATGATTCCGTCAAAATCAAAGATGATGGCGCGCAGCAAACCGGGCAGGGCTCCCTTGGTGGTCAATCGACCAATACTTCACTATGGTACACTTGATGTGGAGGCGTGTTCAATGGCGTCGATTCCCGAATTCTAGAGGGTCACCACAAGGCAGTCTGCTGCGTCTAATATATTGAGGAATAAGATCGAAACATGGCTCACGAGTTAAGTATTCCCATTGCGCTGGTTGCGGGCATTGTTTCCTTCCTTTCACCCTGCGTGCTTCCGCTGGTGCCCGGCTACGTCTCCATGCTCTCCGGCGCATCGATCGACCAGTTGAAAGACACCGCGGGCGGGGAACTGATGGCCCGCGTTCTGCGCAACTCGCTTGCCTTTGTGGTCGGGTTCACCGTGGTTTTCGTCATCCTCGGCGCCTCTGCGACATCGGTGGGAAAACTTCTGCTGGCGCAGCGGATGGTATTCAACATCATTGCCGGCATCGTGGTAATTATTTTTGGGTTGCACCTGACTGGCCTGGTCAAGATCCCGTTCCTTTATCGTGAGGCAAGGCTGGATACGGGCGCGCCCAAACGCGGCCTGGGGGGAGCATTCCTGATGGGCTTCGCGTTCGCTTTCGGGTGGACCCCCTGCATCGGCCCGATCCTGGCGGCAATTCTTACCCTTGCCGCGCAGCGCGAGACGGTTTTCCAGGGAATGTTTCTGCTTGCCATTTATTCCGCGGGCCTGGCGATTCCATTCCTGATCACCAGCGTGGGCCTGAGCAGCTTCCTGAAATTCTATAAAGGATTTCGAAAGCATTTGCAGGCCGTGGAAGTTGCGTCGGGGGTTCTGCTGATTGTTCTGGGCACGTTGATGGCATTCAATAAACTGACCATTATCTCCGGGTACTTCTCGTTCCTGGACCGGTTCTCACTGTAGGGCCAGGAAGCCTTCGCCTGCTGGTTCGGATAAACATGCATCCGATTTTAGTCAATTTCGGCTGGTTCCACCTCCCCACCTACGGCGTGCTGCTGGTGACAGCGATTCTGGGCGGAATATACACCGCGATGCGCCTGGGACGCCGCATCGGGTTGGATTCCTCACTGGTGTTGGACTATTGCACCTGGATCGTCCTGGTGGCGCTGGTGGGGGCGAAGGTGCTGATGGTGCTGACGGAGTGGAGCTACTACCGCGACCACCTGGGCGAAATTTTCAGTTTCTCAACCTTTATGGCGGGCGGAGTCTTTTACGGCGCATTCCTGGCCGCGACCTTCTTCACGGTCTGGTACGTGCACGTTCAGAAGATATCCTTCTGGAAGCTGGCGGACGTTATGGGGCCCGCCGTGGCGCTGGGACAGAGTGTGGGACGCCTGGGGTGTTTCAGCGCCGGATGCGATTACGGCAAGCCCACGACAGTGCGTTGGGGAGTGACCTTTACCAGCAAGTTTGCGCATGAGGTCACGGGCGTGCCGCTGGGTGTGCGCCTGCACCCCGCGCAGATTTACGAATCGCTGGCAACTTTCGTGATCTTTGGCTTGCTGCTTTGGTGGTTCCCCAAGAGAAAACGCGATGGGGATGTATTTCTAGCCTATGTGGGCCTGTATGCTGTGGCGCGGTTCTTTCTGGAATTCCTGCGCGGTGACGAAGACCGTGGATTCGTGTTCAATCACCTTCTATCCACGTCGCAGTTCATTGCCATTCTGGCGGTGGCGGGCGTTGCTGCCGTTTTCATCTGGCGGCGAGTTCACGGACAGGAAAAACTAAGCGAGAAGCCTGCGGACCAGAACGAGCACGGACGATCGCGCGTGGGCGCGGCAGCGCATTGACAATGGCATGATATCAATTTGAGGTCTATATCGTGGAAGAACCTACACCTATCGAAAATAGTCCACAACCGGAACAGCCGGCACAACCGCCGGAGGCACCTCCACCATCGCCGCCACCCGCTTCGAAGCAAGCCAAACTGGCGGCCGGCGCGCTTCTGGCACTCGTTCTGGTGACGGGACTCTATTACATCAACCGTTTTTGGATTACGCCGGCGCTGAGAGCACAAACCAAGGACGGTGGCAACCATCCCGTGGCTCCGGCATTTTCACTGACGGACATCACCGGAAAGCCCCTGAATCTGAGTGACTACCAGGGCAAGGTTGTGGTGGTGGATTTCTGGGCAACGTGGTGCGGACCCTGCCAACTTGAAATCCCCGGCTTCATTGATTTGCAGAAACGCTACTCAACGCA
>JASHTY010000466.1 GCA_030040315.1 Terriglobia bacterium | reverse complement strand
CTTCTGGCGTCATCGAGCATGGCCAACACGCCGTCCCAATCGCCGACGCGCAGCGCAACCGGCAAGCGCCGGTTCACGCGGGAGACCTGGTCGCGGGCACTCCATATATAAAGTGAGGCCGAGAGCTGCCCGCGCGCCCGGGCGAGCCGGTCAGACAATTTGTCCGCGTCCTCAAGACGGCCCTGCTCCATCAGGTTGGCAATGGCATACATCATGTTGTGGACGTAGTTCCAGTCGTCGTCCACGCTCACGTGCTGCGCGCGCATGTAGGTCTCGTCGGCAATCATGGACGCTTCAAACCAGCGGCCGGCACTGGCGTAGTCACCCACGCGGTAATAGATGTGCCCCGGCATGTGCACCATGTGCCCGCTCGTGGGTGCGAGGCTTGCCAACAACGCCGCGCTGGGAATGGCCCGCTCCGGATGATTGCCGGGCTCCATGGCGTGAATCCAGTAGTGGTTGGCGGCGGAGTCGTTGGGAGCGTCTTTGAGCACGCTATCGAGGATCGCGATCTTTTCCTTTTCGCCGGGTTTCGGCTCGCCGTTGTCATCGAAGCCGTCGCCCAGCGCGTTGGCAAGAAAAATCCGCGCTTCAATATCCTTCGGTTCCCTCTTCACCAGTTTGCGATAGATGGCCATGGAACCGGCGTGATCGTCGCCCTTTTCATGCGACTCGGCCACGGCCGCCTCGATATAGAGCCGGTTGGTCCTGCCTGCCCTGCTCTCATAGCGGACGGCCTGCGCGAGGGCCTGGCCGGCGTAAGGCTTTTCCTCCGGGCCGCGAAACTCGAGGGCGCGCGCCAGTCCCCAGTAGCACATGGCGCACTGCGGGTCAGTTCGAATGGCCTGCTCAAACGCCTTCGCCGATTCGTATTCCCAGAAGTCGTGGAGCAGGCTCAGACCCTGGTCGAACCAGGCCTGCGTCTCCGGGTCGGCATTAATGGCGATATGCGAGTTGCCGATGCCGGTCATGTGAATGGGTGCGGGGAGTTGCTCCGGGGGTGGAATCGTCTCCATCCCCTCCATGGCCGGCATTGCGCCCGAATCCGAGGCGCCGGATTGCGCGCCGGCAGTGGCCGCGGCCAGCAGGATGGTTCCGCAGGCAACCAGAGTGCATAGAGCCGGGGAAGGCGCCGCTTTTCTCATGCAGACGAATATATCCGGTGAGAAGGGGCCGCGCATCTGACAATCTCTTGGTGCGGACGCGACCAATTTGATTCCCGCGCTAAGTCTATTGGCCGGGCCGTTTCCAGCCGTAGTATGCCGCCGGTTCTTGGTGAATATGCTCTCGGAAATTGGATTAAATACGGCCATTTAGGTCCAGCAGCAACCGAGGCTGCGAATTCTTGGAATTTTCCCTTGCAATGGCGGCGCGGGCGTACCATGATTGAACGTTGGATCCAAGCGCCGGCTTTCACGAAACTCGTTAACTGGGTGCATCTCCATTTGGGACGAGACCTCCAGCTCAAAGGAGGGTTTTTGGCATGGGTTCACCAGCGGCGGCAACCCCGAATCCTAGCAATCAATACTGGCTTGCAACGTGGGCAGTCAGCGCCTCAGGTAAGGAGACAATCCTTTCCTTGCAGACGCTGGGTGTGAGCGCCGCCTATCTTGGGATCTATCGCGTCACCAACGCAGGGGAAGGAAGCAGCCCTGTAACTGTGAACACTGACACCGGCCAGTTTTCTTTGCAGCCGGGAACATCGATCGACGTTTCCAGTCAATCGATCGTCGTTGTAAGTCAAGGACAAGCCGCGCAAGGAACCTATGGGTTGATCTGTTGCGCCACCGCAACGGTCCCCGTTACCCAGCAAACCAAAGCTGCCGACACGACTTCGCTTTTTGCGTCCTCGTTCGATCCGCTTGTTTTCCTGAATGGCGGATTCAATGGCGGAAACGTTGATGGGAATGGGACCCAGTTCGATCCGCTGACATTCCCGGAGTAGGCACGAGGAAAGAAAACATGGCCAAATGTGAGGACAAATCCCTCAAAATCACCGTGAAGAAGGCTTCAGCGACAGGGATGACCAAAGACAGCGCAGAACTCGCCTTGGCGCTCAAAATCATTAGCGAAGTGGAGAAGACCAGGCACTTTAAGTGCGACGGGGCCTGCGATGAAGGGGATTGCGAGCCCAAGCTGCATTTCCAAGGTCCGGTTCAATTTGATCCCACCAAGATCAAGACCAAGCCGCCGGCCAAGGCCGGGTTCATCATTGGCTGGAAATGCACTTATACCGGAAAGGCAACGATATTTTGCGAGTGCTCTGAGAGTCCGGTTGAAATCGAAAACGACGGGTAGCCGCGCGCTGCCGCCCCCTTCTTTGTATGGAAAGCCAGAATTAGACCTTCACCGCCGGATGCGTGGCGTAATGGAGCAGCAGGGCGACGGCGCAACTGGTGAGCCGGGTCTCGGCTGAGTCCGCGCGGCTGGTGAGGATGGTGGGCACACGCGCGCCCAGCACGATGCCGGCCAGTTGCGCACCGCCGAGATACTCGAGCTGCTTGGCGAGCATGTTGCCGCTTTCGAGATCGGGAACCACTAGGATGTCAGCCTGGCCGGTGACCGGCGAGACCAGCTTCTTGATGGCCGCCGCCTTTTGGCTCACCGCCGTATCGAAGGCGAGCGGTCCGTCGAGGATGCCGCCGGTGATCTGGCCGCGGTCGGCCATCTTGCACAGCGCCGCGGCATCGAGGGTGGACTTGATCTTGGGATTGACGGTCTCGACGGCCGAGAGCAGGGCCACCTTGGGCTCAGCGATGCCGAGCGCCTTCGCAAGATCGATGGCGTTCTGGACGATGTGCACCTTGTCCTCAAGCTCGGGGGTGATGTTGATGGCCGCGTCCGTGATGAGCAGCGTGCGCGCGTAAGCGGGCGTATCCATGATGAAGACGTGCGAGATGCGGCGCGCGGTGCGCAGGCCGGTATCGCGGTTCATGGCCGCCTTCATCAGCTCGTCGGTGTGCAGGCTGCCCTTCATCATGGCCTGCGCGCTCCCGGAGCGGCAAATGGCCACGCCGATCTCAGCGGCCTTATCCTCCGACTCCGCGTGCACCACGGGAAAGCCTTCGATGGTGACGCCGATCTTCCGGGCCAGCGCCTTCATCTCGTCCTGCGGGCCCACCAATGTGGGCTCGATGAGCCCGGCCGCGGCCGCTTCCACGGCGCCGAGCAGCGCCACGTCCGTCATCGGCCATACCACGGTGGTGGTGATTGGGGGCAGATTCTTGCAGCGCTCCAGGAACTGGTGGAAGACGTGATAATC
>JASHTY010000058.1 GCA_030040315.1 Terriglobia bacterium | reverse complement strand
GAGTTCAGCACTCAAATCCTATCGGGACACAAACAGGAATTCCTGGTCGCTGCGTGAGAACTTCTGCACGCGCATGCCGTGGTTCACGTCTCCAACGTAAACATCGCCGTTTTTGCCAACCGCAACATCGTGCCCGTAATACAACTGACCATCATAGTTTCCGAAGGATGACCACTGCTCCAGAATGTTTCCCTCCAGGTCAAGCCGCATGAGCCGCCCGCGCCCGGGTAATTTGGGAGTCTGGTCGCCGCCGTCAACCATGTAGAGAAATCCATCAGCGCCAATCGCCAGCGCCCACGGGCATCCCAGCGCATCGCTTTTCCATTGCGCGATGAATTGACCGTCGCCGCTAAACACCTGAATGCGGCGGTTCACGCGATCGGTGACGTAAACACGGCTTTCGCGATCGACAACCAGATTGTGGACCTCATTAAACTCTCCGGGCTTGTCTCCGGCCCTGCCCCATTCGAGCTGGAATTCGCCCTGGGGTGAAAATTTGGCGACGCGCCGGTTGCCGTAGCCGTCACTGACGTAAAACGACCCGTCGCGCGCCACGGCTACGTCCGTGGGCTTGTTGAAGTGCAGGTGGTCCCACCCGGGAACGCCTGCCACTCCCACGGACATGCGGATCGTTCCATCGTGGCTGCACTTGAAAACCTGGTGGTGTTCCAAATCCGTCAGCCAGATGTTGTCCCGGTCATCCACACGCAGCCCGTGGGGCATTCGAAATGCGCCTGCTCCCCACGAATCCAGAAGCTGGCCGCTCGTGCCGTCAAAACACATTACCACCGGCGATTCAATCAATTCCCCCTGTTTGTCGCCCCCGTGGTCGGCGCGGTGAAAAACAAAGACGTGGTCGTGTGAGTCCACACCCACGCCGCACACCTGACCGAGCACGTAGCCTTCCGGCAAAATCGGCCACCCGTGCACCACGCGGTATGGAGGAGGAACACTCATCGTTTGAAACAAATCAATTCGGTGTTGCGGTCGCTTACGGCTTCAACACCTTCACAATAAAATAGCTGACAGAATGCGGGACGCTTTTGAACCAATGTGGAATTCCTGCGGGAATTACAATGACGTCTCCTTTAACCATGTGATGGGCCTCGCCGCCTTCGATGCTGCTTCCCAGCCATTGACCCGGAGAAGTTACTTTGCCCCCCAGCATCTTGCCCCCGGTGATAAGCGTCGCTTCGCCATCGACGATATAGAAGACGTCCGTCTCTTTGTCGTGAACCTCAACGTGCCCGTCTTCCTCGCGGTGATAGCCCATCACCAGAAGATCGGCGGCCGTTACCAGCGGCCCGTTACGGGTCTTCCCGTCAATCGCTGCCATCACCTGTTCGTGCCCGACAAACGTAACCGGGCGCGCGTTCTCGCCGGCGGCCATTAAGCCGACCGTCATGAGTGCCGCGAATACAAAAATCGAAACCTTCATCTTTGAGTCTCCTTTTGGAAGTATCCTGTCAGCGGTTCCGCATGTCAATGAACGATGCCATTGTACATGAATCCTCGACTGTTCAGGCCAGCCGAGGCGTGTGTATAATGTGCGCCGCATCCGGGGCTCTGCTCCGGAAATGCACTGCAGGCTCGCGAGCGATTTTCCTCAAGGCAACTCACCGGCCTCGCACATTCACGTTCATGGGGGCTTTATGATTCCAAGCGCACATTGTTTAACTCCAATTCGAAGGCCCAAATCGAATTCAAGGCATGGATTCACGGTGCTGGCGATTGTAGCGATGGCAGCCTGGATTCCGGCAACCTTCGCCTTCGCCCAGGAAAAATCCGCCCCGGAGCAACCCGCCGCGCACTTCACATTCTCCCAGCCGACTCTCTACGTTGTCGGATACGCCCACCTGGACACCGAATGGCGCTGGGAATATCCGCAGGTCATCGGCGATTATCTTGCCAAAACCATGCACGTCAATTTTTCCCTGTTTGAAAAATATCCGCACTACATTTTTAATTTCAGCGGCGCCAATCGCTATCGCCTGATGAAGGAATATTTCCCGGCAGATTACGAAAAGCTGCGCCAATGGGTTAAAGCGGGCCGATGGTTTCCGGCGGGCTCGTCGATGGAAGAGAACGACGTAAATTCCCCTTCGCCCGAATCCATTATTCGCCAGGTTCTTTACGGCAACGAGTACTTCCGCCACGATTTCGGCGTGGCGAGCGCCGAATACATGCTGCCGGATTGCTTCGGATTTCCCGCCTCCCTGCCGAGCATTCTTTCCGCGGCGGGAGTGAAGGGGTTTTCCACGCAGAAATTGACGTGGGGGTCTTCCGCGCCGGCGGGCGGGCCCGATTCACCGGAGCAAACTCCCAAAGGCACTCCGTTTAACGTCGGTGTCTGGGACGGCCCGGGCGGCCGAAGCGTGATCGCCGCGCTCAATCCGCTAACCTACAGCGGAAACATCTGGTACGACATCAGCAAACCCAGCACTGAATTCGACCGGCCGCGCTCCAATTACGTCAATTGGCCGGCTCGCCTGGCTTTGGACGAAAAGGCCACAGGGGTTGCCGTGGATTATCACTATTACGGAACCGGCGACATCGGCGGCGCGCCTTCGGAATCCTCCGTAAAACTCCTCGAAGCGATCGTAACCAGAAGCGAGACGGTACTTCCCTCGCCCATGGAGCGCACAGATTTGGGCGACGAGGAAGTTCCAGCCCAGGGCGCCGAGGTCAAAGTCGGCGACGGGCCCGTTCACGTCGTCTCTTCCAAGGCTGATCAGATGTTTCTGGATATTATCCGCTCCGGCGAGGAGAACCGCCTGCTGCATTACAAAGGCGACATGGAACTGACCAACCACTCCGCGGGCTCTCTGACTTCTGAAGCAATGCACAAGCGCTGGAACCGAAAGAATGAACTGCTGGCCGATGCTGCCGAGCGAGCCTCGACGGCCGCCGCGTGGCTGGGTGGTCCGGCGTATCCGCGCGAGCGATTGAACGACGCATGGACGCTGGTGCTGGGCGGGCAATTCCACGACATCATGGCCGGAACAGCCACACCCAAAGCGTACACATATTCGTGGAACGACGATGTGGTCGCCATGAATCAATTCGCCGGCGTGCTGACCCGAGCGGCAGGCGCGATCGCCAGCGGGCTCGACACGCAGGTGCAAGGCACGCCGGTTATCGTCTACAACCAACTCAACATGGAGCGTGAAGATGTGGTGGACGCCATGCTTTCTTTCCCGCAAGGCGCGCCGCAGGCCGTTCAGGTGTTTGGTCCAGACGGCAAGGAAGTTCCCTCGCAGCTTGAAACTGCTAACGATATGCAGCACGTGCTCTTCCTCGCCAAGGTTCCTTCCGTGGGATTTGCGGTCTACGACGTTCGCCCCGCCGATTCCGCACCATCGGCCACGTCCGACCTCAAGGTTAGCGAATCATCTCTTGAGAACGCACGCTACAGAATTTCAATCGATGGCAATGGTGACGTGTCGAGCATCCTCGATAAGGAACTCGATAAGGAGCTCCTTTCCGGCCCGGCGCGTCTAGCGTTGCAGACGGAGCATCCGCACGACTGGCCGGCGTGGAACATGGATTGGGACGATCAGAAAGTCCCGCCCCGTGGATACGTGTCCGGCCAGGCCCAGATTCGAGTGGTGGAAAATGGACCCGTGCGAGTGGCGGTTGAGATCACGCGCGAGACCGAGGACTCAAAATTCGTGCAGACGGTTCGCCTCTCCGCGGGTGACGCCGGCAATCGCGTGGAATTCGGAAATGCCATTGATTGGAAAACAAAGGAAGCGGCGCTAAAGGCCACGTTCCCGCTGACCGCGGCAAACCCGATCGCAACTTACAACTGGGGCCTCGGCACCGTCCAGCGCACCAACAACGATGAGCTGAAGTTTGAAGTCGCCTCGCACCAGTGGTTCGATCTGACCGACAAGAGCGGCGGGTACGGCGTCACTGTGCTTTCCGACTGCAAGACCGGCTCGGACAAGCCTGACGACAACACGCTTCGACTTACGCTGCTTTATACCCCGGGTCTTGGAACTGGAAATGGCCACGATTACTCCGACCAGACGACACAGGATTGGGGGCATCACGAATTCATCTACGGCCTCGCCTCACATGCCGGCAACTGGACGCAAGGGAACACCGATTGGCAGGCGCAGAGATTAAATGCTCCCTTGATCGCGTTCCAAAGTGACAGCCATGCAGGGACGCTCGGCAGGAGCTTTTCGTTCCTGCGTGTGGACAGCAATCATGTGTTTGTCAGCGCCATCAAGAAGGCCGAGGAGAGCAATGACGTCATCGTTCGCGTCATCGAAATGCGCGGGGGGAGGACGCCGAATCTGCATATTGCCTTTGCGGGGCCAGTCGTTGCCGCGCATGAAGTGAACGGCCAGGAAGAGCCTTTGGGGACGGCCACCGTCGTGAAGGGCGAGCTTGAAACATCGCTCGAGCCTTACGGCATTCGCACCTTCTCGGTAAAGCTGGCCGCGCCAGCGAAGACTCTGCCCGCCGTGCATTGGCAGTCCGTCGACCTGAAGTATGATCTCGCTACCGCCAGCGAAGACGGCGCCGCCGCCAAGACCGGTTTTGACGCCGCAGGTGAAAACCTTCCAGCAGACATGCTGCCGACTTCCCTGCCCTACGGCGCAGTCACATTTCGCCTGGGACCGGCGTGGACAGATCATCCGAATGCAGTTGTGGCGCACGGACAATCGATCGCGTTGCCTGCCGGAGAATTCAACAGGATTTATATTCTGGCCGCGGCTGACGGCGACCAAACAGGTTCGTTCCAATTGGGCCAGGCACCGCCCCACGACTTGAAGATTCAAGACTGGCAGGGATTCATCGGTCAGTGGGACACGCGGACCTGGAACATTCAAAAGGTTGAAGTCCCCACGCCCCCCGAGCCCGCCGCGGACGACCACAGCTATCAGGCTGAAGTGGACCGTCGCATTCGCCGGCGCGTGCAGGAGCGCGGGCCCATCGTTCGAACGGAGATGGAATACTCCGGCCTTACCCCGGGCTTTATCAAGCGCGCACCCGTGGCGTGGTACGCTTCCCATCACCACACGGCCGAGGGCGGGAATGAGGTCTATTCCTATTGCTACTTGTATGGATATTCACTGGATGTTCCCGAAGGCGCGACAAGCTTGACTCTACCGGACAACGATAAGATCCGCATCATGGCCATTACGGTCGCGGACCAGACGGGAAAGCTTCATCCGGCGCAGCCGCTTTACGACGTGCTGGAGGGCGAGGCGAAATAATCGTTTAACCCAATTTCCCTGCGTAGGCGAGCGCGACGAAGCCCGCAATCAGGAAGAAGATTGCTCCGAACATGGTGTAGAGCGCTTTGCTGCCTGAGCCTTTCCATTCACCGGTCGCAAGCCCCCAGACGTTTGAAGCAATGATGATGGCCGACATGAACAGCGGCCAGCCCAGCACCGGCCCCATGCTTCCCAGCCGCGCCAGCACTGCGCCGTAGATTACCGTGCTGATGAACCACAAGAATCCCATGATGGCGCCGAACACCCAATTGCGCCCTGTGCCCGGCGCGAAAAACAAGCCCGTCGTTTTGTTCTTCTTCCACAGATACATGCAATAGATGATGTAGGGGATAAACGACGCGGTCATGACCGGCGCCCAGATGACGTTGGCCTGGCTGCTCGGCGTCGCCCCGTGCGCGGCGGCGATGGAGAGCAGCGATTCCCCATACGCGTAGGCAAAATTATTCATCGGTGAACCAAGCCCGGCGAGCACGCAGATGAAAAGGCCCGCCCCAAAGCTCATGGCGACCGCTGCGGATTCGCGCGGCCGCGGGTCGGCAGCTTCCAGGTGCTTGTCCTTCAGCTTGCCGGCTAATGCGCAGCCGACAATTCCGATGACGATCAGAAACACTCCCACAAAAATCATCGTGCCCTGGGGCGTTGCAACCCGCTTCGGGTGCTTTGCCAGCAGAGGTACCAGCGAGCCCAGCACAGTGGATATTCCAATCGCAATGGCAAAGTTCAATGCCATGCCGATTGCGGCAATGCCCAGTCCAAAGAAGATCTGCGCAAGTCCAAAGCCGATCCCGAAGGCAATCATCAGCAACAGCGACTTGGTCTCCGCGCTCCCATAGACTGCACCGGCATCGGGAATGGTGAAGAAAACCACCACCCAGGGAAACACCACCATGCCGAACACGGCCCACACGGACCAGATGTTCTCCCACTTCCACACCTTGGCGTACTTGATGGGCGCGGGGAAGCTCCCGTTGATGATGCCCGCGATAATCGACAGAACGATTCCGATGGAGAGAGCCGACATGAACCTGCCTCCGTAAATTGGTTGAGGGGACTATCTTCAGGAGGCGGCCGAATCCAACCGCGCGCCGGCGGCCGGCTCCCTAACGAGTCGTGAAGATTACCACCAGAATGCCCGGCTGTCACTCAAACTTGCGGGTCAGCGTGGACTCAAACCGGTAGCTGCCCGAGCCGACATCGTAAACCGCCGCGCCGGGCTCGGATTGCAGTAACCTGACGCCCTGCGCAGTTCCCGCCGGCTTTCCGCCTTCGCTGACTTTCGCCGCATCATCGGCTGGAACGTAAACCGTCGCGAAGGCGTTGGGCGGCACGGTGATTGACCAGGTGAATCGCCCGTCTTCAACCTTCCAATCACTCACTATTTTTCCATAGGGAGCATCGTACGAGGCGCGGACAAACGTCAAATCCCCCACCGGGTGCGGACGCATGATGATGTGCTTGAACGCGGGGGCCACGGAATCGGGCCGGATTCCCGCCAAGTCCTCGTACATCCAGGTGATGAGATCCCCTACCAGCATCAGGTGGTTGCCCGAGTTCATCGCCGGGTTGGCGGTATCGCCGTTCCAAAGTTCCCAAATCGTGGTGGCGCCGTGCGTGATCATGTACCCCCAACTCGGATACGTGCGCTGCGAAGCAATTTCGTAGGCCACCGCCGGGTGGCCGATATCCGTAAGCGTCTGCATCAGAGACTGCCCGCCCACCAGGCCCGTGCCAAGATGATTGTGGTCCATGTCTTCGATTTTCCGCAAAAGGGCGTCGGCGACTTTCTGCCTGTCATCGTCGGGTACCATGAGGAACGCGAGGGGCAGCACGCTGGAAGTGTCGGACCCATTGCTGTACTTGTCTCCGTCCGAGTTCAGATATGTCTTGTTGAACGCGGCCAGCATTCGTTCTGCAAGCTGTGAATACTCACTTGCATCGTCGGGCTTCCCGAGCAGCGTCGCGAAGTGCTGCATCTTGCGCAGCAGGTAGTAAAAGTAAGCCGTTGCAATCAGGGTGGTATCAGTTTTGCGCGCCGGGTCCTTGCTGTGAATTAGTTCAGGAGACTCGGGCGGCACGCACCAGTCGCCATACGAATCGCGCGGCATCAGATCGTCTTTAAGGTAGCCCTCCATGTGAAGAATCCACTTGCGCATGCCGGGGTAGTGCTGCTCGATGACGCGCAGATCGCCGTATTGCCGGTAAAGGTGATCGGGTAAAAGAATGAAGGTCGCGGGCCAGGTGACGTTGTCGTTGTAAAAGGGCCAGTAGGCGGGAGAAACGTCGCTGATTCTCCCCTTGGCGTCCTGCGCGTCGTGCATGTCGCGAACCCACTTCGCATAAAAGGCCGCGACGTTGAAGAGATACGTCTCGCCCAGGCTTCCGCCCGAGCGATCTCCCAGCCAGCCCTGCCGCTCGTCGCGCTGCGGGCAGTCGGTCGGCACGCTGCGGTAATTGTCCTGCGTACCCCAGATGACCGCTTTGTAAATCTGGTTGAGAAGCTGGTTGGATGTGGCGAACTCGGACGCTCGCGCGAGGTCATCATGCACCTCTTCTCCCTCCAATGAAGCCAGCGTGGGTTTGCCGGGAAAGCCCTTCACTTCCACGTAGCGGAATCCGTGGTAAGTGAAGCGCGGCTCGTAGATTTCCGTTCCATTGCCTTTCAGAATGTAAGTGTCCGTCGCTTCGGCGGACCTGAGATTATCGACATAGAGCATGCCGTTCGGCCTCAACCGCTCGGCGTGACGCAGGGTAACCGTGGCGCCACGCGGCCCTGAAACTGTCAGGCGGCACCAGCCCGCCATGTTCTGCCCCATGTCGAAGATGAACACTCCAGGCTGACCTTCATGGACGGAAACGGGCTTGAGCGTTTCCGTCACGCGAATCGGCGCAATTGGCTGGGCAGACAAAACACCGGCCGGACCCTCGACAATCTGCGCCTGTTGCCAGATTGAATCGTTAAAGCCGGCCTTGCTCCAGCCCGTCAATTCCATGCGCGCGTCGTAAATCTCGCCATCGTACTCATTGTTGGCGCGAATGGGACCGTCCGTGGTCAGCTTCCACGAATCATCACTGACCACGCGCTCGATTTTTCCGTCGCTCGTCTCCATTTCTAATTGCAAAAGCAGCTTGGGATAACCGAAACCGCGCATGACAGTGGGAATATCATGGCGCATGGGGAAAAAACGGCCATTGCCCAGCATCACGCCCAGGGCATTCGTGCCTGGCCGCAAAAGCCTGGTGACGTCGTATGTCATGTAGTAAACGCGCTTTTCGTATTCGCTGAGAGCGGGCACCAGCACGTCATTGCTGATCTTCGCGCCGTTCAGATACCCTTCGAACAATCCCAGGCCGGAGATGTAGAGCGTGGCACGCCTGATTTGTGGTGGCGCGGCGAATTCCTTGCGCAGCAATCGCGCGGGCAGGACAGTTCGCCAGCCCTGACCCACCTCTCCCCACGGCGCCATTCCGTAGGGACCTAACACCCGGGCGGATTCCCACGCCGAATCATCGAAGCCGTTTTTGTTCCAATCCGCTGCCTCGGTCGACGAAGTCCGCCACCCATCGTCTGTGCAAATAAGCGTTCGACGGCCGTCCGCAAAGTTCATCTCGACGGCGCCGATCGCCGCCGCCGGCCCGCCGTCCTGGCTCTTCACCGCCACCGCCAAAACGTTTGCACCCCCGTGGAGGAATTCGGAAGCGTCAGCATAGATCGGACGCTTGGCGCCTCCTGACCGCTTCCATGATCCGTCATTCAAAGTCACGGAAATCGCGCCCGAGCCCGCCATCCAGAACTGGGCGTAGGTTATGGGATTGTCGTTTGATACTTCCAGAGTGCGGCGAAAATACGCCGTAGCAGTCTGATCAGCACCAATCCACTTCGCAGCCGCCAGCTCCTGGGGCTTTTCCTCGCCGCCGTCCAAGCCAATCCATTTGCCCTGCCAGTCGGACTCGTCCAGAAGCCCCATCGACCAGCGCTGCCGCTCGCTCCACGCGGAAGGCTTGCCGTCGTTGTCCCACACTCGCACCTTCCACCAAACGACTTCACCTGAACTCAGGGTCTTGCCGCTGTAGGCGACTTGAATCGATCTGTCCGCGTCAACCTTGCCGCTATCCCACAGGTCGCCTGCCCCTCGAGATAACTTTTCTTCGCTGCTTGCCGCCAGAATTTGGTAGGCAGATTGGGCTAGCCCGCGCGCGTTGGCATTGGTCGCTTCAAGTTTCCAGCTCAAGCGCGGGGCAAGCGAATCGACACCCAGCGGATTGGCACGATATTCGCAGCGCAAATCCACGGGGCGCAAGACGCCTTGCGCTCCGGCTGCGGCTGCGGCTGCCACCGAAATTAAAATAATCAGAGTGATAAATGCAGATGTATACCTGCGCATGATTTGCTCCTTGGCAATACGACGTGGCACGGCCATCCTGGCCGTGACCCCTCACAGGCGGGACTGGAAGCCCATGCCACGGAGGGCGGGACATCCTCGCCACGACGGAGTCGCCTACGGCACCAGCATCACGGGCGCGCGCCAGAAGGCGCTTTTCTGTCCGGTGGGGTCGAGAACCGTCACCTGACATTGATACTCGCCGGGCGCGAGATTGGCAAGAGGGACATTGAAGCTCAGCGGCATGGTCTTCAGGCGATTGTTCATGCCGTTGGTTATTTCGATGGGCGGGGTTTCAAAGGCTTTTTTCTGCGCTTGATAGAAGCTCACAAACGCCACCAGGGGCTGCGCGGCGGGCGCGGTCTGTTCGTAGGCTTGCAGGTAAACATACATATCGCGGCTCTTGCTGAAAACTCGCGTCACGCTGGGAATCAATTTCTGCCCTTCCACCACCAGGGGGTTCGTTAATTCTTCGCGGTCCTTGCTCTTGACGGCGTTATACAACGCATCCTTCAAGTCCACGCGCTGGCTGCTCAGCACCACGGAGCTGATAGCGATCTTCTGTTCTTCCTTGTTGAGGTTGGGAATCACAAAATTTGTCTGATACGTCCCGATTCTGCCCGTCTCATCGTCGCGCGCCAGAAACTTGATCATGTATTTGCCCGGCAGAAGCGTGAAACCCGTGTCGTATTCCACCGGCCGCTTGGCCAACTGCTGGGCCGTCTCATCACTCAGCTTGATGTTCACCTTGTCGCGCACGTTGCTGAC
>JASHTY010000465.1 GCA_030040315.1 Terriglobia bacterium | reverse complement strand
TGTCCGCAATCAACCGACTCCCGGCCTGGCTCCCCGGTTCGCTTTGAGGCTTCGCATCATGCCATGGGAACGATTTACACCGTGGTCGCTTACGGCCGCGACCAGACGTTTCTTTCCGAGGCCGTTGGAGAGGCATTTGATGAGGTCGACCGGCTCGACTCGCAAATGAGTAACTACAAGCCGGACAGCGAACTTTCCGGGATTAATCGCGAAGCTTCGCAGCATGAAGTGACCGTTTCGCCGAATCTCTTTGGGCTGATCCAGTATTCGCTGAAGGCGAGCGCGGAATCGGGCGGCGACTTTGACATCACCGTTGGTCCGCTGATGAAGTTGTGGGGATTTTTCCGCGGGCAGGGGCGATTGCCCGGCGACCCAGAGATTGCGAGCGCTGAGCAGGCGATTGGCTATCAGCACGTGCACCTTGACCCGGCGCGCCGCACGATTCGCTTTGACAAGCCCGGTGTAGAGCTTGACCTGGGCGGAATCGGGAAGGGTTATGCCGTGGATCGGGCCATGGAGATTCTGCGTTCAAGCGGCGTTGAGGCGGCGCTGATTTCGAGCGGCGGAAGCAGCATCTACGCGCTGGGCGCACCGCCCGGCGAGCGCGGATGGAAAATCACCGTGCGCGATCCGTTCCAAGCGAACAAAGCGGCGGACGTTCTGCGCCTTAAGAATTTCGCCCTCTCAACTTCCGGGAATTACGAGAGGTTTTTCAAAATCAACGGCAAGATTTATTGCCACATCATGGACCCGCATACGGGCTGGCCGGTGCAGGGGATGCTCTCTACGGTAGCGGCTGTACCTACAGGGGTGGAAACCGAGGCGCTGACCAAGATTTTTTTCGTGGGTGGTGTTGAGAAGTCGCGCCAGTACCTGGCTACTCATCCAAACGCGATTGGAATTCTGTATCAGACGGGCGACCGGCCTGAGACTTTCAAGCGCACGATCCTGAAATCTGAATCTTTCCAAATTCCGCCGGACAGCATCGCTGAATTTGACCGGTAAGACGGTTTTAGAATCTATTGGTGAGAAAGGCCCTCAGGGAGCCCCAGGTTAGCGATCATATACCTCGCGGCGGTGGGCGATGCGCGTAACGCTCACGAGCTTCGCTGCATCGTTAATGATGTACACAATACGCCAATGGCCGGCTCGGATTCGCCACTGGTCTTTATAACCCTTCAACTTTTTGCAACCTGCGGGCCGCGGAGTGGCGTGCAATGTTTCCAGTTTGCGGATGACGCGAGCGAGGACATCATCGGGCAAGCCTTCCAATTCTTTCTGCGCAGAAGGCTTGATCTGAACTGAGTATTCACTCACGAATCCGCCCGCGCCTTACCAAATCTGCTTTCACTTTTTCCAGCGGAACGCCCCTTTCGTGGCGGCGCGACTCCGAAACGAGCCCATCCCAAAAGTCCTCGAGCACTGCGCCGTATTTCTTGAGGTCGATTTGAACCGCGACTTTGCGTCCTCTTTCATCGGTCACGAACTGAATTCCTGTCATGAGAATTAACCTCCCGGCTCCTCCTTACTCTAGTTTTCAGGGCATCCGCTGTCAATACGGGCCGCGGCTGGTCAAACGCTCGAATACTTCCTGCAAAGTTGCTTCACCTGTTCAATGATTTTCGGCACGCCGGTCATGGGGTCTTCCTTGCCTTCGTATTCCACCGACATGAAGCCCTGGTAACCGCCGTCGGCGAACATTTTCCAGATGCGCTCAAGATCAAGTTCTTGAGGTTTCGGACCCCCGGTCATTGATTTGATGTGCGTGTGCGTGGCGTAGGGAATCAGCGCCTCGATTTGCGGGTAAGGGTCGCCATCAAAGTGGCTGATGTCGAGATTGCAGCCGGCATAGGGATGGTTGACCTGCTTGAGAATCGCCAGGATGTTGCTGGCGCGCGCGGTGATGCCGCCGTGGCTTTCGATCCCGAGGGTGATGCCCTTCGTCGCGGAGTAGTCGCACGCCTGCTTCATGGTTTCCGCCGTCCAGCCCACCGCCTGCACATCCGTGGCGCCTTTCGGAATGGCGCCGCCAAAGACGCGCATGTGGGATGCCCCCAGCGATTCCGTGGCGTCCACCCATTTCTTGATTCCCTCGAATTGCTCGGCGCGCTTGGCGGGATCAGGCTGGCACATTTCCGTGCGAATGGCCGTGCCGGAAAAGGGAATGCCGTGCCTGAAGGCAAGATGCCGCAAGCTGTGAAGATATTCCGGGTCGGTGGAGGTCAGGTAGTACGTGGTGATGTCAACTCCGTCGATCTCAAGGTCGATGGCCTTGAGGATAAACTCCTCCATGGTCATCTTTTTGACTTTGAGGTCCAAGTAAGCCCTGTAAGAATAGGCGCAGCAGCCGCTGAGCAGTCGCGGTCGTTTATCAGCGGATTCCTGTCGCCGCGCATTCGCGTGTGGCGAGCCTGCGAGCGTGCCCGCGGCGGCAATTCCCGCGGCCTGCAGGAAACTCCTGCGTGGCAATGATTTCTTCATGATGCCCCCTTATTTCTCAGTCTTGCCGATTCGCGCATTCATTTTACACATGCCATCGGCTTAAGAAAAGATTCACCACAGAGATCATGGAGGATCACAGAGAGGGTTTTCTCTGTGGCCCTTTGTGTGCTCTGTGGTGAAATCCGGTTTTTGAACTTTGGTATTCGCACCAGATTGGCGTAGGATAGCCATTCTTCAGCATGGGCTCGAAATGGGGGGAAAGGGTGTCCAAAGATTCATCCGCGGCGTGGAAAGCTCGGCACAGGCGCTGGCTGAAATTCGTTCAGGCCAACATCAAGGCAATGGAAAGCGGGAAGGGAATTCCTCTCGGCCCGTCCGCCAAGCCACTCTTGGCGCCGCCCTTGAAGGCTGCTAAATTGCCGCCGCTCAAGGTGGTGGTCTGCGCCCCGCATCCTGATGATGAAGCGCTGATTGGCGCGCTTGCGCTGCGGTTGCGGCAGGAATGTGGTGCGCAAGTAACCAATTGCGCCATCACTTTGGGGAGCAACATCGGCCAGCGCGCGCGGCGTCTGCGCGAGCTGAACTCCGCATGCGCAGCGCTGGGTTTTGAACTCAGTGTCGCCAACCCGCCCGGCGGTTTCGACCACGTGAACTTGGACAATCGCAGGAACCATCCGGACGAATGGTCCGCCAAGGTGCGCGCCCTCAGCGGCATCTTCGAAACTGAGCAGCCCGACGTGGTCTTTGCACCTCACGCCGAGGACTTCAACACCACGCACATCGGAACGCACCACCTGGTGGTCGAAGCGCTGGGCGATTACCAGCAGCGCACCCGCCGAGACCCCATCACTTTTGTTGAGACGGAATTCTGGCATGAGAATTCGCGGCAGAACCTGATGGTGGGAGTTTCGCCCCAAGACGAGGCGACGCTGATTATGGCCACGGCCGAGCACGGCGGCGAAGTGCGGCGAAACCCCTATCACCTGCGCCATCCCGGGCGCATGATTGAAAATGTCCGCCTGGGCGCGGAGGTCGTGGGCGGGCAGGGCGCCGCCGCGCCGGACTTTCCCTTCGCGGAACTTTATCGCGTGGCGTTCATGATCGACGGAAAACTGTCCGAACCCCGTCCCGGGGGTCGCGTAATTGCCCCGAAAGAGAAAATCCACTGGCAGAAGCTGGTGGAGAGTCTTCGGGGATAGAGTGGGCCATCACCAGATGCACAGATTGACTTTTGACCTTTGACATTCGACTGTCAACATTCAGGAGGATATGCAAATGGGGAAAAATGCGATGGGTTCAAAGCTGTGGCTGATCGCCGACAGTTATTTGCCCGACCGCAGCACGGGCGATTTGGTGAGTCATGAGTCGGCATGCGTGCTGAACGTGAGCCGCCGGCCCGCTAAGCTGAAGTTCACGGTCTACTTTGAAGATCGCGAGCCGCTGACCGGATTGGAGGCTGAATGCCCCGCGCAACGCACCTACCATGTTCCGTTAAAGAGCCTGAAAAACAAGAACGGCGAGACGATTCCACTGGCCAAGCCGATGGCGCTGGTGATTGAAAGCAACGTCAAGGTTGTTGTTCAGCACACACGGCTCGACACATCGCAGCCGGCGCTGGCTCTTATGACTACGATGGGATATGAAGGCTGAAGGGGCTGTTCGGAGGGCAGTCAGTGTTTGCTCGAACGATTCGTGTTGAGGCTCCGGCTTGAGTTCTGTAGCGCGGGTGTCCCCACCCGCGCTGGGTATTCCAAAAGACGAACGCGGGTGAGGACACCCGCGCTACAACCTCATTCTCACTGCTCGTTCACAACCTTAATCGCCAGCATCACCTTGTCGTCCATGTGCGTGCCGCCCTTGGAGAACTTGGTCACGTCGTCACAGATTTTCAGGACGATTTCACGAGCCTTATTCTCTTTCACGTCGCCGACACACTTCACCACGCGGTCCATTCCAAACTCTTCGCTTTGCACGTCCATGGCTTCGGTAATTCCGTCGGTGCAGAGCAGCAGCACGTCGCCGGGCTGGAATTTCACATGGCCGCGGTCAAACTGCACGTTTTCAAACAGGCCGATGACCATTCCACCCTCAACGAGCTGGATGGAATCGGCGCCCGGGCGGTAGATCACCGGCGGAACGTGGCCGCAATTGATGTAGTGGATGGCCTTGCGGCGGGTATCGATCAAACCCATGAACATGGTCATGTATTTTTCGCCGCGTGTGTCATGCAGAATCATCTTGTTCACGGACTCGGCAATGTCATTGAGGGAGTGCAGGTGCAGCACCAGGGCGCGCAGCGTGGCCTGAAGGTTTGACATTACCATGGCGGAGCTGATGCCCTTTCCCTCCACGTCGGCGATGATCACCAGAAGCGTATTCGGCCCGAGGCTCAGGAAGTCATAGTAGTCGCCGCCCACTTCAAAGCACGGTTCATTCATCACCGCGATATCGAAACCGGGGATGACGGGAGTCGTCTCCGGCAGCAGGCTGTGCTGAATCCCGCGGGCCAGCGCCATTTCGCGCTCCAGGCGCTCTTTTTCCAGCAGGTCGTGGTGAAGCTGCGCGTTCTCCAGGCTCATCGCCATTTGGCCGGAGAGCGTCAGCAGCACGTCCGTATCCTCATCGGTAAAACTGCCCGTGGCCTTGTTCAGCAATTGCAGGGTGGCGACGATGCGCGCCGCGGTGTTGCGAATGGGCAGGGTCAGCATGTTGCGCGTGCGGAATCCCGTGCGCTTATCGACCTCGGGATCGAAGCGATGGTCTGCGTACGCATCGGGAATGTTGACGATCTCTCCCGTCAGAGCGACGTGCCCGGCGATGCCGCGTCCGCGGGGAAGGCGGATTTCCTGCTTCTCCATTCCCTGCGCGATCAGCGACCAGATTTCGTCGGTCTTTTCATCGACAAGGAACAGCGTTCCGCGCTCCGCCTTGGTCAGCGTTTTGGCGACGTCCAGAACCTTGGCGAGGAGATCGGAAAGGTCGAGAGTGGAGTTGAATACCTTGCTCGCCTCCACCATGAAGTGCAGGCGCTCCAGATTATGGCGCAGGCCGGCGATAACGTCCGCGTCGCGCAGGGCCACGGCAGCCAGGCGCGCGTGCAGGCCGATGAGTGCGAGCTTCGCTTCGTCGGGCGGGTGCGCGGCGCCGACCAGCAGGACGCCCGAAGTCTTCGTGCCGTTGCCGAGCGGGTAGGCGCTCAGGTAGCGCAAATGATTCTGTTCGGCCCAGCGGGCCAACTCATCGCTCTCCTGCGCTTTCCCCTCAAAAATCAGGGGCGCATGCGTTTGAGCCGCCTTCTTGATAAATGAGTGATCGGCGGAAACCTCGCGAATTGAGTTGGGAAAGGCCGGCCCCCCCGCAGAGGCGGTGAGTGCAAGATCCGATTGACCGTTTACCCGCCAGATGCCCGCTGCGGACATTGCGCAATGGTTCACCAGGCGGCTGACCAGGCCTTCCATCAGGCCCTGGGGTTCGAGGGCGCTGGAAAAGTCACCGGTAAGGTCGTCAATTTCCTTGAGCAGGTCCATGGCTGATGTTTCCCCAGCGGTATGATCAGCCTGAGTGGTCTCCGAGACATATCAGAACCCTGGCGGGGAATCAGGCCAAACGCGGGGAAGAGGCAGTATATAGCTTCCCAATCCTGGGTGCAAACCGAAATATGCGCGAGGATTCTTCCGCCTTTTGCCGAATCGTGCCGATTCTTGCACAAGCGTCTGCTTTCGACGCCCGCCATTCCCCATTTGAAATAAAGATTGGAAAAAGGAAGGAGGAAGTGGATAATTCGGAGAGCCCCGGACTACCCACTTCCCCAGGTAGTCAATAGAATAGAGTTACTAGATTAGACGAGGCAGCGGCGACAAAGGTTGCAACAAAAGAATTTTTGTTGCCCGAGTGGAGTAAAGAACCTGGGAAAGTGTGCCGGGCCTAGATCGATCTGGGGCGCGGCTCTATGCAGTTCGTCGATTGACGAATCGCGCGTGGGGACGCCCGCGCCACAATTGTTCAGGAATATTCTATGAGCTATATTGTGACTCCGTTTGAGGTTAGCTCGCAAGCGCTCGCCGAGCCCGCCAAGGTGCAGTTCGTTCACCTTCTCCCGGGGATCGCCACTCGCCACAGTGATACGATGGATTGCATCTTCCGGGTGAACGGGAAGAACAGCATGGTTTCAATATCCTGTGCGGCGCTGACCGAGCTGCGGCAGAAGGACAAAAAGTACCTAAGCGACCAGCAGCTTGCCGACATCGCCGCGCTTTACCTGCGTCGCACCCTCGAGCACGGCTATGATGCAACGCAGGCCGAACTCTACATCAACAACGCCCACCTTCGCGCCTTGGGGAAAGAACTGAAGTATCTCTAGAGTCCTCGCGGTCTAGCGCCCTTTCGATCCCCCGTGGCGCGAATCGCTTCCAGTGTGCGAGGGGTGGGAGTCCGCCTGGTGGCCCGACGTTCCATGCGAGGATTTAGTGTGCGAGCTGGGCGCGGAATGGCCGGAACTCGCTCCTGAGGCGTGGTACGTGGAACCGCGCGATTGTGGAGCGTTCGAGCGAGCGGTTGTGGCGCTGTGATTGAACTGCCCGCCGCGGTTTTCGGGGTGCCCGGCGGTTGAACCGTGGTAGCTGGGACTCGAAATCGCTCCCGGCCGGCCATGATTGGCGGAGGCGTACTGCGCGTGGTTGTTGTGCGCGGCAATTTCGTGGTTGCGCTGCATGGCGGTGGCTTCAATATGCCGGTCGCGCGCGGCTGCAAGCTCAGCCCCCGTGGGACGAGCCACGATCCCGCCTCGTCCGCCGTTGTAGCTCACGCGGCTGAAGCCACGTTCAACGGGTAGGGCGTGATAATAGGCGTTGAAGTGCCCTGGCCCGAGATTGAAGACCGCGCGATTGTAGAAGAACGCGCCGCCCCGCCACTCGCCTCCCACAAATCCCACACCGGGATATCCGAAGCCATAATTAATTCCACCGTAAAAGCCGATGTGCGGGCCCCAATAGCCGGCGTGAAAGACGAAAGCGGCTCCACTCCAGCCCCAGTATCCGGGCGTCCAGAGCAAACCCGGCGCCGGAGCCATCACCCACGTGCCCGGAACCCAGTAGTAGCCCTGCGTGGGGTTGTAGGCCCAGTAACCCGGTGTCCACATAAATCCTGAGCCTGGGCAAGGCGGCTGCGCATAAACCGGAATCGGCGGGGGCGCGACGCCGACAGAAATTCCCACGGCGATTGACGCCTGCGAAGGCGCAGGCGCGGCCACAAACAGCGCAGCGAACAGTCCCAACATCAATGTGGTCGAGACCAGCTTTCCGGCGCGCCGCGCCTTCAAAGATTGAGATGAAATTGGATAATCGTTTTTCATGGCGTTTCCTTTAAACATAAAATTGGCTAAAATCAGCACGCAAGTTCGATGCACCTTCCTCCTAAACCGTTAAACACGGCCTCTGCTGGAAGGTTTCGCCTCACCACGCAATCCAAGCCATTCAAATGCATTAACACCACAAAACGAGAGGGCAATTGCCGTGCCGAATCCTCAGTCTCTACTGTAACTATCTGAAAACGCGGCAATAATGCGCACTTCAGAAGCGATTCGAGGCGCTGACGCACACCTCCAGAATGGTAAATCTTACACACTTTCATTGGGTTTGCAGGGAGTGGGATTTCCAGACTACGCTGCGGTATCCCGTGAGTGCCAGTTCCACGCGCTGCGGACAATTTTCTCAAGATCGGAGCCGGACGGTTTCCAATCGAGAGTTTTTCCCGCCAGGCTTGCGTCGGCCACGAGCACCGGAGGATCTCCGGCGCGGCGGGGCCCCTCGCGGACCGGAACGGGTCGGGATGCGACTTTGCCAACGACGTTGATGACCTCGCGAACGGAGTTCCCTTGGCCAGTTCCCAGATTCATAGCGCGGCTTTCACCACCCTGGGCCAGGTACTCAAGCGCGCGCACGTGGGCGTCGGCCAGGTCCGTGACGTGAATGTAGTCGCGAATCGCCGTGCCGTCCGGAGTGTCGTAGTCGGTGCCGAAAATTTCCACGGGCGGCCGCTTGCCGAGGGCAGCCTGCACGACGAGTGGAATCAGGTGCGTTTCCGGGTCGTGGCACTCGCCCAATTCGCCGTCTGCGTCCGCGCCCGCCGCGTTGAAATATCGCAATGCGACCCATTTGATGCCGAAGGCATTGCCGTACCACTGCAGGGCGCGCTCCATCGCCAGCTTGGTTTCACCATAGGGATTTACCGGCTCCTTGGAATGATTTTCGGGAATGGGAACCTGCTTGGGGTCGCCGTAAACCGCCGCCGAGGAGGAGAAGACGATGCGCTTCACGCCCGCCGTCTGCATGGCGTCCAGCAGGTTCAGCGTGTTCACAACGTTATTCCAATAGTATTTTCGCGGATCGCGCACGGACTCGCCCACCAGCAGGCTCGCGGCAAAGTGCAGTACGGCCTCCACGCGCTCCTGCTCCAGGAATTGCGGAAGCATCTGCGGAGCCGCAAGGTCCCATTCCAGCAGCTTGCCCCACTTCACCGCCCAGCGATGTCCGGAAGAGAAATTGTCGAGCACCAGGGGATCGTGCCCGGCCTGCGCCAGCGCCTTTGCCGTGTGACTGCCGATGTAACCTGCTCCGCCCGTTACTAGGACCTTCATGCAGAGATCTCCGCTTTGACGTTGAGGCTCAAGTTAGAAAGCAAGGAATTTCAAAGGAAAGTCTACAGTATAATCAGGTGGTGAGCGAGCGTTACAATATGACCTCTGCTCGATTCGCCGGAAGTTTTCCTCGGAGAGTAGTTGGCTTCCCAAAAAACAAGGCAACCTTGGTGACGGAAACACATCACACTGGATAGATAATCAGAGGTCGTTCAAATGCGCGAACGATTCGCACCCATACAGGCTTTCACCAAATTCGCCTGGGGGTGCGTCGCCCTTCTCTTGATTTGCCATTCTGAGCCCGTATTTGCGCAGGCAAATGTCGATAGACTGAAGCCTCTGGCAGCGTCCACTTCTGGCTTGAGTGAAAAAACCGCGGCGCTGCAAAGTCAGCCGATTATTGTCCGCCCGATTCAGCTCCCGACGCACACCTTTCCTAGAGACACCCAGCTCGCACGCCTCCACGCGGTGGTCGAGGAGTTTACCAGCCCGCCGGACCTAACGCTGGTTCCGCGCGGAGAGGGCGCGCGTCGGGGCCACATTTGGATTCGCACGGAACAAATCCCTTCGTACAGTTACGGATTGTGGGTTGCCGGCAAGGTCGATGGGCCGCCACCCGACTTCGCTCCGACCCTGGACCTGCTCCCCTCGAAGGATCACATCGAGATTTGGCTCGCCGCCTCGCGCGAGGTGGACCTGCCGGAGATCGGCTGGAACGACCACGGGCAACCGGTAACGCTCCCGCAAGGCGCGGCATCGTGCAAAGATTGGGCCGATAATATTAATCAAGAAGTTGAGCGCAGGGGAGGAAGTAAAAATAACCCGTACCTTGCCAGCTTGGGGTCAGTGGAAGGGCTTAAGGAGTGCCAAGCATGGGCCGCAAGCCAGGCGCGTTATCGAGAGTACTTTAAGCGGCTGTTTGTACGCCAGTGGATGGTGGGGCCGAACCAACAAATTGAGACTTTTGCCACGCCCGCTTCCGAGCACATTTCCGATTGGTACTGGAATCACACCGGCCCGCTTCCGGAACCTATGAGCCCCCCCCAGCAAGGCATGCTGGATGTCCATTTGTTTCCCGAGACAACGACCTACGCCGGGGAGATGGCTTCCCAAATCGTTGCGAAAATATTTCCCGAGGCCACGGGATACTCCTTCGCGGTGTTTATTCCTTTCAACGCCTTCCCGCCGTTGCCTAGCTTAGAGACCAGCGAGTTGTACGTCATGGTTGACGTTTTCAATGCCGCGCCGCAGGGCAAGAACATGGGCGCCTACTCCACGTCCTCCCCGGCCCGCGTATGGGGAAAGCCCAGTACCTTTAATGCGCTCCGGTTGGATCCTCCCTTCTCCTTCCCTTTGACGCCGTGCCACCTTCCGTTCCTTGAAGGCACGGACGCGGGAGACAAGGATTTTATGTGGATTGTGCCCAACACCCTGCGCTCTAGTCCGGATGCGCTGTCGGACACTTTCAAAGTCGTCGCTGAGGACGAGAGTGACTGGGGTAATAACTACCCGCTGTCACCCAAGTTGATGACCTACCATCATTTCTCTCGGCTTTTCCGGCCCGGTCCGGGGAAAGACAGCAGCCTGTGGGTTTGCGGTCCAAACCTCGCTGTTGGGTACTTCCCAGTACCCGGTGTTGCCAAGGGAGGTCAAACCAAAAGCTATTCTGATCAGGTCATCAGCGAAGAGGGCCTTGACTACAAAAAGATGCCCGACGGCCGCCTGCTCATCAAAGTCGGGCCCGCAGTGGGGTCGGTGGGTCAGAGTCACGGAAATTGTGGGGCCGCTCCCAAGACTGATCTGCGAGTCTTTGATCTCGACCAAGACTTGCATCTTGACACGGCGATCGCGCTCGGAAGTGTCATTTGTGGCCCTTCTCTTCTTTCGCAGGACTTCACCGTTTCGCCCGATTGGTCGCAGATTACCGAATATGACGATAACAAAACCGACGACGGGTCCGATTCCTGGACGTCCACCACCTACTGCCTTACATCCGGCGAAGGCAGCGTTGACAAACTCAACAGATTCATTCCCGGCATGTACCACTACGTAGGATGTAGTGAGAAGCACAATGTGCAGCCGCCTGAGCCGCCTGTTCTGAAAAATCTCCGCCAGTGACGGATGTAGGTGCGCAGATTACCCGAAAGAGATAAGGCGCATTACGATTACGAAAGACACGAAAATACGTGTTATTCTCGCCGATGGCAACGACCGGCTGGTTTCCCAGGGGCACCACAATTCCATTCTCGCAACGCACATTGAGAGCGATGTGTTGGGCAACATCTCGCTCACGGGAGAAGGCCATGCATCACACGAATGCCGATTTACTCCGTCTGGGAATCGTCATCGCTCTGCTTGGCGGCCTCCTGGGGTTTGGCTCGCACCGTCTCAGCGCTCAGGTTGCGCCGCCAGGGCAAGAATCATCCCCCGCAAAGCCCGAAAGCACTTCGACAGGCTCCGTCAGCGGCCACGTCTACCGCGCGGACACCGGAGCGCCGCTCGCAGGTGCGGTGATTAAGGTTTATTCGAGCCACTTTTCGCCGCGAATGTACAGCCCGCCCGCTCCTCCACCCACAGTGCGCACGGCTCAGGACGGTTCATATTCCTTCAACTCACTGGAACCGGATGATTATGACGTTAACCTTGCGGAGCGAACAGGATTCCTTGCGCTCGAGCCTTCCGCTCGACGCGTGGTGATCGCTGCGGGTCACGCTGTTCAAAACGTCGACTTCCGCATGCAGCCCGCCGCAGCCGTTTCCGGCACCGTGCACGACGAATTTGACGATCCTCTTTCCGGATTGACCGCCGCCGTCTACTGTGAAGACCCGAACATCTACGTAAGGGTCGATGGCTACACCGGTTACTGGGAGACCCATGCGAGGACGGATGACCGGGGGGAGTTTCGCGTCTCGGGCGTCCGGCCGGGCCGATGCTACGTAGCGATTGCCGCCGATGAAATCCTTACTCAAGGGGCGACCTTGAAGCGAGCCAGGTTTTATCCCGATGCCGACACGATGGAAAAAGCCCAGGCCATCGAAATCAAGCCCGGGCAGGAGATTGACAATCTGCGCTTCCGTTTTCCACTCGCGCTCTCGGGGACTCTTGGCGCGTTGAGGCCGGCGCAACAGATTTTGCCATTCCCTTCTCCCGGACCGGCGATGGGCGCCGTTTCCGGCCACATCTATCGAGTTGACACCGGCCAGCCGATTGGCGGAATCATTATTCACCTGCACCCCTTTCGTAACCCCGACCAGGCCAATGGTAATGCCGCTGTTCCCTCGCCGCTGGCGGCGCGCACCGGGGCGGATGGGGCCTACACCTTTGCAACTGTGGAGCCGGGTACTTACGGGATTGATGTGGTGGGGCAGGGCTTTGCGCCGCTGGGGCTTGACGGCTCACCCGAGCATCAAGCCGACCCGAGCCGGGTTTCGATTGCCGAGGGGCAGCACGTTGACAACCTGGACTACAAGCTGCAACCCAGCGGGTCAATCTCCGGCAGCGCGCGCGACCAGGACGGTGTGCCGCTTCAAGGGTTACGTGTGACGGCTTACTGCCCCCGCCCGGATTTTCCGGATGCGCCCGCCGGCCAAGCCGGCAGCGACATGACCGATGATCGCGGGGATTTCCGCATCTCCGCGGTTCCTCCCGGGAATTGCTTTCTCGGCGCGGTCCCCATGGGCGCGCTCAGTGAAGCGGGCTACCAGGGTGTTTTCTATCCCAACGCCGCAAAGATGGATAACGGCCAGCCGATCGCGGTAAAGCCCGGCGGAGATACTGCCGGCATAGCGCTTGTGGTTCGCTACACGCCCACCTACACACTGACCGTGAGGGTGATCGAAAACGAAATTGCCAGTGCGCAGCACATCTATTCGGTCCGTCTGTCGGCGCCTGATCCCGCCGGTCCGCCGCTGGCCAACCCCATGGGACGCGGCATCTGGACGCCCGAAACCCCCGACCCCGGCGAGGACGCGGTAATCCGCGGCGTTTCTCCCGGAACGTACAAAATCGATGTGGTGGCCATGCAGATGGTGCCCGGGCGGGGACATCCAACGATCAGACGTCCCGATGGCACGATCGATCCGCGCGCTGCCGGGCCATCCCATGGCTGGAGCGGGACCGGACACGCGGCCGGAAGCGCCATCGTCCAGGTGGTGGACCGGGACGTCTGCGTTCAAATACCGACCTCAAGCCTTCCGCCCTCGATTCTTCTAGCACCAGCAAGCCCGCCGGCGGCGGAGAAGTGCGGCCAAACGGCCACGGAGACGGCGTCACGCTCCAAGGGCCAACGCGAAGGCTGCAACCTTCTCCCTTACGAGGGCAAGCAGCCGGAGGATCAGTCGCCGTCCAATCTCGATTTTCGAGGGGGCATGGTTTGCAGATTCTCCATTAATCCGAAACAGCCGCTCTTCACTTTTCGCTTTGTCGCCGACGGCGATAACCCGGTGGGCAAGATCGAAGTCAGCGAAGGTGAAAGCGCCAAGGTCATCCAGACCATCCCATACTCCGGCAACCCGGCTTCCGGAGGGTTGCCCGATCCTCTGCATAATATTCTCTACCCGGTTGATGCCAATTTCGACGGATATAAGGATTTGCCTCTGCTAACTGGATGTGGTGCCGTGGGAAATTGCACCTATGAGTTTTATCTTTAT
>JASHTY010000464.1 GCA_030040315.1 Terriglobia bacterium | reverse complement strand
GGACCCATCGTCTCGATCGGTAAAAAACCGTCCGCGAAGAAGCGGAATTCCCATGGTCTGGAGATAGGAGGAAGTGACTGCGTAGTACTGCGCGGTCGTACCGCTGACCCCAGCCTCCGTCGGGGTTTCGAAGTGGATTCCGACATCATCGGCGCGGCCGAAGGGAAGACCGGCGGAAATGGCGGCTTCACGGACGTCCGGCAAACTATTAAGCTTCTCGAGCAGCCGGTTCACAAAGTCTATCTGCAGACGCGGCTCGCGGTAGGTGGCGGCTGGCAGGTTGATGGCGCCCGCCACGATCCTTTCCGGTCGAAATCCCGGATGGACCTGGAGCAACCGGCCGAAACTCTTGAGGAGCAGCCCGGCGCCCGTGAGGAGTACCAAGGCCAACGCGATCTCCGAAACCATGAAGCTGTTTCGCAGGTGACCCCGCGAGCCCGCTCCCGCGACCCAAGCGCCAGTTCGGAGGGATTTCTGAAGGCCGCTGTCGGAAAGGCGAAACGCCGGAAGGATCCCGAACAGAAATCCCGCCATAACAGATAAAGCCATCGTGAACAAGAGCGTTCGACCATCCAGCGTCACCTGGTCCAAACGCTGAATGCCATCAGGTACGAACGCCTTCAATGCGCAGATTCCCCCCAGTCCGACCAGGACGCCCAAGCCGCCGCCCGCCGCCGCGAGGAGCAGGCTTTCGGCAAATAGTTGCCGGATCACACGCCCGCGCGTCGCCCCAAGCGATATACGGAGCGAGAGCTCTGCCTGTCGCACGGCGCCCCGAGCCAGTTGCAGATTGGCCACATTGACGCAGGCGATCAGCAACACGAACGCCGCTCCGGCCAGGAGCACAAAGAGAGGAGTCCGCAGGTCGCCGACATAATAGTTGAGCAATGGGATCACGGCTGCTCTCCAATCCTGTGAAAACCGTGCCACGATGAGGTCCATCTCCGCCTGTGCTTGTTCGCGCGTCACGTCCGGCTTTAAACGGCCAACCGCCCGGATGAAGTGACCCTTGTTGCGATCGCCGGCCGTCAGGCCGAACGGCTTCCAGATCTCAGCGTCTTGGGGGAATCGGAAATCCGGCGGCAGCACCCCAATGATTGTGTATCCGACATCGTTCAACGTCAGGACGCGGCCAACGACTTTGGGGTCCGCGGCGAAGCGGCGGCGCCAAAGACTGTCCCCCACAAGCACGACGCGGTCAGAGCCTTCGTGGTCCTCATCGGCGCGAAAGCCTCGCCCAACCACCGGATTCACCCCGAGAAGCGACAGCAGATTGGCGCTCACGCGAGCGCCTGAAATGCGTTCCGGGCCGCCGTCGCCGGTAAGGTTGAATGCCATTGGCGCGAAGGCCGCCAATTGCCCGAACGCGCGGCTTTGCTCCCGCCATGCTTGAAATTCCTCCGGTGTCGCCTCAAAGCTGGGAAACCTCGGAAGCCAGCGATCCTCAAGCATCATCACGCGCTCGGGTTGCTGAAAAGGCATCGGACGGAGCAGCACGCCACTCACGACGCTGAAAATGGCAGTATTGGCGCCGATGCTGAGCGCTAGCGTTAACACGACTGCGGCTGTAGACGACGGGCTCTTTTTCAGCACACGCGCGGCGTAGCGCAGATCCCGCCAGAGTTCTTCCAGCGCCGGAATGGTTTGCATGGCCCTGCGATCCTCCTGCAGTAAAGTAGTGTTGCCAAATTGCCAGCGGGCTGCGCGTACGGCTTCTTCCGGGGACATTCCCTGCCTTGCATAGCGTTCGGCAAGGAGCGAGACGTGAGTTGCCATTTCGGCTTGGAAATCGATGTCGTCCTGCCGTCGAAAGAGCCTGCGCAGTTTCCAAACGACTTCGCGGAGCATTAGGATTTCTCCGGCTCAAGCTGAAGCACGCGCCCGATCACTCCCGCGATGCGCTCCCAATTCTCGGTCTCGCGCGCGAGCTGCCGGCGCCCCGCGCGGGTGATGGCATAATACCGCGCCTTGCGATGGTTCTCCGAAACACCCCAGTCCGAGCAGATCAAGCCCCGCTGTTGCAGCCGCAGGAGCGCGGTATACACGGTGCCTTCATTGAGCCGCAGCACCTCCTCGCTCACCTGCTCAAGACGGCGGGCGACGCCAAACCCGTGCAGAGGCCCGAGCGCGTGCAGAGTCTTCAGGATCATGAGGTCGAGCGTTCCCTGCAAGACTTCCGATTTCCTTTCGGAGTTTCCACTGGTCATTGCAAAGGAAGCGTAGCGTCATTCCATTGGAATGTCCATAGGGCGCGCAGCCGATCACTCCCGCGGCTATGGCCTTGCAGCGTTCGCGATGTGGGGTGGGTGCGAAGAGCGGCTTATCGTCGAGCTTCCGCCGACTCTAGCTCCTGAGCCGTGGAACTGAAACCCGTAGCATAAAACCGGAGGGCCGCGACCCGGTCCTGAAGAAGTCCCGTTGGCAGCTGCTCAAACGGAGCGATAACCTCGGTGACCAACAGCAATTCCGGCTCGGCGATCTGCTTCGTTACAACCTGAGAACCGTCCGCGCCTGTCTGCTGAAGGAAGCCTTTCAACAGCTCTGGGTCTGCAATTCGCCCGCCTGGGCCGGCAAGTTCTTCGACGAATGGTGCCGGCAGACGATGCGCTCCCGGATTGAGCCCATGAAGAAGATTGCCGGCTCGATGCGTCAGCACCGCGAGCTTGTCCTCAACTATTTCCGCACGCAAAAGCTGATTTCCAGCGGTGTGATGGAGGGCCCGAACAACAAGGCCAAGTCACCATGAGAAAATGCTACGGTTTCGCACCTATCGAGTACTCAAACTTGCCCTCTATCACTCACTTGGCAAGCTGCCCGAGCCGGAATCCACCCACGATTTTTTCTGGCGAGGCTTGATTTCTCGGGACATCACTTGTGAAGTGGTTGCGTTACTGCACGGCAAAATTGCGATTCTCCGCGTTCCAGGGCGCCGCGGACTCGATGGCCTTCAGTACACCCTCAGGTTCGTTCACGGTTGTCCAGATATCGCGGTGCCGCGCGTTCATGAAGCGCTCCGCGATGCAATGCTCCAGCAGGGCGGCAACCCGGTCGTAGAAGCCGAGAGTGTTGACCATCACGATGGGGCGGAGATACTGGCCCAGGCGTTTCAGGGTGATGGTTTCAAACAACTCCTCCAGCGTGCCGCAGCCGCCGGCCAGAGCCACCACCGCATCCGAGCCATCCAACATGCGGCGCTTGCGCTCCCGCATGTCCTCCACGATGCACAACTCGGTCAGCTGTGTATGCGCCCATTCGAGTTCAACCATGAAGCGCGGAATGATGCCGATCGCTTTGCCGCCCGCTCCCAACGCACCGTCCGCGAGCCTGCCCATTGCGCCTGAGCCGCCTCCGCCGTAGACCAGCGTGGCGTTATGCTCGGCAAGGTGGCGCCCCAGCCGCTCCGCCGTTTCCAAATACGCCGGGTCGCATTGCTTGCTCGATGCGCAGTAGACGCACACTTTCAAATTCGCCATTCCGACATTCTCCTGTGGCACGTATTTTCGCGGGTCCCGCGCTCAGCGGTTTCCCATCGATTCGAAGGCGCGCAGGACCAGCGACAGGGCCATTTCCGTCAGATGGTATCGCGGCAGATCCTCGCGCCGTACCCACCGCGCGTCAATGACGTCAGAAGCGGGTCGCAAACGCCCGCGCTTTTTCCGGCAGAGGTAATCGACAATGACGTAGTGATATTTTACCCGCCGGCCGTTGCGCATGATTCGGTCGAACACCAGCATACACTCCAGCGGTTCCACGTCCAGCC
>JASHTY010000463.1 GCA_030040315.1 Terriglobia bacterium | reverse complement strand
GGCAGCGGCGGTGACGAAGCGAACGGCATTGCCGTCGATTCCCAGGGCTTTGCCTACGTGGCGGGTTTCACAAGCTCGGCCAACTTCCCAGTCCTGAATGCGTACCAGCCGAATAACGGCGATGTCACCAACGTCTTCGTGACTAAACTCAATCCGACGGGATCAGCTCTGGTGTATTCCACCTATTTGGGCGGCAGCGAGGGTGACGAGGCCTACGCCATCGCTGTCGACTCCTCCGGCGACGCCTATGTGACGGGGCGGACATCTTCGACCAACTTTCCCACCCAATCCCCGTTACAGGGACAGACGAGTAACTCAACAGATGGAAAGGCATTTGTGGCGGAGTTGAATGCCGCGGGCTCAGCCCTGGTCTACTCCACCTACCTGGGCGGCAGTGGCGGCGACTCCGGCCAAGCGATTGCCGTCGATTCCTCCGGCAATGCTTACGTCACGGGCCGCACTGATTCGGCTGACTTTCCCCTCGCGAATGCGTATATAAGCACCTGCATGGGTTGTGGTACCTACAATTACACCGGGACGGGGTTTGTGAGCGAGTTGAATTTCACTGCCTCGGAATTGACTTTGGTCTACTCCACTTATTGGGGCGGCACTAGCGGCACTGGCGGTGATAGTGGCACCGGTATCGCCGTCGATTCCTCCGGCGACGCCTACATAACGGGTTTTACGGATTCGGGAGGTTTGCCGATCATAAACGAGATTCAGGCGGGGAATGGAGGTGAAGGTGACGCGTTTGTGAGCGAGTTGAATTTCAATGGCACCGTTTTGACCCCGGTTTATTCCACCTACCTGGGCGGCTCGGGCTTTGATGAGGGCGAGGGCATCGCCATCGATTCCTCCGGCAATACCTATGTGACGGGCTACACGGACTCGACCAACTTCCCCACCAAGTACCCGGTGCAGGCATTTGGAGGCAACTATGATGCCTTTGTGGCGAAGTTGAATTTCAACCCCGGTCCACCAGCGCCGCTCCTGACCTTGGTCTATTCCACCTACCTGGGCGGCAGTGGCGGCGACTACGGCCAAGCGATCGCCGCCGATTCCTCCGGCAACGCCTATGTGACGGGCTTCACCGGGTCGACCAACTTTCCCCTTGCGAACCAATTCCCTCCGGGCACTTGCACGAATTGTGGCAGCCCCAATTTCGCTTACCACGTGTTCGTGACCGAGTTGAATTCCGCAGGCTCGAACCTGACCTATTCCACCCTTCTGGGCGGAAGTGCCTTTGACGAGGGTAAGGGCATCGCCGTCGATTCCTCAGGCGACGCCTACGTGACGGGCTATACGGAGTCGAGTGATTTCCTGCTTACCGCAAACTCGTTCCAGGGGACTTTGCTTGGCACCTATAACGCGTTTGTGGCGGAGATCTCGTCAGCGGCAGCGCCCTCCGTAAGTTTCTCTCCGCCGACCGGTCTGGCGTTCGGCCCGCAGGCCATTGGCACCACCAGCGCGATCCAGACCATAACCGTAACGAATGTCGGCAGCGCTGACCTGATTTTCGGCACCGTCGCACCTATAGGCACGAAGGGTCCCGATTTCACCAAAGCCGCGGACAGTTGCAGCGGCCAGACGATCCCCCCGGCCGGCACCTGTTCGGTGAGCTTCAACTTCATCCCCAGCATCAGCGGAGGCGAATCCGCGGTGCTCAATTTCCCCGATAACGCCTCCAACTCTCCGCAGACGGTCAGTCTGTTCGGCGCCGGCATCTTGCTGGAGTCGGTCGCCGTGGCGCCCGCCAATGCTTCCCTTGCCGTCGGGGGCACACAGCAGTTCACCGCCGTGGGAACTTTCAGCGACGGCAGCACGCAGAACCTCACGAACCCGGCGACGTGGAGTTCATCGGCGATGAGCTTCGCCACCATCAGCTCGGCGGGGCTGACTACGGCCATCGCAGCAGGTCCGACGACGATTTCGGCATCCTTTACTCTACCCTCAGGCGCGATCATCAGCGGCTCAACCACCTTGACCGTAACCGCCGCAAGCGCGTTCTCATACACCACCGGTGGTTCCACCGGCGGCCTGAACACTCCGCGCTACGCGGACACGGCAACGCTGCTGAACAACGGCTTGGTGCTGATTGCGGGAGGCTTGGACGTCAACGGCAACCCCCTGGCGAGCGCCGAACTGTACAATTCCGCGACGGGGACTTTCACCTACACCGCGAACCTGAGCGGGACCCAAACCATGCTGAACACCGCGCGCTACTACCACACGGCGACGCTGCTGAACAATGGCATGGTGCTGCTGGCGGGCGGCTATGGCGCCGGCGCCAACCCCGGCAGCTTGATTTTCTTAACCAGTGCGGAGTTGTACGATCCCACCACCGGAACCTTTTCTTACACCACCAACCTGAGCACCGGGAGCCAAAGCACGCTGAACACCGCGCGCGCATATCAGACGGCGACCATGCTCAACAACGGCACGGTGTTGTTGGCAGGCGGCTTTGGCTATGCCAATTACATCGCCAGTGCGGAGCTCTACAATCCCGCCACCGGGACCTTTTCCTACACCGCAGGCCCCATGAGCACCGCGCGTTTCCGTCACCGGGCGACGCTGCTGAACAATGGCACGGTACTGATGGCGGGCGGGTTGGGCTCCAGCGGCGACCTGGGCAGCGCTGAGTTGTACAATCCCTCAAGCGAGACCTTTTCGGTCACCGGATCCCTGATCACCCCGCGCGCCTTTTACACGGCGACCATGCTCAACGGCGGCATGGTGATGGTGGCGGGCGGTTATAACGCCTCCCTCTCTTTCTTAACCAGCGCCGAACTGTATAACCCAACGTCCGGGACCTTCACGGCTACCGGCAGCCTGAACACCGCGCGGGACAATCACACGACGACGCTGCTCAACAACGGCATGGTGATGGTGGCGGGCGGCGATAACAGCTCCAGCGGTTCTTTAACCAGCGTCGAACTGTATGACCCCACGGCCGGGACCTTCACGGCTACCGGCAGCCTGAACACTGCGCGGGACAATCACACGGCGACGCTGCTGAACAATGGCGTGGTGCTGATCGCGGGCGGTGCGGGTTCCAACGGCAACATAGGCAGCGCGGAGTTGTACCAACCGGCCACGTTGACTCCGCCTAATCTCGATTCCATCTCGCTTAGTCCGGCCAACGCCACGGTCGCTCTCGACACGGCGCAGCGCTTTATCGCTACCGGCACATTCAGTGACGGCAGCATGGAGCAGCTCGCTTCGGTAACCTGGAGTTCCTTCAACCCCGCAGTGGCCAGCATCACCGACGATGTCAGCAATCCTGGTGCGGAATATACCCTGGCCACGGCCAGCGCAACGATTAGCGCCTGCGCGGGCAACGTGTGCGGCTTGGCGGCGGCAACGGTGAGTAGCCCGGTGGCCGGTATTACCCCGAGCACTCTGACATTTGGGAGCCAAAGCCCTGGGACCACGAGCGTGCCGCTGCCGGTCACGGTCGGCAACACGGGCAATGCCACGCTCATATTCACCAGCATCGTTCCCAGCGCTAACTTTGGTGTGACCACCGGGGCAGACGCCTGCGTGGACACTCTCGCGGCCGGCAGTTCCTGCACGATCTACGTGACCTTCACCCCAACGGGGACCAGCCCGGTCTCCGGCACGGTCACGATTACCGACAACTCCTCCGGCGCCAATCCGCAGATCGTAAACCTGTCAGGGACCGGCCTTGGCAATACCGCCACAGGGACAAATGTCATGGTCAGCACTCCCGTTCCCGGCGAAGGCGACGTCACGGTGACCTTTTCAAACGTCACGGCGGCGGGGAATACCACGGTGACCGCCAGCAGCGCCTGCGCGAGTGGTCCGCCGAACTTCTCCGTGGGCTCTGCCGGGGGGGCGGGGGAATGTGTGGACATCAGCACGACTGCGACGTGGTCGGGCACGGCAACCATCACCTTGAGCTTCAACACTGCGAACTACGCCCCCTGCCCACCGGGGCCTATGATCTTCCACGACGTGAGTGGCCAGGGCTGGCAGAACGTGACGGTTGCGGGTTCCGTGAGCTGCACAAGCCCAACCGGCACGATCATGGGGAGCGTTACCAACCCCCCCGGTTTTTCGCCTTTCGGCTTATTCGTGGGCTTGCCGGCCGTCAGCCTGCCCGAGAGCAGTGAGAATTTCGGCCCCGTGCTGGTGGATTTGCCGTCAGGCGCCCAGCAAGTGACTTTGACCAACAGCGGCGCGGCGAACCTCGCGATCTCAACCGCGGAGGTGAGCGGCGTGAATGCCAGTGACTTCACCAAGACCTCCGACACCTGCTCCGGGGCCACGGTCACGCCCGGCAATACCTGCACGGTCAGCGTGACGTTTACGCCGTCCGCGGTGGGGGACTTCAGTGCCTCGCTGATCTTTACCGACAACAGCGGTGGGGTGACAGGGAGCATGCAGACCGTGACCCTGAGCGGAACCGGGATCGAGATCTATGTCCACTGGCCCGGTCCGATCATTGCCCCACTTCCGCCATCGAGCCCGGTCCCATTCAAGCCAATACCGCTTCCCATCGTCCAGCCGCCCGAAACCTCGGGAGGAGGCGGGACAGGGCCCGTTGTGCCCTCGCCGGGGCCAATCATTGTTCAACCGGCGCCGTCGCTCCCCGCCCCGGAACAAATTGCACCGCCTGCTGCCGTCCCGCCGACGGGGAATATGGGTGAAACCGGGAGGAAGGACGCCGTGCACTCGCCGGACCTTAACGTTCTTCCCTTATGGCCACCGGCACACCTGTTCACGCTGCAAATTCCAATTTGAGAGTGGGCGGTCAATAATCCGCGAGCAGGCATGCCCGCACGCCATCCCGTACCTCCTGGGTGGAGTGAGTGCATTCGCAGGCGTGGAATCAGTGGGAGTTTTGGCGCGCCTGGGGGCTCGAACGTCCGGCCTACAGATTCGAAATCCCCTAATCATCGAGAATTAGCATTTACACTGACTATCATGTATTGCGATAGCACGCTACCGAGTCAGTGTTTATGCTGGTCCGGAGCTAATCGCCGCATAATCGATATCAGACAATATCGCTACGTGGTGGTCACTGAGGGTTGTGAATTATATTAGGGTGGTGCGCGCATGCGGGAGCGCGCGTTGCCCCCTATGTTTGCCCTTCTCGTTGCATCCTGGGCAATTCTGGCGCATGGGCAAGTCTCCTATGCGAACGTCTGACAAACCCGCAGTTTTCGCTTTTCGCGGCGACTGCAACCCGCATTCGATCAGTCCATTGATTCCACGATCTCGGGAAACCGTGATATCAATGTCTTCAGAAAACCTGGAAATTAAGCCGAAGACTTTGGAAAGGAATGTGCCTCCTTTGAAAAGCAGCCGTGGCCCGCCCTTATCGAGCCCGCTGAAAAAGGCGACAAGAGTCCAGCAGACCCAGAAGTCTTCCTCGGTTTTCCTCGGGAGTGCCGAGTCGGCGTGCGGAGCCCACCACCTGCGATTGCCGGAATGATTCCGATTCATTTGCCTTTCTCCAATTGCCAAGTCATAATGGCCTCATCTCCGCCGGTACATTCCAGCGATTCAGGAATTTGATCGGTGGACGGTAGTCTCAAGAATCCATCGGCCAAATCTTTACGGATCAGATTGCCCTGGGAGGAGTCTGCCATGAATCACACGCCTTCGTTTTGCCCAACTCTTTGTTGTGATCCCTCCCCTCAAAGTAGGGCGAATGGAAGCATGCCGTGGCGATTAAAGGGGCTCTGGTTCCTACTCGGTATCGGGCTCCTCGCCTCGGCGGCACTTGCCAAGGGGCTGTCCTTCCGCTCCTCCATGGTGTTTGGAGCCCAAACGTTGGGCCAAGCGAGCGCAGCGCTTAAGGCTACACTCGAGAACTCCCAGGACCGCCCCGTGGCCCTTAGCATCGCAATCACGGGTTATGCCGCAGCCGATTACGCTACAGGTGGAGACTGCCCACTTAGCCCTGAAAAGCTTGCGGCGGGAGAGAGCTGCACAATTACCGTAATCTTTACCCCCTCGGCCGTTGGATTGCGGGTAGCAAAGCTCTCGATTACGGATGACTCGCCCGTATCGCCCCGAACGATCGAGCTATCGGGAACGGGCTCAGCGGCAACCGTACTTGAAGTTGCAGACGGAATCGGAATTCTTGCCAGTTTACCTCCCAATCAACAAAATACCGCAACCTCATCCGACGCGACGCCCTCGGCAAAAGATTCGGCCCGGCGGCCTACGAGGCCCGGCCTCAGCACCGGCAGCGGGCTTCTGCCCGACAGTCTTGCCCCCCTCAGCAGCACGGCCAGCGCGATTGGTCTGGTATCGATTGTGGTGGCGCCGGTCAACTCCTCAATCGGTGCGGGCGGCACGCTGCAATTCACGGCGACTGGTGTCTATAGCGACGGTGCTACTGCGGACTTGACTGCTTCCGTAGGTTGGAGCTCGTCAGCCATCAGCATCGCGACGATTAACAGCGCAGGCCTGGCGAGGGGAGTGGCCGCGGGCAGCGCAGTGATCACGGCAAGTTACGCTGCGGTCAGCACCCCCCCGGTAACCAAAGCCGATAGTGTCACGGTCAGCGCGCCGCCCATCGTGGTCAGCTCGCCCGGAGTTCTGAGCGGCTCAACCACGCTGACGGTGACGGCGCCGACGCTCGTCTCCATTGCTGTGACGCCTGCGAACTCTTCAATCACTGCGGGCAGCAACCAGCAATTCGCGGCCACGGGGAACTACAGCGACGGCAGCATGCAGAACCTGACCGGCAGCGCCAACTGGAGTTCCTCCGCGACGAATGTTGCGACCATCGATAACACAGGGTC
>JASHTY010000462.1 GCA_030040315.1 Terriglobia bacterium | reverse complement strand
ACGAAACTCGCGAATGCAAGCGCAGAGGCGATACCAGGGATCAACGTTAGGAGAAAAACCTTCCGGAAGGGTGCGGTAGGGTCTTGCGACTTGGAATGATAATAAGCGATAAGGCAGACGGACACAATCGGCCCAATGATTGCGCCTAGAGTATCGCCTGTCCTGTGAAACCCGAAGGCCTTTCCATGCGACTGAGCAGAAACCGATTCAGCGAGCATAGTATCCCTGAGCGGGCTGCGAATTCCTCGCCCAAACCAGCCCAAGACTCGTCCGGCAAGAACTAATGGCCATCCGTGGGCGAAGGCAAAGAGAGCCGTCGAAGATCCCGTGAGAAAATAACCTTCCACGGCGAGAGGCTTCCGACGGCCCGAGCGATCGGAAAGCCACCCAGACAACAATTTCGCAGCACTGGATATTGAATCGGCGACGCCCTCAATAAAACCCAAGGCGGCAGCCGACACACCCAATGCCGCAAGAAACCCGGGAAGCACAGCAGTCGCCATTTCGTGTCCGGCATCCGAAAGTAGGCTCGCTATGCCCATTCCCAAAACATTCCGGTTGAGCCATGGTGGCTCTGGCCGAAGCACAACTTTGGTGGCGGCCTCCGCATTAACTTTCAACACTGCGCCTCCTTTATTTGTCTGCCCTTCCTTTCGATTCTAAGTAGGATTCTTAGCGTGCTCTCTCTGGGAAAAAACTGATTTGGAAATTCTCGCAGGCTTTCGCGTCGCTCGATTTCCTGTTTGATCAGAGAATGCCCTACCTCAAAGTGCTCTTGGAGAATTTCCTCACACTGTGCACGGACCACACGCGTTGTGGAATCGAGGAGCGAGAGAGCAGCATGAATGGCCCGATTCCGTTGTACGGGGGACCCCCTGCTGAGGACAATCCGGGCGGTGTTGAGTCTGACCATTTCGATAGGATCATCGAGCAGGTCCTCAATCAGGTGTATCTCATCAGGAAGTATGAGCTCGTCTAGTATTTCAAGAATGCGGGCACGGCGCCTTCGGCTCATCCTAGTTTCGATTTCCTGTGCACCGCGTTCCTCGCGCAGTGAGTCGATAAGGCCGGAAAATGCTGAGCGCCCACCACGCCGGAGCGCTCGGCCTGCGGCTTCCGCGACGAAATCATCACCAAGCCAGGAAACAAGATACGAAACGGCACGCACGTCCCAGGACTTTGCAAATGCTTCTGCGACACCAATTAAATGCTTTCCTTTTGCAAGTTCGAGCAATACATCCCGAGCAAGGGGACCTGGAAAATCCCCCAATGCTTCGGCTGCCCGACTCGCAACGGTTTCCTCGGCTAAACGGATGACAGGATCAGCAATCTCGTCCAATCGTTCACCGGCGACGTAGACTAAAGCGCTAAAGGCCTCCGGTCCTTTGAGGGTACTTAGGCCTTCCACAGCCAGCAATCTTGCCTCGGGTAGGCTGGATGGCTTCGAGGTATGAAGGTAGTCTGCAAGCGCATGGGCCCCTTCGTTAGCTCTCAACATTAAGGCGAGTAGTGCCTGGCTGGACCGACTCGGGTCTGTCAGCTGTTGGAGAAGATCTTCAGTGATTCTTGAACTTCGCATGGTTTTTGTCTTGCTCTTCAATATGGGCTGTTTCAGTTGTGTCTTGACGGTGGTCTAGAGTCAGGATTTCAAAGTTGCTGGATCCTCGGGTCAAGGCTCTGGCTAAAGAATTTGTGACCATTGACCAACGATGACCGTATGCTTTCAGTCCACTAAATACAGGCCACGAAAGGGCGAGCTCGCCTATTCCTCCCTTGAGATAGATCCGAATTGACGCAGGACGATCCTGATGATGCTCTATCCAATCCACCGCTCGCACGCGGTGCAACGGTAGATAGGTCAAATCCAATCCATGATCGACAGCGCCTCCCTGCCAATCATCTGCAAGAACGAAGATCCCATTGATGCCAGCAATCAGGAGCAAATTGGTCCACCTCCGATAGCCCTTTCCTCGGTGTTCCATTGCAGGTTGAAAGAAGAACTCTGAGGGTTGACCCACTTCGCTGTGGGCTTCAATAAAGCTTAAGAATTTGCTCGGAAGGCCTGGGATAGGGGTTGGGTGTTGCGGCAGACTAATGAATGAATCACTATCTCTATCAATCCACCGGTGGATGACGTGTGCCAAGCGGGTGAATTCATCGGAGGCCCTGGCGGGAAATCGTACTTTTATTCCGCCGTCACCCGAGGGACCGGGGTATAAAGTGAACCAGGAATTAGCGAAATAATCTGATTGGCCGTACCCCAACAGCTCATCGCGGGACCATTCAAGACTTTTGACTTGGTCGGACTGTGTTTCCAGTGAAAGAAGGACGAGGGATTCAGGAAAGAGAAGTATCATTCTGGGGGGAAGCCAGTTGGAAACTAAGAACCGATATTCCTCAACGGCTGGCGAAAATAATGAAAAGTCCGGCGGACCATACGATGCGACGAGGCGTTCATATGCACTGTGGAATTCCGGAGGCACGTCTAGGCTAGTTCCTATGCAGAAGGCGAATTTGTAATCCCATGTATTACTCATCACTCTGCCCTGCAGCTGATAGCCGATGTTTCTTCCGGTTTTGTGCCTGCCACTCGAGAGGCGTCGTTGACAATGCGCCGAAGGTCCGCTGTGAGTTGATTTAGGTATGCCTCAAGAATAGCCGGCGTGCCTACTCGACTCGAAATACTCTCTAGACCTTGAAGGGTTTCCTCCATTTCTACAACCAGGCACTCGAGTTCCTCCCGACTGTCATGATTCGAACGCGGCAAGCCAAGGTCCCAAACCGCTTTCGAAATACGGGATCGCAAGTGGGAATACACGCGTTGCAACTGCTCGGCATTTTCGCGAGAAAGTGGGGGGCGATAAACGAGACAGGACTCAAACGGATGGAAAAGTCCACTGAGACGCTGTGAGAACTCCTCCAACATACGAAAATGAGTAGCGAGCAGGTGACGTTCCTCGGTGGGGATTTCAAGTCTGCGCTTTTCAGCTTCAACCATGGCTGCCTCCGTAAAAGGCTCATTGTGAGCCTATCTAACGAATAGAACGGAACAAGGCGCAACTGACGCCAACTTTTGAAATCCGTTGGGCCATATCGGGCCAAACACGCCGCCTCGACTTCTCGATCCAATGACGGTCAAATCAAAGTTTCGTTCGCGGGCAAAGTCAACAACCGCGTTGACTCGGTGACCTCGCCGAACCTCACATTTCAGATTGACCTCTTCCCGCTCAGCCAAAACCAGAGCCGACTCGGTGGCCAGGAAGGCCGAAATATCAATCTCCTCTTTTTCATCAACAACCTCAGCGACGGTAACTACGTAACGGCTTAGGCGTCTCCTTACATATATGCTATGAAGGGCGGATCGGAATCTTTTGGCTATGGCAATGGCGGCTGCCAACGCTTTCGCGCTTTCGTTCGAACCGTCGATGGCAACCAAGGTTTTTTCGAACATCGTCGCTCCTTCACCGTGAGTAGCAGGGTGTTGTGACATGATGGCGCTGAAGATTCAATGGAATGGTAGTTGTCGAATGGCCTATGTGCGGAAAATAGTTGAGGATAACGCCAATTG
>JASHTY010000461.1 GCA_030040315.1 Terriglobia bacterium | reverse complement strand
TGGCGAGCATTTCCTACTTCTGGAAAGGCATCCCGGTTTTTCGGTGGTACCTGAGCCCGCTCTTCACCTACGTTTCCTTGCTGGTGATGTTTTTCGTTACCGTCTCTCTGGTAGACACGCTTCCCCGCCTGAAGATGACGCTGCTCGTGGCGATTGCTTCGATGGCAATCGCTTCGCTCTATGTCATCCGGGAATGGCAGGAATATCACAATCTTTATCCGGGCTTTCGGCCGGGTTACGTGACGGGCGACCCGAACTACTTCTGCCTCTCCGCCGTGGCCTGTCTTCCTCTCACCTACAACTTCATGCGGGAGGGTCACGCGAAGTGGGAGAGGGCTTACAGTCTGGTCTGTCTAGTCCTGATTCTCGCCGCGTTCATGTTGGCGGCCTCACGCGGGGGACTTGTCGGTCTGGCAGCGGGATTTCTCTGCGTCGTGTGGCAATCGAAGCAGCGGGTGCGGAATTTGGCGCTGCTGGGCACGCTCCTGCTTCCGTTGTTGTTGTTTATGCCCTCCTCGCCCCTGGCGAGGATCCTCCATCCCAACTACGTCGATGAGGTGGGCAGTAACACGCGGCTGGAGCTTTGGGCTGCCGGCCTGCGCATGATTAAACAAAACCCCCTCACCGGCGTGGGCCTGGGCAATTTCAAACCTTTGGTTAAAGACTATGAGGCTTCCGACGTCGATCTGAACAACATCGCCCATAACACCTACATCGAATACGGCGCGGAAATGGGAATTCCCGCTCTCGCCGTCTTCCTCATCGTCCTGGGGGTCACTTTCAGAAGCTTGCACCGAACTCTGCTTGGCGCCGGCCCGGGCACGCCCGGCATTCTGGTGGATGCGGCGCAAGGAATCTTCGCGGGCCTGGTTGGACTCGCCGTGGCAATTCTCTTTCTCTCTGCGGAGCAACAAAAATTTCTATGGATGCTGGTGTTCCTGACGCCGTGTATCGAAGCGCTGGCCCGGCAGGTCCATGAAGAACAGGTCCATGAATGTGAGGAGCGCAGCGACTCTCCGGTGGAATTAAGCGATGAGACCGGCGAATTCACGCCAGTGTGGGTGAAGTCCTCATGAAGCAACGGGTCATCAAACGCCATTGGAGCCGATGGGCGTCTGCTCTGTGCACCTTGTGCTTCGCCGCACAGTGGACAGGGGCAGGTGCTTCGGGCGCACGTTCGAGCATCGTCCATCCCGCGCCCGCCGTTGCTCTCGATCGTTTTGGCGGCGTTCGCCCGCGGGTTGTCCACGGCACGGGATTTTTCGGCGTCGAGAAAAACAACACCCGCTGGGTTCTCGTTACCCCGGATGGAGATCTTTTCTGGATGCGCGCGGTGTACGCGGTCGATTGGAATGACGGCGGAGCCGCCGGCCAGCAGGCCCTTCAACAAAAGTACCACGGTGACCCTTCTGTCTTCGCCCGCCACACCACCCAGCGGCTGCAGAGCTGGGGTTTCAACACGCTGGGGGAATACTCATCGTCTTATGCCTACCCGGTGCCCACTTTTGGCCGCTCCCAGGGAAACCCGGACCAGATGCCCTTCATTCGCTACCTGAATATTTCCTGGTACGGAGCGATCAACTATGGACACCTTGCCCCCGCTCCTTTCAAAACTCTGCTCGCCGGCGCCGTTGATACTGAGGTGTATCACGGCTGGCCCGGCCACATCCCCGACGTCTTCGATCCAAACTTCGAAATCTATGCGCGCGCCCTTGCCGCTGATATGCGCACCGGTTCTTCCGATACGGTCTTCACCGAAAAGACCTGGTCCGGCGGGTTGCCACAACCGAGCCTGGTGAATAATCCCTGGCTGATCGGAACAACGCCCGACGACACTGATAACCTTTTTGGCTTTGGGCCCGGGCCGGATATTCCGGGCCGGGACGGCGTGATTCATCCACACATTGCGTGGATTGTTGCTGTCACCAAGCCTCTGCAATCCATCAACGCGGATGTGGGCACCGTGGTGGGCGCGAAGCAAACGGTGGAATACGAGGACCCGGTGGTCTATACCAAGCGCGCCTGGCGGGACTTCCTGGAAAAAAAATACGGAACGATCGCCCGGTTGAATTCCACCTGGGGCTCAAATTACACCACCTTTGATTCAGACGGCGGCTGGCCCCAGGGCAAGGGCCTTATGGACGAAAGCGGCCGCCACCGGTGGATTGGCGACGACCCCGCCCGGCTTTCAACCACCGCCCCCGCAGTGAAGAATGACTTGAACGCATTTCTGGCGATCTACGCCGATCGTTACTTCCACGTTGTGCATGACGCCGTTCGCGCTGCGACCCCTCATCAATTACTGTTCAGTCCGGCCGTGCTGGACTCGCACGACGGAATGACCCGGCCGGAGATCCTTCAGGCTGCGGGGCGCTATTGCGATGTACTGCAAATCGGCGCGGACGTGGGCAATCCCGAAGTTATCGACAAGACGTACGCGCTGACCGGCAAGCCGATGTTCGTCTGGATGGGGCTGAGGGCCAATCCGGATTCCCCCATGCAGGGGCGCACGCGGGAATTTCTGGATCTCGGCACTCAGGCGCAGCGGGGCGAGCGTTACGCGCAGGAGGTGCGGGAATTTTTCTCGCATCGCACTCCCGATGGCACATTCCCTCTAGTCGGCCTCGACTGGTGGGAATACATGGACAAGGCCGGCGAGGCGTCAAACTGGGGACTGGTGACGCCACGCGACAACGCCTACGACGGTCGCGAAGACGTCGTAATGCGTGGCAAGGATGACAAAGGATTTTCCACCGGTGGTGAGGAACGCAATTACGGTGACTTTCTGTCCGCGGTGGTGAAGGCCAACAGCGAACTTAATCGCCAGTTGGCCGCTGAAGTGGCGAGGCAGAGTGCACAGGCAAGGGCGCCTGTGCCACGTCCGACAACCTGATGGAAGGAAAATTCTCAACCTCATGCTGAAGAACGTATTCTCAAACTGGCTGGCGCTCATTCTTCGGGGAATTATTTCCTTTCTCCTGACGCCGATTCTGATTCATCACCTGGGCGACTTCAATTTCGGCCTCTGGGTACTGGTGATGTCGGTCGTGGATTATGCCGGCATTTTGGATCTGGGAATCCGCCCAACCCTCCATCGATTTGTCGCCCGATTGACGGGGACTGGCGACCGCCGTGGTCTAAATGAGGTCATCAGCACCGCCATTGCCGTCAGCACAGCCATGGGCGCCCTGGTGGTGGTGCTCACTTTCAGCAGCCTGCCCGTGATTCCCCGATTCTTCAGCTTGCAGGGAGCCGCCGCTGCCGAATTCCGCGGCCTCCTTCTGCTGCTCGGACTCAACGTTGCGGTGCTTCTCCCGACCCGTGCGCTGGGCGCTTATCTGTGCGGGCTGGAGCGATTCGACTTGTACAACGCTATGGACGTGTCGGCGGCGATCCTGCGGGGAGCCGCCATCGTTGT
>JASHTY010000460.1 GCA_030040315.1 Terriglobia bacterium | reverse complement strand
TTTTGAATCGCCACATTATAAAGATCGTCGAAGTGGGAGTCGTAAGGCGTTTTTTCCATGCGGGCCACGTCGAACACGTCAGGATCAATCAGGTTGGCGGAATAAAAATAGATTCTCCACCACGTGGCGTCAGCCTCCAGCACGAAGCCTATGGGTGAATCGGGATACTTCTGTTCGATTTGCTGGAAGACCTGCACAGCGCCGTCCAGGTCGCCATTCATCATCATATCGACGCCGCGTTGCGCGTATTGGCGGGCATCCACGTCGGCCTGATCGATGGACTGGGCGCGGGCAGACGATGCAGCGGCAATGCCCAAAGCCAGCACGGCGGCGGCGAGCAGTGCGATCTTGTTGGGGGAAAGCGTTCTCATGAGGCTGCCTGAGTGGAACACATTTTACACAGTGCGGGCTTAGGCCGCAGCAAATCGTGGCACGTCCTTCCAGGACGTGCGCATGGGCTGGAAGCCCATGCCACGATTCTGAGAAATAGTAGTATAGCGTTGGCAGCGGCCCCAAGTTTTTTTCACCCGGCCTGTCGTTAGCTCCGCCACAGGATTCGAATTCCGTTCCTAAAAATAAGTCCTCGGTGGGGAATCATGAGAAAATCTCCATCGCGGAGGTGCTTGGAAAATGGAAAAAGTAACTCGACGGGAATTCCTCGCTACGGGAGTTGCGGCATCGGCGGCAAATGGCGCGGCAAAAGGCCGCCCTGCGCGCTTTCCCGCGCGCGCGCCCGACCGCGCGCCCAATATTCTGCTGATGATGTCGGACCAGCACACGCGCCACGCGCTGGGATCTGCCGGCAGCACCGTCGCGCGCACACCCAACCTTGACAATTTGGCGCGCAGCGGCGTGCGCTTCGACAGCGCCTACTGCACTTACCCCGTCTGTGTTCCCTCACGCGCTTCGCTGCTCTCCGGCCTTTACCCGCACCATCACCAGGCCATTGACAATTCTTACGCCTGGCCATTCGGTGTGAAAACGCTCGCTCACTATCTGGGCGCGGCCGGGTACATGACCGGCCTGATCGGCAAGATGCATTTCGTCGACGCGCAGACCCACGGATTCGATTACAGACTCGATTTCAACGACTGGCATCAGTACCTGGGTCCCAAATCAAAACTCGTAGCGGATGAGATCATCGACCCGAACTCCGGCTCCGGCCTTCCGCAGATCGTTGACCTGTGGCGGGAATCGGGTGATCCCTGGACGGGCTCAATCGAGCGCGACAATCGCGAAGGCTACACCTCCGTGGGGCGCATTTCTGCGCTGGCGGAGGAGGACCATTTTGAATCCTTCGTGGCGCGAGAGTCCATGCGCTTTCTGCGCAACCACGGGAAGCAGCAGCCGTTCTTCCTGGTCAGCTCGTTCCTCAAGCCGCATGACCCGTTCATGCCCGCCGAGCGTTTCGCCAGAATGTTTTATGCCGACGACATGAAACTGCCGGAAACGTGGGGAAAAGTCGACGCGGCAACCACGCCCAAGTGGGTGCAGGAGAGAATTCATTACGATTATGGATGCCCGGAATTGCGCTTTCCGGAGCAGGCAAAGCTGCACACCGCGTTGTACTACGCCAGCCTGGCGCAAACGGACGATAACGTTGGCAAGCTTCTGGGCACTCTCCACGAACTGGGGCTGGAGGAGAATACCATCGTCCTTTACACCTCGGACCACGGCGAGATGCTGGGTGATAAAGGCCTGTGGCAGAAAATGACTTTTTATGAACCCGCGGCGGGAGTGCCGCTCTTGTTCCGCGCTCCGGGCGTGACGCCCGCAGGCGCGCGCTGCTCCGCTCCCGTCAGCCTCGTGCAAATTGCCTCGACGCTGCTCGAACTCTGCGGAGCTGCGGCGCCTTCCGGACTCGACGGTTCGAGCATCGCACGGCTCCTGCACGAGCCCGGCGCGGAAAATGCGGGGACCGTATTCGCGGAGATGCGATTGAAGTCGAAAAGCCCCGGTGCGATGATCCGCCAGGGCCGCTACAAGTATTGCTATTACGTGGGCGACCTTGATGAGTTGTTCGATCTGGAAACCGATCCTGCGGAAATGAAAAACCTGGCGTCGCTTCCGGCATACCGCGAGAAGCGTGACGAGCTCAAGGAGAAATTGTTCGCCTGGCACTCGCCGCAGAGCGAAGTCGCCTAGAGGTTTCAGTAGTAGAGAGTCTCGCGCGCTATTTCCAATGAACTGCCTTCACCACAGAGCGCACAGAGGGCCACAAAGGAGCTTTCTCTGTGCGGCTCTGTGATCTCTGTGGTGAGAGTCTTTCTGTTGGCGGCTCGGGCCCACCATTCAGCCCTTGGGTGTATCCTATATCCATGCAACCGAGTGCAGCCGCCACGGGGAATTGGCGACGGGCCAGGCTGGTTTTCCTGGCCGGCGCTGTGTGCATGTTGCCGTTGGCGGCTCGCACAGCACTCACGCAAGCGCCCACGCTCCAGGCCCCGGCCTCGAGTCCCAATCCATCAGAAGAATTATCTCCGCTGGATCTCCTGAAGCAAGGCAACGAAGCGGCGCGACTCAGCAAATGGGACCAGGCGATTGCACTCTACAGAAGGGCCCTCACTCTCAAGCCCGACTACGTGGAAGCGCACTACAATCTGGGCAACGCCTACGCCGCGGAGCAGAAAACCGGCGACGCGCTGAAGGAGTATCGTGAGGTCCTGCGCCTGCGGCCGGAATTTCCCGGCGTGCACATGAACATCGCCGCGCTGGAGGAAGCCGACGGGCAGATTCCCGAGGCCATCACCGACTGTCGCGCCGAAGTGGGCTCGCATCCCCAGAATCCCACCGCGCACCTGAACCTGGCGAACGCGCTGGCCTTGAATCGTTCTTTCAGCGAAGCGGCACTCGAGTACAAGGCGGCGCTGGCGCTGGCACCTCGCAATGCGGAGATTCACGTGGCCATGGCCCAGGCCCTGCTGCAATCGGGTGATGCCGCCGGAGCGGGCGCCGAGTATCGCCAAGCCATCGAATTGAATCCCAACAGCCCCGACGCTCACACGGGCCTGGCCGCCGCGCTAATCCAGTCGGGGGATTTTGCCGGCGGCATCAACGAGTATCGCAACGCGATTCGGCTTCGCCCGAGCGATCCGGAGATTCATCTGAGCCTGGCGGCCGCCTTGCGCGCCATCAACGATTTGAGCCACTCGATTGAGGAGTACAAGGTGGCCATCCAGCTTCGTCCCAACCAGTCGGATTATCACTACGCCCTGGCGCTCACCATGCGCGAGGCGGAGGATTACGGCGGATCGATTGAAGAGCTGCGCCGCGTCGTGCGCCTGCGTCCCGACGATGCCGATGCGCATGCGGATCTTGCGGCCGCCTACCTTTCCGTCAGCGATCACCCCGCGGCGGTCAGCGAATACCGTGAAGCGCTTCGCCTGAGTCCGGGCGACGCCAAGCTCCACGAGGAGCTGGGCTTGGTGTTGCGCAAAACCGGCGACTTGACCGAGTCGCTTCGCGAGCTGCGCAAGGCCGCCGAGCTCTCTCCTGACACCGCCAGCTTTCACCGCAACCTGGCTGAAGCCCTGCAATCCTCCGGCGACCTCTTAGGCTTTGTGCAGGAATACCGCGAGGAGGTTCGCCTGCGCCCCGATGATGCAGACGCCCACGCGCATCTTGCCAACGCCTACCAGGCGTCGAATGAGCTGGAGAAATCCCTGGAAGAGTATCGTGTGGTACTTGAACTCCAGCCCCAGAGTCCGGAATACCATTTTCGCACCGCGCTCGCTCTGGAAGCGCTGGGGAAGAAGGCGGATGCGCAGAGTCAGCTCGAACAGGCAATCAAATTAAGGCCCGAATATCCTGAGGCCATGGTTGCCCTGGCCGATCTGCTGATGCAGGAGAATAATTTCACGCTCGCGGTGCCTACATACCGCGATGCGATAAAGTTGCGCCCCGATGATCCCAGCCTGCACCGCAGCCTGGCGGCAGCCTTGCGCGCCGGCGGCGATCCGGCGGGAGCCACGGCTGAGGAGCAGGAAGCTGTGCGCATGGATCCGACCAATTCGGCTTACCAGCGCGACCTGGGAAACACCCTCTATGCCAGCGGTGATCTGAAGGGCGCAGTAACCGCTTATCGCGCCAGCCTGGCCCTGCATGAGGATGCGCAGGCGGAGCAGAATCTTGGCCTCGCGCTTGAAAAGCTGGGCGATTGGCCCGGCGCCGTGCAGGCCTTTCGCGCTGCGGTGAAGGCTCGCCCGGAATGGGCCGATGCCCACCTGAGCCTGGCCGGCGCGCTCGTCCATCAAAACGATTACGCGGGCGCCGCCTCTGAAGCTCAGGCGGTGCTGCACGTCACTCCCAATTTTGCCGAAGCCCATTTCGTTCTGGGTGACAGTCTGAACCACTTGGGCAAACCGGCGGACGCAGCCGAGGAATTCCAGGAAGGCCTGCTCGATAGCCCCGATAATGTTGAGGCCAGGCTGGGCCTTGCCAACGCGCTTTACGGCCAAGGCAAGCTGGATCAGGCGATTTCAAATTACCGCGATTACCTTCGCTCCAAGCCGCAGGATTCAACCGCCCACCAGGATCTCGCTGTTGCTCTGTACGATAAGAAGGATGTGGACGGGGCTATTCACGAATACGAAGAAGTCATCCGGCTGAAGCCCGACTTTCCCGATGCCCATTTCAATCTCGCCATCGCGTTCGAAAACCAGCGCCAATTCGCCCGCGCCCGCCAGGAACTTGAAGCCTACCTTCAACTCGCCCCCAACGCCCCCGACGGAGATAAGGTACGCAAACACCTTCGTGAATTGGCGGCGAAGAGGTAGGAGGAGCCATTACGCCGTGGTAGGATCGCAGTGATTTCATGAAAGAATCTATTCGAACCAAGAACGCAATCAATAATCAAATCGGCTTGCCCGAGACGAACGTCAGCGCTGACGCCAGACGCGCTGCCCCCGAAGAGCCGCGTGCCGACAAGCTACGCGCCGTGCTTGCTCAGCGCGGGATTAAGAGTGACGATGTACAAGCTGCTGTTCCTTGGGCCCGCGAGACCTGGTGAGACCCCAAACCGGTTTCAGCAGCGTTGCAGAGAGCTCCCCCATGTCACTGTGACAGATAGTCCCGCAACACTTCGAGCACCTCTTCGTGCTTCATCTTTTGCGCCCAGGCCATCGGCGTCGCCCACGGTTCGGCCTCCTTTTCAACCGGGTCGGCGCCGCGCTCCAGCAGCAGCTTCACAAAATGCACGCGCCCCCAGCGGCATGCCCAGCCGAGCGCCGTGCTTCTGAGCAGTTCGTCGCGCATGTCCGTTCGCGCGCCCGCGTCCAGCAGCATCAAGGCGTAGGGCAGGTGTTCCTTCCCGCCTCTCGCCATGACCGTGTGCAGAATCGTCCTGCCGAATCTGCTCTGGTTGGGATCGGCGCGGTCGAGCAAAAGGCGGAAGCAGGCGAGGCCGGGCTCGATTCCCCCATCACAAGTGAAGGCCTGCCAAAGCGGGTAAAGCCAGCGCACATCCTGGCGTGGCCAGTTGATTCGCTCAAGCGCCATACGCACGATTTCCGGATCGCCGCCGCCTGAGGCGCTCCAGATCAGATCTTCCGCCACAGTTTTGCCGGCAGGCACGATGCCCGCGCGCAGCCGTCCGGCGGCTTCATCTTCGAGCAGCCGTCTGGCGGTTTCGGTCTGGCAGGCGAATCCCACGCAGGGAGCGTCCAGAAAGCCGCCGTGCTGCTCCAGGAGTTTGACGAAGCCCATCTTCTTCAGCAAATAAGCCCGATACAATGGCGAGCCTGAGGCATAGACGTCGGCGCTGGGGTCGGCCCCGTGGGCCAGCAGAACTTGCGCCATCTCGAACCTGCCCTCTGACACGCAGCGATACAACGGCCCGCCGGCCGTGTAGATGATCTCGTCCATTCCGGCCAGGCGCATGCGCTCGTTCGGATCGAACCCGAGGTGCAGGAGCAGCGCCAGCATCTCAGCCCGGCCGTGATGGACCGCAATCAAGAGCAGCCCGCCGTATTCTGAAAAGATGTCGGTGCTGGTTGGAATCTCAAGTGTGCCTTGCGCATGACGGGCGCGCACCCAGTCTGCCTCGCCGAGTGCAACCGCCGGGATCGCCCCCATCTCCGCGCCACGGCTCAACAGGAGTCTTGCCAATTTCTCGAACTTCGCCGGGCTGCCGGTTTCATCCCACCACTTTGCTGAAGCCGCCACGTCAAGCGGCGTCCACCGGCCCTTCGCCAGGGCATTGGGATTCGCGCCGTGCTCCAGCAGCCACGCTACTCCGGTTTCGTCGAGCACGCCCGTGGCGATGTGAAGCGGCGTCCATCCCTCGGGGCTCGCGGTCCGGGCCAGAGCGGGATCGGCTTTCAAAATGTCGAGCGCGCGTCCGTTCTGCCAGGCGTCAACACTGAACAAACTGCCGGGAGCGGACGCGGCCTCGCTTCCGGCGTGCGCCTGGCGCCGGCGCTGCTCTTCTTCCTGAATGATTGTGACGATCTCGTCATACCCGCGGTCCGTGGCCAAGGTGAGCGCGCCCGTTGCATCGCGGTGCGGATAAATTCCCTTGCGCGCGTCGGCGCCATGCTGCATCAACAGCCGCGTCATATCGGCGGAACGGTTCATCACGGCATAATGAATCGCTCGATGCTCGTCTTCCCGCATGTCCATGTTGACCAGTTCCGGGCGGGCGCGAAGCATCGCTTCCACTTTGTGCACCTCTCCGGCGCGCACGGCATCGAGAAGGTGTTTGACGGTGACGCCATCCACGTATGCCTTCAGCTTCGGCCAACTGGCAAAACCATAAGCGCGCGCCAGGACAAGCTGCGCGTCGTGAAGCGCAAACTTGCCGGCATCAGCGCCACGGAAGTGCGTATTGACCTCCGCGACGGCGGCAGCGTCCCCGCCGCGAAAGGCCTCCAGAAGTTCCTTGGCCTGGCGCTTGAGTTGATTCAGGTCGGTGTGCTCGCGGAAAGCGCGAGTGGGGAGGGATTCATTCATGATGAGCTCCTTTCCTGGTGGCGCTTCAACGCCGACCGCGCCCGGTGTCCGCTCGCTCGGGCAGAAAAGAGTTCATTCCGATAAGATGCAAATTTTTTTCTTCAGGCGGACACAGTCCTTTCCGCGGACCCGGCGGCGCCCTGACGCGCCAGGAACATCCTAGCAGGGTCGACCGAAGTTTGTCATCTGGCATTTGCAAGGTTCGGGCCCGCCGCGAGCTGGTGGCACGCCGGTTTTTACTGGATTAGGATAGATACTCCGGGGCCGTGCCAGATTGCCTCTTTGGCACTATGTTTGACTCCGATTATCCGGGGAACGCGGCCATGCATAAACCCAAATTCTGTGCGACGCCTCTGATTCTGCCGCTGATCTTGATCCTCCCGGGCCCCGGGGGCTAGGAATTCGAGGATCGAAGGGCGGACGAACTGGAGCTTGGGACATTTTGCCTGCGAGCCTGATAGAAAACACACCCCAGCCCCCCTGCGGAAAACGAAGCCCAGAACATATTGAAAACAAAGGGCTGGGAATGTGGTTTTTGTAAAACGAAACCGAGAACGGACAAAATGTCCATGAAGTCAAAAGCTCAGGGTGATTCTGCAGATGCTGCTAACACCTGGTGAGTTTCCCGATCCTCTGCTCGCCCGGCCGCTCTGATTGGAAATGGGTCTAGCCTATAATCAAGAAGCGGCCCGGGCCCGCAGCCGCTCTGCCGGCGACTTCTCCACTACCCTCAAACCCCCTCGGGAACAACAAACGGTGCGCGATAGCCGCGCCCGGCATCGCGCAGCAATTGGTTGGCTT
>JASHTY010000459.1 GCA_030040315.1 Terriglobia bacterium | reverse complement strand
GCCGATGATCACACTCATCGAGTAATCGAGATAGGAGCGGCGCATCTCGTCTTCGATATTGATGGGGATGAGATTGGTGCCGCTGCCGGGAGGCGTACCTCCATCGAGGGGAAGCTGAGGGTTCTGATCGTCGGCCATAAAGGTGATATTTCGGCCCGCAGGAGGGCGGCAAAAAAGTCCGGAAAAGGAGGGGCCGGACCCGCAGGCTTACAGGATTTATTTTAGATGCCGGGGCAGGGTTTTAGCAAGGCGGGATTGAGTAAACAACTCTTTATTTTTCTAATATTTATGGGCGAGTATTCGGCGCCGCCCATAGTCTCAGCGCGGTCAAGCGGCAAGGCGTCTGCCGGCCTTCGATCCGGGGGAGCGCTTGGACCGTTTCGAGGCCCGTTTTCGGCTCTTTCGAACCGCGCCGCCTTCGCCCAGCCCGCTCAAAACCACCGGCGGCTGGTCAGGGAATTCGACGATCAGAGAAAGTTTGCCGCCCATCCCTTCCACATAATTCCGCAGCGTTGAAAGATAAAGATCGGTGCGACTTTCGATCCGAGATACTCCCTCCTGCCCGATCTTGAGTTTCTTCGAGAGCCGGGCCTGGGTGAGCTTGCGCAAGCGCCGCATTTCGCGCAGGTTGAGTTCCTCTGCGATGAGTCTGGCAGCCCTTTCCTTGACTCTTTGCTGAAACTCCGGGGCCTCCGAAGCGAGAACAACCTCGTACGGGATAGCCATTACCTCTTCCTCCCTCTTGCCAGTTCCCACTGGTGCCGGTCAAATCGGCGATCCGCAACTCGAATCAGATCACGATAAAATTTCGTCTTCGACTTGGTGGCTTTATTTCCTCCAACCAGGAGGATTGCCTTGCGGCTCAGGTCGAAGGCGAACGCAACCCTCCACTCCCCGTTCCCAGCTTGAAATCGCAATTCCTTCATGTTTGCGTGTTTCGAGCCGTTAAGCGTGTCCGCGTGGGGCCTGCCGAGCTGGGGACCGAAAACCCGTAACATTTCCACGAGGGCGTCTACTTCAAGTCGAACCTCGTCTGGAAATTTTTTGAACTCCGGTAGGAACTCGCCATGAAACTGAACCTGCCAGTTGCTCCTATTATGCTCCGGAATGCCTAATGTCTTCAAGTGCATTTTCTCCGTTTTCGGCGCCAATCCTCCCTGGTTACCCGCCAAAGTTCAGCAGCTCGATCCTCCTCCCGAATAGACCAACGACAGCTTCCCACCTCGAATGCCATAGACATGAAATGTCTGGCTTTCGGGATCGCTAATCGTTGTGACTAGAAAGTCGCGGCCGGTTTTCAGGTGAATTGTGGCCAGTACTTGTTCATTTGCATCTTCGATGTTCTTCTTCCAATACAAAATGTGGAGTTGGCCTTGTTCGAGGGCAGCGATACCGAAGATGAATTTGAGGCTTCCCTGGCCGGTGTCGTAGCGAGGGTCCAGAGCATAATCCCGAAATGCCCTCTGGATCACGAAAAAGTCGTGGCGTTCCAGCTGAACCTTGTACGTCCTAAGCTTTTCGATCGAGTCAAGCCGCGCAGGGATAAGAGATTTTAGTTGACGCAGCACAATGCGAGCTTCTTCTTCAGGCAATTGTGTTGCCGGCTGTCCTGGAGAAAAGAAATCTGGCGCGTCGGTTGCAATTGTGGTCGCCCGAATTGCTGCTCCTGCGTACGAGCCGGTTGTCGTGTAGTCGTAGCATTCATCTAGAGCGGTTGGGGCTGAGGTAATCGTTGCACCGCGCCCGTCCGCACTGATGACTGTATAGGTTTGAGACTTGCCGAGATAATCGCGTGCAAATTTTTCACAGGCCTTGGTGTAATTCTGAGCGCAGGGATGACTTTTCCATTGTCCGTCTGCCGACACGTAGGCAAGAATTTCAAGGTTGATCTTGCCGGGCGCGGCATTGCTGCCTGTGCCGATCCCTCCACTTAGGACCGAGTCATTGCGCGAGACGGCGACAACCAACGCTTCGCTCGTTTGCGTAATGGATGGAGACGCAAATGAAACCAGCATGGCGGCAGAAACAAAGGCAAGCCGGCGTAGGTTCATCCGAGCCCTTTCGATCAAGCGTTGCGAATGAAAGCCAGTATAGCCCCTGTCTGGATCGAGGGCAGGCTCAGATAAGCCCCGGCAGACTCAGCATGCAAAGCACTGCCTGGAGCGCCACGAGCGCGACCGCCGCGGCCACGGCCACGCGTCCGCGGGGGCTCTCGTAGGCGTCAGCAAACACGCCGCCGATGAACGTGAACAGAAACGGCAGCGCCCAGAGCCAGGGCGAGCCCGGCGCGCCGGTCATTACCAGCAGGAAACAAACCAAGGCGCAAAACAACGGAGTGGTGTTGCCGAAGTAGCGGGAGGGGCGCAGTGCGAGATAAAGCACCAGGGCCGCGCCCGCAGCCACGGCGATGCCGGCGTGGGCAAAGCTCGAGAAGAAGCGGCGCGCGGGATCGAGCGAGAGCCACAGAAAGCCGGCGGCGGAGCGGAAGACGTAGCTGAAGGCGTCAGGCGAGAACCCATAGCAAACGAAGAGAAGAACCAGCGCGCCCACAGTAGCGATAAGCACTATGGGCAGCGCCTGGCTGCGGTGGCCCTCCGCAACCCAGAGCATAAGAACGAGGCCGAGCACGGCGGTGACGGGCAGCGCGGCGATGTGCGCAGAGGCGGCCAGGCCGAAGAGCCCGATGAGCAGAACGATGCGCGGGCGCCATTTGGCCACCGGACCCTGCATGGCGTGGGCCACGCCGATGCAGGTGTAGACGCCGCCGTAGACGCCCAGAGCCGCAAGCACCTCAGGATTGGGCGAGAGGAAGGCCTGGAGCACGG
>JASHTY010000458.1 GCA_030040315.1 Terriglobia bacterium | reverse complement strand
CAATTGGCTCTCCATCAAGCATATAGATCCCGAGCTTTCTCTCGATCCTCGGCTGGCCACCTGGAAAAGGACTCGCGAAATGTCAGCCTACAGCTTCTACCTGCTGCTGACCACGGCAGGAGACTACCTGCGGTTCTACACCGATTCGGTGGTGATCGCCCGGCTCCTGAGCGTCGCTTTGATTACACCCTTCAATGTGGCGGGACGGTTGATGGAATACTTCAAAGCCGTCGCCGTGGGGCTGGCGGGGCCGCTGATGCCGCGCATGAGCTCGCTGGAGGGTCAGGGCAAGGCCAAAGACTTGCAGAAGGTTTTCCTGAGCGGAACGCGCGCCACCACACTGCTCAGCCTCTTAATCGGATTGCTGTTGTGGATCGATGGAAGGCCCCTGCTGAGCTTGTGGCTGGGTGAGCGGTTTGTATCAAGCTACGCACTCCTGGTGGTGCTGACCGCCGGCTACGTGGCCACCGTTGCCCAATTCCCTTCAAACTGCCTGCTCTATGCCCTTAACCGGCATCAATTGCTTGGCTTGTGGACGCTTGCGGAAGGGGGGGTGAATCTGCTGCTGAGCATCCACTGGGCGCGAACTCTGGGATTGCTGGGAGTGGCGCTGGGAACGGCCGTGCCCATGCTCTTCACCGGGCTGATTCTGATGCCCGCCTACGTCCTTTGGGTGTTGAAGTTGCCCGCCGCCCGGTATGTGCGGGAAGCCCTGTTGCGTCCCTTCGGCGCTTTCGCAATTACAGCCGCAGTGTGCGCCCTGGCGCTTCATCCCACGGCCACAACGACAATTTCCAGATTTGCGGTCATCGTAACCGCACAGGCGACCCTGTTCGCTGTTGCCGCCTTCGCGCTCGGGATCGAGACCTTCGAACGGAGGCAGCTTACTGAAGCAACCCGCCTGCGGATTCAAATGTTTTGGGTCTGGGCTGGCGCTGCCGCCAACTTTGGCTCCCGCGCGGGGGACATTGAGGCAGAGTGGTCCGAACTGAAGCCGCCCTTTACCCTGCCTGTGAAAGAATTCGCCGGCCAGGAGAAGTCGCATGGGGAGCGGTAAACACTCGCGTAAGGGAAAACTTCATTGGCCAAATGGGGGCACTGAGAGCAGTCGCCCCGGGTCTGGCCGTCTCTGCAAAACTCACGCTGCCGAAAGAGGGTGCAAATGAAAATCAACCGAGCCGCTGAGAAGATTGAATTGGAAACCGACCGCAGAGCAGGACTGGTGGTGGGAATCGGCGGTCCATCGGCCTCCGGAAAGACCACCTTGGCAAAAGCGCTGGCGGAAAAATATCGGGACCTAGGCGTCTGCCTGATGGACCAGGACTCTTATTACCTGGACCGCAGCCACCTGTCCCCGCGGCAGCGCGCGGCTCTGAATTATGACGAGCCTTACGCGATAGATCACAACCTGCTGCGCGGTCACCTGGAGTCACTGACCATCGGCCAGATTGTGCAAAAGCCGGTTTATGACTTCGCCACACACACGCGAGCGCGACGCTTCCAGGCGGTCCGGCCCGAATCGCTGATCGTCCTGGAGGGGATCCACTATTTTTGGGATTTGCGCTCTCGCGCCCTGATGGACTTGAAGGTATACGTTGATACGGATGCCGACTTGAGGTTGGTCCGCCGCCTCCAACGGGATATGCGCGAGCGGGGCCGCTCCGTGGAATCGGTGATTTCCCAGTACACGGACACTGTGCGCCCCATGCAAAAACGTTTCATTGAACCCTTCAAGGACCGCGCCGATCTGGTGGTCGATACGACCGACTCTTTCGCGAAAGCTGCGGGCGAGTTGGTTCGCATCGTCGCCGAGTACCTCAGCCTGCGCGTCACACCCAACACAACCCTGGTGGCCTGAGAAATGGAGCAGACGGATTCGGTGACCGAAGGAGAGAGCCGGGTGACTCCTCCTACCGTTATCATCTGGGATTGGCCCTCATGGCCGCCGGCCAGCAGCGGCAAGCGCAACAAGAACTTCAGGCCGCCATCAGGTTGAACCTTCAGGGTGACGATGCGAAGCAGGCCAGGGAAGCACTGGAGGCTAGCCAGTAAGGGCTTGTACTGACGCCCTCGGGGAACGTTCCTACCCATGTGTGGCCGTATTGCAGCAACGTTACAGAATGTCGATTAGCGGCGTCGCGCTGACACGTATTGCCCTCAAAACAAAAGGGATATTGAGGGCGTGTGGCGTGCATTGGCATCCGTCTTGCACAGGTTGGGGATAGGGCGGATTAACTGCCTTGGGAGCCAAGCGCAGAAGAGTGGCACTTGGAGGAAAATGGGGAGGGTTCATGAAGCGTAAGACAGTTAGAGCTTTCTTGGTAGGATTGATGCTTGGGTGCTGGGGCCTTTTGGCTCAAGCTCAAACGCCCGTTCAGTTCACAAATTCCGGTTCAACTCACCTGGCAGTCTCAGCAGGAGACGGTGGAACCATGCATGTTGACTTGGGGTCGTGTAATCAGGCAGGCTGCTCGCGATCAACAAGTGCCTTGAATACAATCGCGGGCACTGCCTTGCCTTCGGCAGCCCTTCTGAGCGCAGCGGGGACAGTTCAATTCACAACCCCTCTTG
>JASHTY010000457.1 GCA_030040315.1 Terriglobia bacterium | reverse complement strand
CCACGAGCGTTGATGCGCTGGAGGCCCCTCATGAAGAGCAGATGTAACAATCAAGATTTGGTCCGGCATTCGTTCCCTGCCATTTCCGCTGCATTGATCGTGACTTTCGGGCTGGCTCTGGTTTCTATCCCCAGTGCCCGGGCGCAGGGGATAATTACCACCATCGCCGGCGGCGGATCGCCCGCAGGAGCGGCGCTTTCAGCTGAGATTATTTATCCATCCTTCGTTGCGCTGGACAAATCCGGGAACCTTTATGTTACCGCCCCGGCGCAGAGTGAAGTCTTAAAGATCGATACCTCAGGAAGTGTTACCGTAGTGGCAGGCGTCGGGTATGCGTCCTACAGCGGTGACGGCGGGCCCGCGACGAGCGCCGGCCTCAATTTAGAGGGAATTAACACGGAGGCGGTGTTCAGCGGGCTTGCCTTCGACTCATCGGGCAACCTCTTTATCAGCGATTCCATGAATAATCGCATTCGGCGGGTGGACGCCTCAACCGGCGTCATCACCACCGTGGCGGGCAACGGAACTGCCGGCTACACGGGCGACGGCGGGCCTGCCACCAGCGCCACAATAGACTTCCCTAATGGGGTCGCTGTCGATTCCGGCGGAAATCTATTTATTACTGATGATGGAAACGATGTGATTCGGCGGGTGGCCGCCGCGACGGGAGTCATCACCACCGTGGCAGGGACCCCGGTTTCATCGACCACTGGGTACCCGACTGCATGCAGCGACGCATACTATTGCGGGGACGGCGGCGGGGCAACACTCGCTGGTTTGGGATATCCAACCGACGTGGCTGTTGATAGCTCCGGTGATCTGTTCATCGCGGACCAGGATAATAACGTTATTCGGCGCGTGGATGGAACGACAGGGGTCATCACCACGGTGGCAGGAAGTTATTCGAATGCCTGCTCCTATTCACCCGGCGCCACCGGGGACGGAGGTGCGGCCACCAATGCCCCACTGTGCAATCCAGGTGGTGTCTCTCTGGACTCCTCCGGGGACCTCTTTATCACCGACGACGTCGATAACGCCATCCGTCGCGTTGACGCGACGACACAGATCATCACCACGGTGGCCGGCAACGGTGAGGGCCTCTACGACCCCGGATTCAGCGGGGACACCGGTGCGGCCACCAGCGCCACGCTCAATTTGGTGGAGGTGTACTTCACAGGCGTAGCGGGAAAGGTGGCTGTTGATTCCGCCGGCGATATTTTCATCCCGGACATCTCCAACAACCGCGTGCGGCGGGTGGACGGCACGACGGGGGTCATCAGCACCTACGCGGGCGGCGGGTCGGGAGGTGACGGTGGCCTGGCCGTAGCTGCCGTCACAGTTATTCCTTCTTCCCTGGCAATCGACGGCTCGGGAAACATCTTTGTTGACGACGTCGACGAACCGCGAGTCCGTCGCATTGACGCAACGACCGGCAATATCACCACTGTTGCGGGAGACGGCGTGGGCTTGCCCTACGCGGGGAATGGTGGACCCGCCACGAGCGCCAGCCTGTTCCAGGATTCTATCGGCATCGCTCTGGACAGTGGCGGCGATCTGTTCATCACCGTCGCCGATGGCAGTCTCGTCCTGCGTGTCGACGCGTTATCAGGCACCGTCACTACCGTGGCCGGCGGCGGCACGTGCCCCTACAGTAATGCAAGCAGGTGTTTGCGGGCAGGTTATGTCGGCGATGGGGGTCCGGCGACCAGCGCTTTGCTGGACCTCCCGCGCGGCGTTGCTGTGGACTCGGCAGGCGATCTCTATATCTGCGATCGCGGGGATAATCGGATCCGCCGCGTCGATGCGACCACTGGGATCATTACTACGGTAGCGGGCACCGGCAGCTCCGGGTTCAGCGGTGACGGTGGCCCCGCCACCAGCGCCAAATTAAACCTGCCGCTCGGCGTGACGCTGGACAGCTCGAACGATATTTTTATCGTCGATAATGGACGCATCCGCCGGGTCGATGCAAACACCGGGATCATCACAACCGTCGCGGGCAACGGGAGTAGTGGGTTCAGTGGGGACGGCGGCCCCGCAACAAGCGCTGGAATAGATCCGTCGGCCGGGCTTGCCGTCGACGCCCTCGGCAATATCTTTGTCGCAGACACGGTTAATCAGCGAATTCGGCGCGTGGACGCCCTGAGTGGAATTATCAACACGGTTGCAGGCAGCGGGCCGACTGGCAATGGCACCGTCAGTACCCTAAGCGGCGACGGCGGTCTTGCCGTCAATGCCGTTTTGAATTATCCCTATGGAGTCGCTGTGGACCAGTCCGGAAACCTCTATATCGGCGACTCGGCCAACAACCGCGTGCGGGAGGTGTCGGCGTTCGCTCATGCCAGCCTTATCACCACCAGCGTCTCATTCATCAAGCAGGCTCTGAATACCACCAGCGCGCAGCAGGCTGTAACCTTGACCAATACGGGCGCGGCTTCCCTGAACATCGCCAATATCTCCGCCAGCGGCGATTTTGCCGAAACCAACAATTGCCCGGCCAGTCTCGCCGCCGGCCAATTCTGCACCATCAATGTCACATTCACGCCCACGACCAGCGGCTCGCTCACTGGCGACCTGACCATCACCGATGACACCATCGGTGTAGGGGGAGCGATGCAGACGATTCCCCTGAGCGGAACCGGCTTCGAGCCCGTGGTCAGTTCGCCCCCTCCCATTGTCCTGCCGCCCCCACCGACCTCTCCGCAGCCTTTTGATC
>JASHTY010000456.1 GCA_030040315.1 Terriglobia bacterium | reverse complement strand
CTTTCCCGACGGGCACCGGGAGTTGGTCCGAAATGTCCTCATTGACGGCGCAAACACTTCGGCATTCAAGGATATCATCGCTGCGTCTGACAACCCGCATGTTTTCAATACCACTTTCTTCAACATCAGGAACTCGGGATTCTTCATGTTCGGCGGCGTGGGCTTTGGCGGCGCGCCGGCCGTCGTCTCATTAGTTGTCCCTTCGCTGCTCTTTGACGACGTTTCGATGAAACAGTCGATCAAGGAGCTTCCCAAGCCACCGCTTTCTCCCCGCCCCGTGGGAGGTAATTGAATAAGGCGATTCCGCGCTGGTGGCCTCTTCCACACTCAAGATTGTGTGGGGGGACTGATTCTTCAGCGGCCATAAACCAAAACCCTGAACGTTCCGGCCACCGGTGTTCGCCGCGGGGCACGGCCACCCGCTGCGGGGGCCGAAAGCTGACTGAAGTCTGCCGTATCAACAAAGAGGTTGTGGGTTTTCAGGTCGAGCCCCATGGTCTTGGCCCCATACTCGGTTTTTATGGTTTCAATTACACTGAATTTGTCTGGCGAATCCTCGTGGAAAACGTGAATCTCTCCATCGCGAGTGGAGGCAAAGATCATTCCGGAACCCGGATCGAATGCCGCGGCGTCCACGCCCTCCGAAATCGGAAACGATTGGACCATTCTTCCACTGTCGGCATCGATGACCACTAACATTGCAGGTTCACGCCCCGCACTGAACAAGCGGCGGTGCTGAAGGTCCATGGCCAGCGCTGTGGGGCTGCCCGCCGGCGCCACTGGCCAGCGCGACTTGATCTTGAGCGAGTGGGAGTCCACTGCCACGATTTCGTTTTTGCTCTCCAGGTTGATATAGATTGTCCCCCGGCCGTCAGCGACGGCGAACTCGGGCGCGCCGCCCAGTTGAATCGTCTGAATTACTTTTCCGGTTTTGGCGTCAATCACCGTCGCGGAGTGGGGATCTCCTTCCATTACGAAAACAAGCTTCGATGCGGGGTCATAAATCACGCAATCAGCATCGTCAGCAGCTTTTGCCTCACCCAAAACCTTCAGGGTTTTCAGGTCGAAGATAATAACCTTACCCTCCTCGCCGTCGCTGATGAAGCCCCGGTCGAATTCGGCGGCAAGTGCGATTCCATGGTCTCTTCTCAATCCGGTAATGTTGCCAATTAGCGCGCCGGTATCCGCATTGACGACTTTCACCTCCGTACCGTGCGACAGGTAGACGCGGCGCGCCGCGGAATCGACGTTGATGTAGTCAAAGTATTCCTGCGTGCTCCCCTCGGCCGCCCCAAACGGGTATTTCGCAAGCAAGTGATAGGAGTCAATCGATCCGGCCGCAAGAGTGCAGGCGACAAGGAGGGCGCAATGCACACTCGCGGTGCGGCGAGTAAAATCCCTGTCGATTTTCATGCAATGTTCTCCCTTTCTTCAGGTTCAATATTGGAATTGTTATCCGTCGTAATCATTCGAGCTCATTATATTCCCACCGATGCCCTTGCGCATTTCTGTGCATTGCGGTTTTATAGGGGCATGAAAATTCTCACCCGGAGGCTTGTCTTTACTTTCACACTGCTCGCCGCATGCCTGGGATTGAAGAACGCGCGGGGGGCGGAAGGGCATCCCACCACCATGAGCAATTATTTCGTCTACATTGGCACCTACACGGGGCCGAAGAGCCAGGGGATTTACGTTTTCAAGTTTTCCGCATTGACGGGAGACCTCACGCCCATCGGTCTGGCGGCAGAGTCGGAGAATCCGGCGTTCCTTGCCATCCATCCCAACCATCATTATTTATACGCGGTAAATGAGATCAGCAGCTTTGAAGGGCGGAAGTCCGGCAGCGTGAGTGCTTTCTCCATTGACCGCGCGACGGGCAAGCTGACACTGTTGAACGTCGTGCCCTCAGGCGACCCAGGGCCATGCCATCTGGTGGTTGACCATACGGGAAAGTACGTGCTGGTGGCGAACTACGGAGTGGGCAGCGTCGCTGCATTCCCAATTCTGAACGATGGACGATTGGGCAAGGCATCCGCGTTCCTGCCGCACACGGGGCACAGCGTCGATCCAAAGCGCCAGGAAGCTCCACACGCACATTCCATTTACGTTTCCCCGGACAATCGCTTTGTGGTTTCCGCCGACCTGGGCACGGACCAAGTCTATGTTTATCGGTTTGGCGCAAGCAAGGGCACTCTTACGCCCAACCAGCCGCCCTCGGCCGCGGTCCCGCCCGGAACCGGGCCGCGCCATTTCGCGTTCAATCCCAACGGCAAGTTTGCTTATGTGATTGAGGAAATGGGTTCCAGCCTGACTGCATTTTCCTACGATGCGCAGGGTGGCGTGCTGCACTCGCTTGAAACCCTTTCGACCGTTCCCAAAGATTACAAGGGATACAACGATTGCGCGGAGTTATACATTCACCCGAGCGGCAAGTTTCTCTACGGCTCCAATCGCGGGCACAACAGCATCACGGTCTTTGCCCTCGATCCCGTAAAGGGAACGCCCAGGCCTATTCAATACGCATCGACAGAAGGGAAAACTCCCCGCAGCTTCGGCATCGACCCCAGCGGGTCGTACCTGATTGCCGCGAATCAAGAGTCCGACTCGCTGGTGGTGTTTCGAATTGACCCGAGCACCGGCCGGCTTACGCCCACGGGGCAGAAAGCGAACGTGGCCGCTCCCATCTGCGTGATGTTTGAGCCCGTGGAGTAAGGATTGTGGCAGGGCCAAGAGTCTGCAAAGAACTGGTTCGAGCGCAGCAAAAAGCCCGGCTGTCGAAACGGCCGGGCTTTTTTGCGGGTCAACTCCCGAGGGGGTTGCGAACGGACCCCACGGAAAGAATGGATTCACTTCCATTCCCAGAGCTTGGAGTGGGTGTTACCTTGCGGGTCCACATCAAATTCAAACACGCATGCACAGGAATTCAGGCGCGCGAGCTTGGGAACTGTCGTGGAATAATAAATAGCCCCGCGATAGCTCACCGCCCCAGCATCGCCAAATTTTCCAACGCCCGCGCCCTTCCAGGTAGCAACCCCGCCATCTGGCGCAATAACGACGCCCTGGCCTTCCCCGTACAAGCTGCCGTCAGGTCTTTGCGACGACCAGTAGGTTCCGATTTCCATGTAATCGACCCCCAAGAGCTTGCCGGTCCCTTCAAATGACACCTCGACCTTGAACCCTCCCGCGTCAGCCGACAGCACGCGCCTTCCGGTGCGCTTCCCGCGCCCTTCAGCAATTTGCTCTCCGAGCATAGTTTGCCTCCTCCTGATTTTTTTGAATTTGTAGGAAACTGATTTCAGACTTGCTGCGGCCGAGAGTATATGACCACCAGAAGGGATTTCAAATACAAAACGGCAGTTGAGCGAAGTTCGGTCCGCGGCGGTCCGAGCCACTGAAAACTCTTGGCCCAAAACTCTTCTGAGCTTGGGCCGCTTCTCGCTGCAATACATCGCGTTGCGATATAAAATAGGATCGGATTCACGAACTTTTGATTGGCACGTCGAAAATTTGTAAAAATTGCATCTCTCCATTGTTGACAGATTAGGCTTGCTTCACTATAGTGCTGCTTTCAGGGCAAGCAGGAATTCTTCAGTTTGACGAACTGACGGAATCCAGCCAAAGAGGAAATTGGTTTATGGCGAATGTGGGTGATCCCGCAGCTACTCCAACACAGGCCGCCGGCGCGGCGGTGGCAAGCCCCGCCAAGCCTGCTCCCAAGCCCGCGCCGCCCAAAGCCAAGCCCGCAGCGGAAGAAGTTTCTCCTTCCACCAAAATGCGCCGCCGCATCGTGTGGAGCTGCGTAACAGGTTTTCTGGGCGCCAACCTTTTGATGTTTTTGCGATTCTTCTTTCCCCGCGCACTTTTTGAGCCCAGCACGGTTTTTAATATCGGTTACCCGTCGGACTATCAGCCGGGCGTGGACGAGCGCTTCAAAGCTTCGGACCGCATCTGGGTGGTGCGCGAGGGGGACCGCATCTTCGTGATCTTCGCGCGCTGCACGCACCTGGGCTGCACGCCGGATTGGAAGCCCGCGGAGCACAAGTTCAAGTGCCCCTGCCACGGAAGCGGCTACACGCCTGAGGGGATCAACTTCGAAGGTCCGGCGCCACGCCCCATGGACCGCGCGCATGTGGAGCTTGACGCCACGGGGCAGATTGTTGTGGATACCAGCCGCCTTTTCTCCTGGCCCAAGGGTGGAGTGGACCAGTTCAACGATCCGGGGTCGTATATAAATGTTTAGGCGTACGGTGTAGAAAAAGAAATTGAAGTCAGAAGCAAGAGCCGTTCCTGAGATCGGCGGACCGATCACTGCAAGCGGGGGCTATGAATGGCCGAAGAGCACAGCGGAACTCCTCCCAAGGAAGCGCCGAGCGACGTACCTTCAAAGAAAGGGCTCGCCGCGGTCCTGGATGAGGTGCGCGAGATCAACACGGCTCTCGTAGGCAAGGCGAAAGAAGACCTGGAGAGCTTGAAGCAGCCGGAAAAGACCGCCGTTTTCAAGTCCATTTTCCGCGTCAAGCACGATGAGTCATCGCGCAGCCGCGCGCTGGGCGTCCTTTCCAACGTCTTTCTGCACCTGCACCCTTCCAAGATTAATCGCGACGCCGTTCGCTACAACTACACCTGGGGAATGGGCGGCATCACCTTTTATCTTTTCGTCGTGCTTACCTTTACCGGCGTGCTGCTAATGTACTACTACCACCCGACCAAGGGGCAGGCGTACCGCGACATCGTCTACCTGATGAGCGACGTGCCGTTCGGCTCGCTGCTGCGCAATATGCACCGCTGGGCGGCGCACCTAATGATCATCACGGTGTGGCTGCACATGTTCCGCGTGTTCCTGACCGGGTCGTACAAGAAACCGCGTGAATTCAACTGGTGCGTGGGTGTGATCCTGCTGGTGCTGACTTTGCTGCTCAGCTTCACCGGATACCTGCTGCCGGATGATCAACTGGGCTTCTGGGCGGTGACGGTGGGAACGAACATGGCGCGCGCCACACCGTTCCTGGGGCACGAAGGCCCGTTCGGCCCGCTGCTCCACATGACGCCTTATAACGACGTACGGTTCGCGCTGCTGGGCGGCTCAATTGTGGACGCCAACGCTTTGCTGCGCGCCTACATCTGGCACTGCATCGCCATTCCGGTGATTGCCAGCGTCTTTATGATCGTGCACTTCTGGCGCGTGCGGAAAGACGGAGGAATCTCCGGCCCCGCGCCCGTCGTGCTGGAGCAGGAAGCAATCAAGGCGAAGGTGCTGCCTTACGTCGTTCCGCAGCACACCGAGTAATGATATGGACTGGCATCAACTCTGGGAAATCACTTCCGCCCCTGACAACGTTCCCATCGTGGCGTTGATTTTGCTGGTGCCGTTCTACACCTGGTACGGGATTCGGCAGGCGCTGGCCAATGACCGCCTGATTGCGCAATTGGAAGCTGACCCCCAGCTGGCCAAGACGCATCATCGCAAGACGATGCCCTGGAAGGCGGGATGGAGCAAGGAAATTCCCGTCTGGCCTTACCTGCTCCGCATCGAATTCCTGGCCGCCATCGTGGTGACCGTCATCCTGATGGTCTGGTCGATCACGCTCAACGCACCACTGGAAGAACTGGCGAACCCCAACCTGACCATGAATCCCGCCAAGGCGCCGTGGTATTTTCTGGGTCTGCAGGAAATGCTGGTCTATTTCGATCCGTGGATGGCGGGCGTAGTCATGCCTTCATTGATTATTGTGGGCCTGATTGTGATTCCTTACATTGATGCCAATCCGCTCGGAGCCGGCTACTACACGTGGAAGCAGCGGCGCTTCGCCATCAGCACGTTTTGCTTCGGATTCTTGTTCCTGTGGCTGCTCATGGTGGTGATTGGAACGTTTATACGCGGCCCGGGCTGGATGTGGTTCTGGCCGGGGCAAACGTGGGACCCGAACAATCAAGTCTTTGAGGTGAACCGCGACTTGCCCGACCTGTTCCGCATTACCAACATCTGGGGCAAGACCATTTTCGGCGCCATCGTGATGGGGATTTATTTCGCCGTGTCCGGCGGCGTGGTCCATAAGCTCTTCACCTGGAGCGATTGGAACAAGAAGGTTTTCGCTAAAATGAGTTTCCTTCAGTACATCACGATGCAGGGGTTCCTGACGATTATGATGCTGCTGCCCATCAAAATTCTGATTCGGCATTTGTTCAGGATCAAGTACATCTGGGTAACGCCCTGGTTCAATCTGTAGTGAAGACGAAACTCGAAAACCGAAATTCGAAACTCGTCGCGGCTTGCCAGTTTCGAATTTCGATCTTCGAGCTTCGAAAGCTGGAGGCTTCGGTTGCCTGACACTTCCGAGAAGGATCCCGTCATCACGTCGTCGCTCGGCACGTTTCTGGTAGTTTCGTCGGTTCTGGTGATGCTGACGCTGGTGTGGGCGCTCTACAATGAATTTTTCGGCCTGCGCCCGTGGAAGAGTTACGAGCGCGATTTCGCCGTCCGCTACGTAAAGTTTCTGAGGAAGCAGATCCCCGTTCAGGAGTCGGCGGAAAAGGCGATTCTCGCCTCGCCGGATTATCAGCAACTCGACCAGCAGGTGAAAGCTGCGGAAGAGCAGGTGAAGGATAAATCCGACGAGACCGACAAGCAAATCGCCATTCTGGACGCGCGCTTCAGCGCCATTACCGAGACTTTCACCACGGAGCGCGCTTACGTTGCCACGCAAGTCTATGCGATTGAGCACACGTCGCTCGACAACCAGACCTCCCTGCAGAATAAACTGGCTAAACATGAGGCCGGCCCGTTTCGCGTGAGCCTGCCCACTCTTCCCGACGGCAAAATCGTCACCGGGGATTATACATTCCAGCAGCTTCAGGACGAATTCAACAAGGTCCAGCTTGACAAGGCCAACATGCTGGAGGAGAAGTCGGAGCTCCTGCGACCCGTTTCCGAGCTACGCAAAAAGCGCGATGCTTACCTAACCGACCACCTAAACGGCCTGACCACGGAGCAAATGCGCGGCGTGCTGAAGAAGACGCAGGACGCCTCAATCGAGATCAAACAGATCAACAATCCCGACGCGGGCATTGTGGATCGCTGCGAGACTTGCCACGCGGGCATTCGCGAGCAGGTGGTGATCACCGCCAAAGACATGGGCGGCAAGGAAGTATTCGTGAGCCACCCCGAGCCTGATCTGCTCACCCTGCACGATCCTGAAAAATTCGGCTGCTCGCCCTGCCACGGCGGCAACGGCATGGCTTTGGAAAGCAAGGAAAGGGCGCACGGGCAGTACGAGCACTGGCTGTGGCCGCTCCACCCCATGGAGAACGTGCAGGCAGGCTGCCAGCAGTGCCACGCCATGGACATGGTGCTTGACCACGCGCCTGTGCTGAGTGATGGCAAGGATTTGTTCCAGCGCCGCGGCTGTGTGGGCTGCCACCGCTTCCAGAATTACGACCCTGAGCCGGAGCTGATTGCCAGCGTGCAGCAGCAGCTCCTGCTGTTCGAGAACCAGCGCTCGGAAGCGCAGCGTAATATCGCCCGCTCGATTCAACTGGGCGACGCCGCTCCCGACAATGACACAGCGCGGATGTATTACACCCAGGCGGACAAACTGCGCGTCTCCATCAGCGACATTGATGGTCGCATCGAGCAACTCGATCGCCGGTCCAAGGATCTGCTGCGCGACACGAAGAAAGTCGGCCCCGATCTGAAGGAAGTGCGCGTGAAGATGCATCCCGACTGGATTCCCGTGTGGCTCACCAATCCGCACGCCTGGCGGCCCAGCACGCGGATGCCGCGCTTTCGTCTTGCTGATAATGAAGTGAAGGCCATCAGCGCCTTCATCTGGCAAAGCGGCATTGACGCGGCCCTTCCCACACAGCCGCAGGGAGATCCGGTAAAGGGCAAGGAGAGCTTTGAGACGCGTGGCTGCATGGGCTGCCACTCGCTCGATGAGTCCAGCCCGCACTTTGCCGCCAACCTTTCGCGCGTTGGAGAAAAGGACAACTACGACTATCTGGTCCGCTGGATTCACAATCCGCGCGAGCGCACACGCCCCTACTGCCCGTTTGAGAAGCGGGATCTGACCGAAGCCGACTACAAGAAGCACGGCCTGCCGTTTGTGTTCGACCTCGACCACAGCAAGTGCCCGAATGACGGCCACGAGCTGCAGGTGGAGCAGGAAACCATCATGCCCAATCTGCGGCTGACCATCGAGGAATCGCGCGACATCGCCAGCTACCTGATGACGCTCAAGACCAAGGATCCTTCCTCCTATGCCAAGGCCGATTACCTGAACGATCCGAGCCTGAAGGCGCAGGGTCACGCGCTGGTGCAGCGCTACGGTTGCGCAGGCTGTCATGAAATCGCCGGCATGGAAGACGAGGGCCGCATCGGCACCGAGCTCACCAAGGAGGGCTCGAAGCCCATCGAGCAGATCGATTTCGCGCTCCTCACCCGCGAAGCGCGCGAGCAGGGCTGGTACGACCACAAGGGATTCTTCGAGCACAAGCTCGCCAAGCCCGAGATCTACGACACCGGCCGGGATTGGAAAGACCGCGACCCCAATGACCGCCTGCGCATGCCCGACTTCGATTTGAAGCAGCCGGAGATTAACGCCCTCACCACATTCCTGATGGGCGCGGTGGAATCGCAAATTCCCCAGCGCTACTGGGACGCCCCGGAGGACCAGCGCCGCGACATTCAGGAAGGCTGGTGGGTGGTCAAGAAATACAACTGCATGGGCTGCCATCAGTTTATGGTAGGGCAATCGAGCCGGCTGATGACTTTGCCGCGCTATCAGACTCCCGAATGGAGGGACCAATTGCCGCCCAAGTTGATGGGCGAAGGCGCGCGCGTAAGTCCCGACTGGATGGAGAAGTTTCTGGCCAACCCTGCCATGGATTCCAAGGACACGGATCGTGACGGCGTGCGGGCTTACCTGAAAGCGCGCATGCCCACCTTCTTCTTCTCACCCATCGAGATTCGCAAGCTGGTGCGGTTCTTCCAGGCGCTTTCGGGCCAGCCGATGCCCTACATTCCGCCCAAACTTGAGCCACTGACTGATCAGGAGATTGCCATGGCGCGCGCGTTGTTCACCAGTAAGGGTGCGCCTTGCCTGAAATGCCACGCCACGGGCGACCCGTCGCACGACAAGTTCGCGACCGCGCCCAATTTCCTGCTGGCGCGGGACCGGCTGAAGCCCGGCTGGGCGCGCCGCTGGATGCTTGATCCTTCTATGATCGCCCCGGGCACGGCCATGCCCAGCGGACTGTTCAAGCCGGTGGGCGATCACTACGTCTTCGCCGGACCCACCCCCGACATCTTCAAGGGCTATGACGGCGACCAGCCTGAACTGCTGGTGCGTTACATGTTTGAAATTACGCCCGACGAGCAGCGCCGCCTGATGGGCATGAGCGCGGACATGCTGAAGACATCGGAATTGATCAGAATTCAGGAGCCAGTCCATCGGTTGACGGACAGCAGGCAGAATCGAATGCCTTCCGGCCCGATTGCTGCTAAAATTGCCGGTCGTTAAACCGGTTGATGGGGGAAGGTAGTTGACTCTGTCTCCTGACTTCTGACTCCTGTCTCCTAAACTGCAAAGGAAGGTTTTTTCATGAACAAGCGAAATTTGATTCTCCTGTTTACGGCCTTAATCATTCTTGCGCTGGTCGCCTGCGGCAAGAAAGAGGAAGAGACAGCGGAACAACCCTCGGCCCCTGCCACCAACGCCCCCGCCCCAACTCCCATTGATCAATCCACGGTGGGCGAAGTGACCGGCAAGGTTTCATTCGATGGCGCGAAGCCCAAGGCGCCGGTTATTCACATGGATCAGGACCCGGTCTGCGTGCAGAAGCATGCCGGCAAGGTGGTGACGGCCGAAGACGCCGAAGTGAACGACAACGGCACTCTGCCCAACGTCTTCGTTTACGTGAAGTCCGGCGCCGAGAAGTACACATTTGCGCCGCCCTCGGACCCCGTGGTTCTTGATCAGAACGGCTGCATGTACCAGCCGCACGTGCTCGGCATCATGGCCGGCCAGACGTTCAAGGTGGTTTCCAGCGACCCGACCACGCACAACATTCACCCCATGCCCAAGGACAATCGCGAGTGGAACATGTCGCAGGCGCCGGGCGCCGCGCCCATTGAGCAGAAGTTCGCGCGGCCGGAGATCATGGTGCCGGTGAAGTGCAATCAGCACCCCTGGATGCGTGCCTGGATCGGCGTAACCACGAATCCGTTTTACGCCGTGACCGGCAGCGATGGCACATTCAGCATCAAGGGTCTTCCTCCCGGAACCTACACGATTGAAGCCTGGTCGGCCATTGGCGGCACTGGACAGACCTCCGACCAGACGGTGACGATTGGGCCAAAGGAAAGCAAGTCGGTGGATTTCACGTTCAAGGCATCTTGAAAAGTCAGTGAACAGTGAATAGTGGACAGTGAACGGCGCCGCCCGAAAGGGCGGCTCTGTGTTAGGAAAGGAAAACCTATGGGTCTGGCGCTTGCGCTGGCGGTGATCGTCATTACGGTTCTTTCCTGCTATTTCTTCTGGGCGCATACCTGGTGGTTCCCCATTGACATCTCGACCCACGGCCCGGCGATTGACCACCAGTTCATGCTCACCCTGGTGATTACGGGAATCATTTTCGTTGCGGCGCAGTTCGCACTCGCCTACGCGGTTTGGAAATATGGCTCCAAGAAAGACGGCAGCAAGGCGCGGTATTCACATGGGAACAACATGCTTGAAGCCACGTGGACCCTGGCCGCCGCCGTGCTCTTTATCGGCCTGAACCTGATGGGATACAAGACCTGGGCGAGCATCCACTTTGTGGGCGCGCAGCCAGGCGCCATGCAGATTGAAGTCTGGGGCCAGCAATTCGCCTGGTACTTCCGCTATCCCGGCCCCGACGGCAAATTCGGCCCCGTGCACGTGGAAAAAGTGGATGACTCCATGGGGAATTTTCTGGGACTCGACCGCGACCACGACGCGGATTCCAAGGACGACATTGTCACCGCCACGCTCGGCCTGCCCGTCAACCGCGAGGTGAATCTGATCCTGCGCTCGAAAGACGTGACGCATTCGTTCTACGTCCGTGAACTGCGCATGAAGCAGGACCTGGTGCCGGGAATGGAAATCCCCATTCACTTTACGGCCACCAAGGTCGGGCGGTATGAACTGGCCTGCGCGGAATTGTGCGGCCTGGGACACTACAAAATGCGCGCCTTCGTTGACGTAATGACACAGGAAGATTTTGACAAGTGGCTCGCCGAGCAGGCAGCAACGCAGTAGCTTTAGCGGCGGTCTCGCGGGGCGCGACCGCCGGTCCAATCGGAGCGTTCGATGGCCGTTACGGCAACTGTCCCCGGTATTTCCCGTCTCGGCCAGGTTCGGGTGCGGGCTCATGACGTGGAGCGGGCGGCGACGTTTTATCAGAACGTTTTGGGACTGAAGTTTTTGTTCAAGGCCCCGCCGGGCCTGGCTTTTTTCGATTGCGGCGGCGTGCGCATCATGATCGACAAGCCGGAAAAGGCGGAATTTGATCGCGCCTCCTCGATTCTCTATTTCGCCGTGCCCGATATTCATGCGGCTCACGCGGAGATGAAGCAGGCGGGAGTGCGCTTTGAAGATGATCCGCACATGATCGCCCGAATGCCCGATCACGATTTGTGGATGACGTTTTTTCACGATTCGGAAGACAACATGATGGCGCTAATGAGTGAAGTGAAACGATAGGAAGCGGCGGTCCCGCCTTGCGGGATCGACGTTACGAGGGACAAGCGGAGGTCATTAATGTCGGAAACACACGCGGCGCATCACGCCCCGACCGGCTTTATCCGCAAGTACATCTTCAGCCTCGATCACAAGGTGATCGGGATTCAATACTATTTCCTGGCGTTGTTCAGTGTGTTCGTGGGCCTCACGCTCTCGATTCTGATGCGCCTGCATCTGGCCTGGCCGCACACCGCGGTGCCGCTGCTCGATAAGCTCTCACCCTTGGGCGCGCCGGGCGGAGTGATCACGCCTGAGTACTATCTCTCCCTGCTCACCCTCCACGGCACCCTGATGGTTTTCTTCGTTCTCACCACCGCGCCGCAAAGCGGTTTCGGAAACTTCATTCTGCCCATTCAGATCGGCGCGGAGGACATGGCCTTCCCGAGGCTGAACATGATGTCCTTCTGGGTGACTTTTCTTGCGCTGATCGTTTTGATAGCGACGTTTTTCATCAGCGACGGCCCGCCCATCGCCGGCTGGACAAATTATCCTCCGCTTTCCGCCGTGGGTGGCGCCGCCGGACCGGGCATGGCCGTGGGCGATACGCTCTGGGTCTTTTCGATTGCCATTTTCTGCGTCGCCTCCATGCTGGGCGCCATCAACTTCATCGCCACCACTTTGGACCTGCGCGCGCGGGGCCTTTCGCTCATGAAGCTGCCCCTCACCTGCTGGGCGTGGTTCATTACCGCGATCCTGGGCCTGCTTTCGTTTGCCGTCCTGCTGGCGGCGGGGGCCTTGTTGCTGCTGGACCGCATGGGCGGCACCAGCTTTTTCATACCCGGCGGGCTGATCGTCAGTGACAAGATTTTGTCGAACCATACGGGCGGCAGCCCTCTGCTCTGGCAGCACCTGTTCTGGTTTTTCGGCCATCCGGAAGTCTACATCGCCATTCTGCCCGGCATGGGAGTGACCTCACATGTTCTCTCCACGTTTGCGCGCAAGCCGATTTTCGGCTATCGCGCCATGGTCTACGCCATGGGGGCAATTGCCGTGCTGGGCTTTGGCGTTTGGGGCCATCACATGTTCGTGAGCGGCATGAGCCCCTATTCCGCCTTCGCGTTTTCGATTCTTACCATGGCGATTGGAGTGCCCTCCGCCATCAAGACCTTCAATTGGATTGGCACGCTGCTGGGGGCTAGAATTCGCTTTGATTCACCGATGCTCTACGCCCTGGGCTTCGTCTCCATCTTCGTGACCGGCGGGCTTTCCGGAATTTTCCTTGGACAGCCACCCATCGACATCTACTTTCACGACACGTATTTCGTGCTCGCCCATTTCCACTTCATCATGGGTGTGGCAGCCATCTTCGGGATGTTTGCCGGGACCGCATTCTGGTTCCCCAAGATGTTTGGCCGCATGATGAATGAGACGCTGGGGAAAGTTCATTTCTGGATCACGTTCGTAGGTGTCTATGCCATCTTCATGCCCATGCACTATCTGGGTCTGGAAGGCAATCCGCGGCGCTACTCGGAGTTTATTGACAATTTCCTGGTGCCGCTCATGCCCCTGCACCGGTTCATTTCCATTGCGGCGTTCATTACCGGCGGCGCGCAGCTCATTTTCCTCGCCAACCTGATTTGGAGTCTGTTCTGGGGCAAGAAGGCGACAGAGAATCCCTGGGAAGCCACCACGCTTGAATGGACCGTTCCTTCGCCGCCGCCCTTCGATAATTTTGCCGGACTCCACCCCGTGGTGTATCACGGCCCCTACGAGTTCTCCGTACCGGGGGCGGAAAAAGATTACATAATGCAGACGGATGCGGAAGTATTGAAGGAAGGATGAAAGAAGTTTTCTGTCGTCGGTATTCGGAAATGACCCTCGGCGCGGTCTGCGGCCACAATTACTGAAAACCGGCGACCGGCAACAGTTATCTAAAGTTTATGGCCTCAACGGTCCTTACACCACCGAAACCCGAAACGCGCGATTCCCGCACTGGCGGTCCGGGCAGGATTCCCCCAGGCGGCGACGGATTTGGCGGGGGCGGGTCGAATTGGCCGGCGGGACGGGTTTCCTCCCACACCTACCAACTGGGTATGTGGTTTGCCCTGGTGGGGATCGTAATGCTCTTTGCTGGGTTCACCAGTGCCATGGTGGTGCGCCGGGGGATGTCGTTTGACTGGGTTTCCATTGCCTTGCCGCGCCTGCTGTGGGTGAACACGGGCGTGCTGCTGGCCAGCAGTCTTACTCTGGAATTTTCGCGCCGCTCGTTGACGCGCCTCGCCGCCGCAGACTTCATCCGCTGGCTCGGGGTGACGGTGGCACTGGGCATTGGCTTCCTGGTTGGGCAGGTCGTGGCCTGGCGTGAACTCGCTGCGCGCGGCGTGTATCTCGCCACCAATCCCAGCAGCTCGTTTTTCTACGTCCTGACCGCCGCGCATGGAGTGCACCTGCTGGGAGGAGTGCTGGCACTCGGATACTTGGCGATTTGCGCAGGCCGAATCGCGCGCGGAATCAAGCGTCGCACGGCGTTGGATGTTACGGCGATCTACTGGCACTTTATGGATGTATTGTGGATTTTTATCTTTGTTCTGCTGATGAAATGGGCGTGACCTTGGAGTGCGGTAGCAGCAGCTACCGCCTTCTTAGGCCGAAAGAAAAAGTCTAAGTTTTTGTGATTCACGATAGAAAGGCGGTAGCTGCTGCTACCGCACTCCAAGAATAATCAACGGGGGAACTGAATGGCCAGTCACGATGCGATCACGGAAAGACTGTCCGGACCGCCGGCTTCGGCGTGGGGTGGGGGTGTTGCGCCGTTTGCCACGGGCTCGAAGAAGCTGGGGATGTGGCTCTTCATTATGTCGGACGCCATCACCTTCGGCGCTCTGCTCATGGCCTACTGCTACGTGCGCGTCGCGGCCGTCGAGTGGCCCAAGCCCTTCGAGTTCTATCCCGCCCTCGTGAAAGCGACGGTGATGACCTTCATCCTGCTCTCCAGCTCCGTCACCATGGTGATGGCCGTGCAGGCTTCCAAGAGCGACAAGCGCAGCTCGACGGTGAAATGGATCATGGCCACCATGCTGGGCGGCCTGCTCTTCGTGATCATTCACGCCACGGAGTGGGTGGGATTGATCAACGAAGGCGTGCGGCTGTTCCACAATCCCTGGGGCGAACCGTTGTTCGGCGCGGCGTTCTTCACGCTTACCGGCCTGCACATGACGCACGTCTTTTGCGGCGTGATTTATCTGGGAGTGGTCGCCACCTGGTTCGGCAAGGGTAAATTAAGCGCCGAGGATGTGGAAGTGGCAGGATTATACTGGCACTTCGTCGATTTGGTTTGGATGTTCATTTTTCCGTTGGTCTATGTTTTGTCGATTCATCAGGGGTAAGGACGGATTTCTGAGGAGAATTTATGTCTGAACAAGCACACGCCGAAGGCTCTACGCGAACCTTCCTGATCGTCTGGTTTTGGCTTCTGGCGCTGACCGGAGTGGAGGTCTTCCTCGGCTACAAGCAATTGGAGCTGAAAATCATGCTCACCATTCTGATGGGGCTCTCCATCGTGAAGGCGGCACTGATCATCGCCTACTTCATGCACCTGCGCTACGAAAAGCCCAGCATGGCGGCCACCCTGATGCCGGCCTTGGTGATCGTGATAGTGCTTATGAATATCTTTTTGCCCGACAGCCTGCGTCTGCTGCACATGCGGCCGCACTGAACTGAAGTATGAAGGTTGAAATATGAAGGCTGAAAGTTGGTCTTTCGTAGCTTCGATTGGTGGGTGTTGATTGATGATGGCGGCAAAAATGAAATTACAGAATTTCGCTTCAAGGGTCACGGGAATGAAACAGTCGTGGCGGCGACCGGCGTCACGTTTCATCCTTCCATCCTTCAAACTTTGTTTTTCAGCAGTGTGCGCGCTGCTTGCTGTTTACTTCCTTCTGCCTTCTGTACTTCACGCCCAGGGCTGCGCGATGTGCTACACCAGCGCTTCCGCGGCCCAATCCGCGGCAAAGCAGGCTTTGGCCAATGGGACCTTGATTCTGCTGGTGCCACCGCTGGTATTTTTCGCGCTCATCACGGTGGTGCTTTATAAGTATCGGAACAAATATCGCGATGAATTCTTGGTCGGGAATTCAGAATCCGCAATTGTCCAGAATTCGGAATTCGAGATCAGGAATCCGCCGGCCGGGACATCCCAGGAAGAAAGTAGAATTGCAGCCGACCTCCGCTATCTCGAAGACGACCACGCGCTATTGGCAACGGGCAAGCCGAATCAAAGATCATGACGAGAACCGAGACTCATCCCTGGCTCCATCGCTACGCAAAGTTCGTGGCCTGCTGCACGTTTTTGCTGGTGATTGCCGGAGCTCTGGTAACCGGCAATGACGCGGGGCTTTCGGTGCCCGACTGGCCGACGTCCTTCGGTACATTCCGCATGCCGCGCATGGTGGGCGGAGTAAAATTTGAGCACGGCCACCGCATGATCGCGGGGTTCGTGGGAATTCTTACCATCATCCTTGCCATCTGCATCTGGCTGCGCGACTCGCGGCGCTGGCTGCGCTGGACGGGCTTTGCGGCGGTGATGGCAGTGCTGGCGCAGGCCATTCTGGGCGGCATCACGGTTTTGTTCTATTTGCCCGTGGCCATTTCTACAGCTCACGCTACGCTTGCGCAGATTTTCTTCTGCGTTGCCGCGAGCATCGCATTCTTCACGCGCCCGGGCTGGCGCTGGGATGAGGCCAAAGTGGACGACGTCAGCTCGCCTTCGCTTCAGCACCTGACCACCGTCACCACCGGCGTGATTCTGGTGCAATTGATTTTGGGTGCCGTCTATCGGCACTCTAAAGAAGGCATCATCTCGCCGCATGTGGTGGGCGCGTGCGTGGTGACTCTGCTGGTGGGCTGGATTGTCTACACTGTGTTGATGAACTTCTCGGAAGTTCGCGGACTGCTGCGGCCCGCAATGCTGCTGGGTGGCCTGGTGGCGGCACAGATATTTCTGGGGATGGGATCGTACATGACGAAGCTTGCGGAGCGCACCGCTCCGCAGCCCCTGCCCGCTTTCGTGGACGTTTCGACCGCCCACGTGGCGGTGGGTGCATTGATTCTGGTCACGAGTCTCTATCTGACTTACCAGGCGCGGCGCTTCCTTTCGCCCGGCAAGCGCGAAGTGGAGGTTGCCTCCGCGCCCCGTCACGCAACTTCATGACCAACGGCAGGGAAAATTCGGCGGCTCTCAACTCGCGCGCGATGCATCCGGAGTGGCTCGCTCGCCTTTCGGACTACTGGACGCTCACCAAGCCCGAAGTCAATTTTCTCGTGCTGGTCAGCACTCTGGTGGGGTTCTACCTTGCGTCGCACGGCGCAATCAACGGCTGGCTGCTGTT
>JASHTY010000057.1 GCA_030040315.1 Terriglobia bacterium | reverse complement strand
TGGAACCGTGATTGTGAAGCCCCTCGTCGTTGTGGGCGCGTATATCGCGGCCCGGGAAGTTGCGCTCGATCCAGCTCAGGAAATTGACGTCAACGGCCATCATGTCCTCAAAATGGCCGTGAATGGGGCAATCCTTAACCATCCAAACCTGTCCGTCCCGTTCAATAATGTTGGCCTTGATCTCGCCGGTTTTTTCGGTGAGCAGGGAGCGCCAGTTGTCGTCGCCACTCATGATTTTTTCACGGGCTTCCTTCACGCACTCAGGGCAAAGGGAATCCGTCTGGCGCGGCCAACCCAGTTGGGGCTTGGTCTTTTGCCACGACTTCAGCAACGGCTTGTCAGACCACTTGGGAGTGAAGGTGGGACTTGGGCGGTACTTGTTGAAATACTGAACGGTGTCGAACACGACCCCCGCCGTTGAACACACGGCCTGGTCCACGAACTTCATGAGCCGCTGACCTTTGATTCTTGGCATGGTTAGTAATCCCTTCCCCTTTTAGGTGGCGATCAATTTCTGACCACCATTGTGGATAAACCAAAGATAACGCAATAATCCGCAAATCTCGAAACGACAAATGCTTCCAAAAACTTCCTCAGACAAACGCCGTTCAGACCTCTTGGTGAATGGTGATTAAACCCAGTGGCCCAATGGTCCGCCGATCCTGATTTGCCTGCAAATGGTACAAGTTACGGGAGTTAAGGTTAAGAATATTGCGCTGAACGGTCATTTTGAATGGTTGTACGGCTCAAAGAGTCTTGCGAATGGCAATTGCCGCCACGCCGAATTTTGGTTGTTTTCGCCGGATTGGGTCGGCACGGGGCGCGACCAGTCAGAAATAATGGTTTAAGGGGTCACGCCTTCCCAGAGTTTGACCATAATATGAACTCATTGTTATAGTTGGAGTTCACACTTTACGTGCAGGAAGTTCATCGAGTCAATGGCCGATCTCCACATTACATTTCCTGATGGCTCCGTGCGAGAGTATCCCCAGGGAACAACCGCACTGGAAGTTGCCAAATCCATCGGCCCACGTCTCGCGGCGGAGGCGCTGGTCGCAAAGCACGGCGACCGGCTGATCGATTTGTCCACAAAGCTGGAATCCGACGGTCCCATTCAATTCATCATGCCGTCATCCGCGGAGGGCCTGGAGGTTTTCCGCCACTCCACCGCACATCTGCTCGCCGCCGCGGTTACCGAACTTTTCCCTGACGCGCATCCCGGCATCGGCCCGCCCACCGAGACCGGCTTCTACTACGACTTTTACCGGGAGAAGCCGTTCGCTGAAGACGACCTGCGCAAGATCGAAGCCAAGATGCAGGAGATTGTTCAAGCCAACGTTCCGAATGAGCGGGTCTACTTTCCCAAAGAAGAAGGTCTGAAGCTCTTCGCGCAGATGGGTGAGTTCCTGAAGTGCGAGCTGATTCAGGAAAAGGCCGACCCGGTTTTTTCCGCCTACCGCACGGGCAAGTTTCTGGATTTCTGCCGTGGGCCGCACATTCCCTCAACAGGCCGCATTAAGGCATTCAAGCTCCTCAGCGTTGCGGGCGCCTACTGGAAGGGCGATGAGCACTCGCGCCCCATGCAGCGCATTTACGGAACCTCGTTTTTCAGCCAGAAGGATCTGGATGCATTTATCAATCAGATCGAAGAAGCAAAGAAGCGCGATCATCGCCGCCTGGGCAAGGACCTGGACCTGTTCAGCATTCAGGACGATGCCGGGCCGGGGCTGATTTTCTGGCATCCCAAGGGCGGAGTCATCCGCCGGCAAATTGAGGACTGGCTGCGCGATGAGCTGACGGCGCGCGGGTACGATCTGGTTTTCACTCCGCACGCCATGCGCCTCCATTTGTGGGAAACCAGCGGCCACACCAACTTTTATCGTGAGAACATGTTCGGCCCAATGGACGTGGAGAACGACCAGTACCAGCTCAAGCCCATGAACTGCCCGGGGCACATTTTGATTTACAAGGCGCACCCGCGCAGTTACCGCGAGCTGCCCATGCGCCTGGCGGAGCTCGGCACGGTTTATCGATTCGAGCGCTCCGGCGTGGTGCACGGCCTGCTGCGCGTGCGCGGATTCACTCAGGACGACGCCCACATTTTCTGCACGCCGGAGCAGCTTGAATCGGAAGTGCAGGCCTGCGTGGATTTCGCCCTGCTGGTGCTCAAAACCTTCGGCTTTGATCAGTTTCAGGTGGAGCTATCGGCCCGCGACGCCGCGCACGCCGAGCATTACGCCGGCACAGTTGAGGAATGGAACCTGGCGGAAGGCGCGCTGATGAACACGCTGAAGCGCATGAACATTCCGTTCAAGTACATGCCTGGTGAAGCGGTGTTCTACGGCCCGAAAATCGACGTCAAGCTGGTTGACGCCATCGGGCGGCCCTGGCAGCTCACCACCGTGCAGTTTGATTTCAACCTGCCGCGGCGCTTCGGATTGGAATACGTCGGCTCGGACGGCCAGTTGCGTACGCCTGTCATGGTGCATCGCGCGCTGTTTGGTTCCATCGAGCGTTTTTTCGGCGTGCTGATCGAGCACTACACGGGAGCTTTCCCAGTGTGGCTCGCGCCGGTGCAGGCCGTGGTGATTCCGGTGA
>JASHTY010000455.1 GCA_030040315.1 Terriglobia bacterium | reverse complement strand
ACCTGGGGGCCTTGCTACTATTACCAAAAACGATTCTTCACCGGAAAAGACAACCCGAATTCCAAGCACGATGAAATCGAACACTACGATCTGGAAGTCTCGGGTTTCCCTTCGAGTCACGCGGGCCATCTGGTGCTGATTGGGTTGACCGACCAGGATTATCCCGGCACCAAACGCATTGAAGACTGGCCGACCTGGGACCTTCCCATCCTCCAATGGGGGGAAAAGCAAGGCGCCGTGGTGGGCTTTGCCCATTCGGGATGGGGCCTTGAGACCACAACCTCGAAGCTCCCCAACTATGAAATGCCCGGCTTCGATGGCATCGGCGCCAACGAATATATTGTGGACGTCACCTACCCGCACGCGGTCAACTTCATCTCTACCATGGATACGCCCTATCCGTGGGAACTGAACATCTGGTACCAAACGCTGAACGTGGGCTTTCGCACGCGCATCAGCGGAGAGACCGATTTTCCCTGCATCACCGACGCGGTGGTCGGCCAGGGCAGAGTTTACGCAAAAATTGGCGGGCCCTTGACCTACAAGGCCTATCTCGAGGCGATTCGCGACGGCCGCACTTATACCTCCGACGGACGGAGCCACCTGGTGGATTTCTCCGTGAACGGAAAGGAAGTGGGAACCTTGGGCATGGGGCAAGCTGAAGACAAGGTCAGCGAGCTGGATCTCGCCGCACCCGCCACTGTCCATGTGACCGTGAAAGCCGCGGCCATGCTGGACACGGTTCCCCACCCGGAGATTCATGATCTGCCGGCTGACCACAAACCTTACTGGCACATTGAACGCGCGCGTATCGGCGACACACGCAACGTACCGGTGGAAGTCATCGTCAATGGGCAACCGGTGGCCACGCAAACGCTTCTGGCCGACGGCAGCATCCGCGATCTCTCCTTTGATGTGCCGATCGAAAAGAGCAGTTGGGTGGCGCTGCGGATTCTGGGCTCTTCCAACACCAACCCTATTTTCGTGGTCGTCGATGGCAAGCCCATTCGTGCCTCCGTGGACAGCGCCAAATGGTGCCTTGCCGCCGTCAACCAGTGTTGGTCACAGAAGGCGCCCAAAATCTCCAAGGCGGAACTTCCCGCAGCCACCGACGCCTACAACCACGCCCGCGAAGTCTATCTCCAGCGAATCGAGGAGTGCGCTGCTGCTCAACAAGGTGGAAAAGGCAGGTAGTTGTGGCGCAGAGATGCGCGCGTTTTCCGCTTTTCTGCGGCTTTTGGTTTGGAATACCAATACGGATCTGACGCTCACAGAAGGGCCGCAGAGATTGGCAGAATGCACCCATCTCTGCGCTGCAACTGAGCCGGCAGCATGAGGAGGCTCGCGACGCCTAAGGTGTCGACAAAGACGCAGCCGCGTCAAGCGCACTCCGCTGCATGTCCGTCGCGCCGATCAGGCCTCCGTCTTGTGTTTCCATCACCACGCGCACGCTCGCGGTGCGGCGTGGAATGGTCAGCGGTACTTTCGGGTTTAAGACCAAGTCCGCCAGCCGGGTGGGATCCGGCGTGTTGACCTGCAAGGTGATCTCTTCGACGTTGGAGGACAACACGTCGCCGCGTCCGTTCAGGCATACCGCTGCCACCACGAGATCAATGGCGCTTTTTCCATCTTCGGTCTTTCTCCAAACCAGATTCCTGGGCTTCAATTGCACGGTCAGGACCGCCGACCGCGAATCGGGTTGGCGCGTAACTCCGGCAATTTTCAAATCCAGGGCCGTATAGGGAAGCGGTGAGACGGCTGCCTCATAGAGCGACATCTTGGCCTGCCAGTGCGGATCGGGTAGGGGCGTGTTATCCGGCGCAAAGTAGCCATTCTTGGTGAGGGCGCGAAGACTCGGGTCACGCATCGTCACGCGAATCTGGCGGAAGCGCCCGTCCGCATCACCCTGCGGCGGCTGATAACTGAGCGTGTAGTACATTGAGCCCATTTGCTGCGAGCGCGCGATTTCCGCATCCACGTCGTTGCGGTTGTAATAGAGCTTGCCCCCGGTCTCGCTCACGAAGGTCCCGAAATTGAGGTCGCCGCTGCGCGGATCACCGCTTTCAGGGTTGATGAGCTCGTCCATCATCTCCAGCCAAGAATTACTGAGGCTGGCGATCCTTGGTTTCATAAAATCCACTTTCAATTCAGGATGAATTACATACAGCGTGATGCGCGCATCGACCAGCAGATTGACCGTTTCGTGGACATAGCGCTTTACCTTCAGTGCAATGTCGTGCGGCAGTTGGGACTCCGCCACTCCGGGGCTGCCCGGGCCGACCCAGATGATGTTTTTCCGTCCGGGGACGCCGCGGTTGAATAGGGCGATTTGCACGAGCGCGTCATACGATTGCCCGAACCGCTCCAATTGCCAGGACATGCCGCCCGAAAGCCGCGTGGGCATGGAGGTGGGCAGGTGTTCCAGCGCGTCCAGCAGGTCTTGTTTGTTGCGCGTGAACCCATGCAGTATTTTTAGTGATTCATTCCCCTGCACCAGCAATTCAACCGAGGAGGTCAGGGGGTCCGGCTGTGCCTGAAGATATTCACGCACCGACCTGCGAATGGAGCCAAATTGCTGAAGGTCGGAGTTCAGCGCGTCGAGCACGATGATGCATACCGGCGCCTTGCCGGCGGAATTCGCTTCATCGGAAATCGCTGCCTCCACGTGCGCGTCCGGAGGCTCGAAAGAAAAGATGCGCTGCGGCTGCTTGTTCTCGGTGATAGTGAAGTCATCGGCAGTCAGCCCCTTCACCACGGGACGATCGTGCTTGTCCAGAACTGTTACATCAAGGACCACCAAGGTGGAAGTGGCGTGCAGGGTGGGTGCGGGAGAGGTTCCCGCCTGCCCCTGCGCGAAGGAAAATTGCACGGTAGGAGAAACGAGGATCAAAACCGCAAATAGCCCTGCCCGCAATAACCTCATTAAGATTTCCGCCCTGTTGAAACTTGTTGAGAGCATAACCCGCCTTGCACGGGCAGGCAACCTTTGGCCCGTGGCACTTCCACGGCCTGCACCTCTTTTCATCGGTTGCGTTCAACCCTTCCGGCGCGTAGATTTATCGCATGCCGCGGCAGGACCGGCGGGTAGATTGCTTAAGGCGCGGCTTGCAAATCCCTTCGGAAGGTCAAAATGGCGTCCAATGCTCCCATCGCATTGCCCAAGTCCTACCCCAGCCGACGTGGGTGGTTAATTGCCTTTGGAATTGTGGAGATTCTCATTGCTGGTGGTTTCGTGCTGATGATTTTGGTCACAGCTCTTGGCCTCTATGGACCTGCGCACCGCACAACAGCGCCCAACGGATTTCGCCCAGGCGTTGTGATGGTAGTTGTGGGCGCGGAGTACGCGGTTTTGGCTGCAGTTTTCATCATTGCCGGGATCGGGTCAATCCGTTGCCGGAACTGGGCGCGCATTCTGATGTTGGTGGTGAGCGGATTATGGCTGGCGTTGGGAATCCTTATGACAGTCGCGATGTCGCTGATTTTTCCAACCGTCATGCGTCAACAATCGCTCGCTATCTCACCCGAGGCTGCGCACATCGTAATCGTCGGAATATTGATGCTCCTGATCGCCACAATGGTTGTGCTGCCCGCCATTTTTCTGGTTTTTTACTGCCTCAGGAGCGTGCGGGCAACCTGCCTGGCATCACGCACCGCCCCGGCGGATGGCACTTTGACGAACGGAGCGGCCTCTGCCCGCATGCCCGTCCCCTTATTGATCCTCGGTGCGTTGGAATCCATCGGGGCCGTGTCGGTGCTCGCCTGCGTGTTCATTCGCGTGACAGTTTTCTTTGGAGTAGTTCTTCAGGGCCTTGTGGCGGTTTTGTATTTTCTGGCTTATTCGCTTTTCAGCGGGTTCGCCGCCTGGCTGATCTTTCGCCGCAAACTTCTCGGCTGGCAAATCTCCATCGTCAAAACCGCCTTGATGGTTCTATCCCTGCTGGTAACCTGGGTCCACATTCCCGACATGGTGCAGCTCTACCGTATGATGGGCTTCAATAGCCAGGCGTTGCAAATCTACGGTCAATTCCCCCAATTAACGCACGTGATTTGGGGGTCCGGATTGGTGTTCTGGTGCGGATTGATATACTTCATATACTACACCCGGCGATATTTCCCCAATGAATGAGCCGCCTGGAATGACAGGGTGATATAATCCCCGCGTCTTTCCGATTTCCCCAGGGCATGTGGCCTGACAGTCGAAAGGTCTGGCCCGGCGGCCCTCTGGCCGTGAAGAAAAGGTACTTTATACATGCGACTCTTAATTAAATTCAATTTACTACTGGTGCTGGTTTTCGCCGTAAGTATCGCCATCACGGCATACGTTGCACACGGCTTCCTGGAACAGAGTGCTCACGATCAGGTGATTCAACAGGCGAGATTGATGATGGGAGCAGCTGGGGGTATGCGGACCTACACTTCCAAGCAGGTTGGCCCGCTCCTGGCCGGGTATGAGGACCAAACACGCGCCTTCCCGCCCCAGCGCATTCCAGCTTATTCCGCCACTGAGGTTTTCAACTACCTGCGAAAGGACTATCCTGCCTACACCTACAAGGAAGCCACATTGAATCCCACCAATCTGCGCGACCGAGCGGAGGATTGGGAGGCCGACTTGATCCAGGAATTCCGAAATCATCCGGAGTTAAAGGAAAGGTCAGGCCGGCGCACAACAGGCGATGGTGAATCTCTGTTCCTTGCCCGGCCACTTGCCGCAGCACCCGAGTGCCTGCGATGTCACAGCGTTCCCTCCGTCGCGCCGGCCTCCATGCTGGCCACTTACGGCTCAGACCATGGCTTCAATTGGAAATCCGGCGAGGTGGTGGCGGCGCAGATTGTATCCGTGCCCGTATCCGTGCCGGAGGATATGGCGAGCAGCGCCTTCAAGACTCTGCTTATCTCTCTCTGCGGAGTGTTTATCTTTTCCCTGGCACTTTTGGATCTGGGCCTGATCGTCATCGTCGTCCACCCGGTCGACCGCCTCTCGCGTATGGCGGACCAGATCAGCAATGGGAATTTCCATCTTCAGGAAATTCCGGCCAAGGGCTCGGATGAAATCGCCCAGTTGGCGCGGTCGTTCAATCGCATGTTCCAAACGCTGACGAGCGCGCTTGGCTCAGCGGGTGCGCAGTAGGTGTGAGATTTTGTCCCGGGATGTACAGAGGATCGTTGGGGGGGTATTGTCGTGGCGGGCAACGATGCCATGCAGGAAGAAGTCTAAGTATAGAACGGCCGCTATTTATGGTTTTTTGATGAAATAAGGATGCATGCACGCCCGCGGGCAACCCTCAGCCTGCTGGGAGAATCGAGTCAAGGCATGAAGAATAGGGATTTAATCCCGGCGTGGGGCCGCGTTTTGAAGGGTCAGAAGCCGTTTCTGTCCGTTGAAATCACCAAAGAATGTCCACTCCATTGCCCGGGTTGTTATGCTTACGGTTCGGACCATCTGGGTGGTGCAACCACATTGCGCGACCTGAGTGATTCCAAAGGCGATGACCTGGTTGCCGGCGTGCTCGGGCTGGTACGGCGCTATCGCCCGCTGCACGTTTCAATCGTGGGTGGCGAGCCATTGGTACGATATCGTGAATTGGATGCCTTGCTCCCCAAGCTCGAGACCATGGGCGTGGAAGTGATGGTGGTCACCAGCGCCGTCCGGCCCATTCCTGAAGCCTGGGCGAAGCTGGCGAATCTTTACATCGCTGTCTCTATTGACGGGCTTCCGGCAGAACACGATCGGCGGCGGGCGCCCGCAACCTATGAACGAATTCTGAAGCACGTCGCCGGGCACAAGATCAACATTCACTGCACCATTACGCGGCAACTTCTCCAGCGGCCGGATTATTTGCGGGAATTCGTGACTTTCTGGTCGGCGCGAGAGGAGACGCGGAGAATCTGGTTCAGCCTCTATACCCCCCAGGAAGGCGAAGTGAGCGAAGAGCGGTTGACTCCGCAGGATCGCGCCACAGTCTTGGAGGAGCTGCGCCGGCTGGGCCGCGAGTTCCCCTTGATCGAAGCTCCGGAGCGCCTGCTGAAGGGATTTCAGGATCCGCCCACACGGCCACAGGAATGCATGTTCGCGCAGATTACCGCGTGCGTTTCATCCGACCTCACCACGTCCATAACGCCGTGCCAGTTCGGCGGGCGGCCGGTCTGCGCTGAGTGTGGATGCATTGCGTCCGCCGGGCTTGCTTCCTTCGCAAAATACAAGCTGGCAGGATTGGTACAGATTAGCGAAATCTTTTCTCTCTCCAAAAGGTTCGGCGACAGGGTTGCCGCGGGAACAGCCTGATTCTGCAGATCGAAGGGGTCGACTGAGGGCTGAATTACTTCCCGGAGGGAAGGTTGCTGAGGAAGTCCTTCACGGCCTGTTCGTAGGGCTCGCGCGCCTGGTTGAAACCTTCTCCGTGGCGTTGGCCGGGCAGCACAATCATCTTCTTCAGCGGGCTTCGGGCGTGGTCGTAGAGCACTTGCGCCACCGACGGCGGCATGCGCCGGTCGCCCTTGACGGCGACAAACAGAATCGGTCTGTCGCCGACGCGCTCCACGGCCTTCACGCAATCAAAATCCGCGATGTGGAAATGACCTCGCCGCGCCGTTAAATAAGCCACCTCATCGGCAATTGGAAATCCAGGTAAATGGAGGAACAGCCGCAGGTGATGCCGCATGGTGCTCAGCATCGAATCGAACGAGCTGTCGGAGATTACCGCGGAGATGTCCGGCGAATCGGCAGCGGCTAACAAGCCCGCGGCTGCGCCCATTGAGACTCCCCACACGATGACCGGGGGCGCCGCTTGCTCGTTTTCAATGGCGTAACGAACCGCGCCCAGGACGTCCAGCCGCTCCTGATAACCAAGCGTGGTGATGGCCCCGCCGCTCATTCCCTGGTGACGCAGGTCAAATAACAACCCGTTATAACCAAGGCTGTGGCCGAACACGGCCATGGGCATCATCTCAATGCGCGTGCGGTTGAGCCCATGGACATAAATAATCGTGCCGCGCGCTGTGCCCTCAGCAGGAACGTACCAGCCTTTCAGCCTCACGCCATCTGAAGCCGGAAATTCAATCCACTTGAAATCCAGGCTATAGGATTTAGGCGTCTTGCCGTCGTTGGGATCGGGGTAGTGATATTGACGAGTCGTGACGAGTCCTGCGAAAAACCAGGGGACAAATCCGAAGAAAAATCCGGCCACCAGGACGATGATAATCAAGACCACGTTGCGGATAATTTTCAGGATTCGCGAGCCTGTGGGCACCCAAACCTCCGGCGGCGATTGTACCATTCACCAGGCAATTTAGGCGGAATCGCGGCCTGGTTTTTAAGTTTACTTCCCCGATTTCTCTCGAAGGGTTCGGCGCAGGATGGGCAGTGCAATTTTGTCTTTCTCCGCCGCCGTGGCCTCTTTTACCTCGATCAGCTTCTCCAAGTTTAAGACGTAGGCCTCAAGTCCTGCCCCGATTTTCAATTCAATGGCGTTTCCGATCAAATTTTCGTAGCTTTGCCGTTGACCGATCGTACCGAGAAGATCGAGCGGTCCCATCCGCGTCATCAAAAGTTGGTGACCCGAAGACAAAAGGTGGCTGCGATCAGGCTTCTTTCGGCGCGCCGGTGAGGTGCGATAGTGCGCTTCCAGGCCGTCTAATGCTGCAAGCAACCGATCAACATTCAGGGGGGCGCGTGAATGGACGACGCCAAGGTCAAATGTCGTGAGTGGAGCGCCCTGTAAGACACCAGCCACCCCGCCCACGACAATAAAATCAATGCGATTTCTTCGAAGTCTTCGAAGTATGGCGAGAAAGTTTTGGGTTTGCACGGCGCAATCTCAAAATTGCACGAGCATTTTCCTGCGCAATCTTCAAACGCTCAATCGGCGTGAGCGTCAGCATCCAGCGAATCAGAGTCACATCCACGCCGTCCTTACTGCAGGTGGATTGGCGGGGGCCTGAAAAGGCTTTGTTCCCCTTCCTGACTCTCGGTGGATTGATTTTGCCCATGGCCATTCGCGCTGATTATATTTCAAGATGGCCCCCACAGGCGGATTCATTTCCCTTTAAGTTCATGCGGCCCCGTTCTCATCCCCCCGCGGCTCCACGATGTGAGTCGCGAGCAACAGAACGACCACCGCGGTCATCACGGCGCACAGCGTGGTCACTGCTCCGTACCCTGACTTCTGGAAGAGCACTCCGCCAACGTAAGCGGTGGCGCCGATTCCCATCTGCGAAGCGATATTCCGCAAGGCGATAAATGAGCCGCGCTGGGCGGCGGGTACCATTTCCGTCATCAACGCGGTCAAGGGCCCTTGCCGGAATGCTGCGCCAAGGCTGGCGAGCCCGAACACGCTGAGCAAAGCGATTCCCCACGGGAAAAACGGGACAAAGGCCACGGCAACCGCCAGCAGCACATTGCTGACAATGGAAATGGCCCGCTTTCCAAAACGGTCAGAGAGAATTCCTCCCAATGGCGCGGTGGCCACCGCTACACATCCGCCCAGCATGAAAACCCAACCAATGGTTCGCGTTGGAAGGCCATACTTAGTGTTCAGCCACTCACCGATGTAGGTCAAGAATCCCACCAGCCCTCCTGATACCAGGAAGGAGATCACTAGAGCCGCTACGATGTCCCGGCGGGAAAGGAATGACCGGAAGGCTCTGCCCGCGGTGCGCAGCTTGTCACTGGAAGGCTGTGGGTTCAATCGCTCAGGGGGCAGCCGGAGTGAGGCGAGCGTGCAAACCGCCGCAAGCCCGCCGAAAAACAAGAAAGCCCGCTGCCAGCCGAAACGGTCGGCAATCTGAGCGGCAATCGGCACGCCCAGAATCGGGGCCGCGAAGTATGCCGTGGAGATCAACCCAATGGCGCGCCCGCGCACATTGTAAGCGAACCAGTCGGCAGCATATGTCACGGAGCACGTGGAGAGCGTTCCCGCAGCCAGACCCGTTAGCGCGCGAGCCAGCAGAAGCTGGTTCCAGGTGCTGCTCTCCGCCGCAGCCCACGAAGCCCCGGCAAATACCGCCGTGCCTGCCAGCAGAAATCGCCGCCGGCCGAAATGATCAGAAAGCGTACCCGAAAAAAACGACGCCACCGCTGCCGCCACCGAATAGGCAACCACCAGGAGCCCCGCGGTGGAGACATCAATGTGGAGTGACTTGACCAGCGCGGGCAAGAGCGCTGCAATCATCTGGTTGTCGGCTAATCCCAGGAAGAGGAGGAAAAAAAGGATGGCGATAACGATGAGATCCATCGGGATTAGAGATACGGGATAAGGGACAAGGGATAAGGGATCGCGGATTGAGGGAAAGCAATCTCTTCCGAAATAGCAGGAAAAGGCATATGCGGCTTGCGAAGCACTCCGCAGTCGTCATTCCCCTTGTCCCTTATCCCTTGCTTAATCAAAGTGATGCAAATCCAGTTTGAGTGCCGCCTTGTCTGAGAAATCCATCACGCCTGCGGCGGCTATACCGATGGCCACGACGATCGCATCGCTGATCTCGTGTTTTGTAATCCCCAGCTCAAGCGCCTTCTTGATGTGCCCTTCCAGGCAGCCTTCGCACTTCGCGATCAGTGCACAGCCGATAGCGATCAGCTCCTTGGTTTTCAGATCCAGAGCCGACTCTTTGAAGTATCCTTCTTTGTAAAATTGCAGATAGATGTTGCGCAGCCTCGGTTCAATCATGCTCATTGAAGGGGGCGGACTTTTCTTTCCCATGGGGTCATCGTTGGCCATGCCTCAACCTCGCTCCTTGGTTTTCTGACAGGATACTGTGGCGCTCACTGACTCCAAACTCCGAACCTCAACGGGAGGTCACAATCTGTGAATCCGCAGGCTCGGCCGGGGCGGTGGTAAGCAGCTCCGGCATTTCAATACGAATGGCAGTTCCTTTCCCGGCCTGGCTGCCAATCTTCATAACAAAATCCTGGCCGTAAACTACTTTGAGCCGCTCTCTTACATTGCTGATACCGATGCCGCTGTCGTAGATTTCGCTTTGGCGCTGCTCGGGAATGCCCACGCCGTCATCTACAACCTCAATAATCAATCGTCCGTTTTCATGCCGGGCGCGAAGGGTAATCGTGCCGCCTTCCACCTTGGGAGCGATGCCATGCCGCAGTGCATTTTCCACCAGCGGTTGCAGAATCATGCTCGGCACCACCATGTCCATGGTTTCAGGCTCGATCTCCTTGCGAATACGCAGCTTGTCGCGCCCGAACCGCACCACTTCAATGTCCAGGTAATCGTCGATAAACTCCAGTTCTTGCTGGAGTGGCGAAAAGTGTACCTGAGCTTTTAGACGGCGGCGGAGAATATTTGATAGCTTGTGGAGCACATCGCGGGCCGTATCGGGTTCAAAACGGATCAGCGAAGAAATCGTATTCAACGTATTGAACAGAAAATGCGGATTGATCTGGCTGATGAGGGCGTCCATGCGCGCCACCAGCAGCGCCTTTTCCTGCTCCTCCAGCTTGCGCTCCATGCGCGTGGTGTTCCAAATGCGCACCGGCAGGCCAACGGCAATCAGCGTGGCCAGCACAATCAGCACACGCGTCCAGAAGTGCGGTGAGCTGGGGTAAAAGAGAGTGCCGCGCGAAATGTGGCCCACGTACATGCGCGTGATTTCCAGCAGAATGCAAAGCAGGGAGAACAGGACCTGCCAATCAATGGCCGGGTGGCTAAACCTTTGGCGGATGGAACGGTAAAGGCTCTGGTCTATCGAGGGCGAAAACTTCCAAATTTCCTCTTTGTCCGGACAAACCCAGCGCGCAGTTCCCGCTGCCACCGCATAGAGTGTAGCCATGAGCGGAGCGAGTAGTTCAGGGCGATTGATCGGCACCATCCCCGCAGGGACATCGCTAGCCAAACCTGGGAAAACGGAGAGTAGAGCCGCCCATGAGGCAATCAACAATATTGGAAGGTTTACGATCAGCGCCACCGCCAGGCCCACAATCGTTCCGCCCAGCAAACCTGCGACCACAGTAATTTCCAGGCTCAGGTCCGCTGTTGAATAGTCCGCCATCAGGCGTGCCAGCACGCCGACCATGAACGGTAATCCGAGGAATGCGGCGAAGCTGATCTTTTCCCAGGGGCCGCGCTGCTCGATCAGCAGCAGGCGCCGGAATCTGCCGAAGCGGGCAATAAAACCCGCGAGCAGGGCCATGATCGCCAACTTGATGAGCAGGTCAACGACCGTAAACGGGACGGTCTGCGGGATTTCTAGGGCCGACCAATCAAATCTCATAAGTGTCCGGTCAGCAGGAGGAAAATCACTGATGTTTCGTTAGCCGATGGCGAGCGGGGGCGAGCCGCCTGTGCCACCTCCCACAAAGTGTACCACTTCCAATTGATCGTTCGGCAGGATGGTCGTGGTTGGCCAGGTCGACCGAGGGGTCACCTGGCGATTTCGCTCGACGGCCACGCGATCCGCAGGCAACTTGAGCCATTCGAGCAGCGAGGCGAGAGTCATGTTTTTGGGAACTTCGCGAAGTTCTCCGTTGAGGTAGATCTGGATCAAGAACGGCTCCAATTCAGGCCGATTGAGAGGGTTGTGTGGCGGGTTTGATCTCTCCACCGCGAATGCGAGAAATGATCAGGCGGTGCTGCTCTTCCAAGCGGTGCTTCAGCTTTTCGTCGCTGAAGTCGGGCGCATCCAGCAGGTCCTGGTAAGAACTCTTGTACTTATGAATAACCGCGCCCTTCGTATACACAGTGGTATCGATTCCTGCATCCTTCCGGGGTTCAGTCTGGATGTGGTAAACCACACCTTCATGCTTAATATCGGTGTTGAAACCCATTACCATGGCTTATCCCCGTGAGCAGGAGTTGAAATTCACCTACGATGTTACCGGCTCGCCACTTGGGTGGCAAGAAAAAACTTGACACTCTTCGCTTGCCCCTCGTATAGTTTTCGGTCTGGAATTAGCACGTCAGAGTCCTTCTAAGTGACTGTAATGGCTGGAGTTTACATCCCCGTCCTGATTCATTTGCTTTGCGTCGTGGTGCTGGCCTGCGGCATTCTGGGCCTTTCCTGGTGGGTGGGGGTAAAGCGCCCTACCAAGCAGAAGTTAGAACCCTATGAGTGCGGAATTACGCCTGTGGGTGATGCCCGCGGCAGCTTTTCCATCGGCTTCTACCTTGTCGGGATGCTCTTCATCTTGTTTGAGGTCGAGGCTGTCTTCTTTTATCCCTGGGCAGTGGTCTTCAAAAGCCTGCGCTGGCCCGGGTTTTTCGAAATGATCGTGTATATTGCCATTCTGCTGGCGGGGTACATCTATGTTTGGAAGAAAGGGGCTCTCGACTGGTCCCGCTGACCGCCGGCGGACGAATAGATCGGGTGATCGGTTGAAGAGTTTAGAAACCTCCCTGTTCGCCCTGTCATCAAACTAACCGAACTACTCAGCACGGTGCTTCCCGCCCGAAAGTGGGGGCCCAATCACCGGATCGCCCGACGCGCTATGACTGCCGATTTGGATACGCACCCTGCTTTGCTCAAGCTGCGAGAATTTGACCCGCAAGCCGTGGAAGATGCACGCATCTTCCGAGGCGAGGTCACACTGTACGTTCACCGCCCCAACTTCCTTCGTACCTGCGAATTCCTGCGCGATGATCCAAGTTTGCGGTTCAACTTCCTTTCTGACGTGACGGCCCTGGACCTGTACCCCCAGGAACCGCGCTTTGAAGTGGTCTACCACCTGCTCTCGATGCAGAGCGTCCAGCGCTTGCGGCTGAAGGTTCGCGTGGGTGGCGATGACCCGCACATGGAATCTGCAATTCCCCTCTGGCCGGCGGCCAATGCGTTCGAGCGCGAGATTTTCGATCTGTTTGGGATCAAGTTCGAGGGCCATCCGTTCCTCCGCCGCCTCCTGATGCCGGAGGAATGGGAAGGCCACCCCCTGCGCAAGGACTATCCCACGGAGGGTTACCGCTAAATGCCCGTAACCCTGGAGAGAATTCCCGGTCACGAAGACAGCGTGATCCTGAGCATGGGGCCGCAGCACCCCTCCACACACGGTGTGCTGCGCCTGGTGCTGGAGCTCGAGGGCGAAACCGTGGTGCGCGCCCTTTATGACATCGGCTACTTGCACACCGGCTTCGAGAAATCATTCGAAAGCAAGACCTACAACCAGGGGATCACCCTCACCGACAGGATGGATTATCTGGCCCCCCTCTCGAACAACCTGGGATTCTGCCTGGCCACGGAAAAGCTGCTGAATCTGGAAATTCCGCCACGCGCCCAGTGGATCCGCGTGCTGCTCACCGAGCTGACCCGCATTCAGAGCCACCTAGTGTGGCTGGGGACGCACGCCATTGATCTTGGCGCCATGTCGGTGTTCCTTTACTGCTTCCGCGAGCGTGAGGAGATTCTGCATATTTTTGAGGCGGTGTCCGGCCAGCGCATGATGACCAGCTACTTCCGCATTGGGGGACTGGCGCTTGAGCCGCCCCTCGGATGGCTGAAAGGCGTGCAGAAATTCGTCAAGAGCTTTCCTGCACGGATTGATGAATACGAAGCATTATTGACACGCAACCCCATCTGGCTACGGCGCACCCAGGGAGTGGGTTACATTTCCGCTGAAGACGCCATCGCCTACGGCCTTTCCGGCCCGTCGCTGCGCGGCTCTGGAGTGGATTACGACATTCGCAAGAAGGAACCGTATTCAGGCTACGAGAAGTTTGATTTCAAAGTTTCCTGCCGCACCGAAGGCGACGTATACGGGCGGTATCTGGCGCGGGTTGAGGAGATGCGGCAGTCGCTGCGCATCGTGAACCAGGCGATGGAAGGCTTGCCGGAAGGTCCGGTGAAAGCAAACGCTCCGCACATCGTAATGCCGGATCGCGAGAGCATGAAAACTTCCATTGAGGCGCTGATTTACCACTTCAAGATTGTCACCGAGGGATTCCATCCGCCGGTGGGCGAAGTGTACCAGGCCATTGAGTCGCCGCGCGGCGAGCTGGGCTTCTACATGGTCAGCGACGGCTCACCGAAGCCCTTCCGCTGCCATGTACGCGCGCCTTCATTCGCGAATCTGCAGGCGCTGCCCAAGCTCATCGAAGGCCGGCTAATCGCAGATGTGGTGGCGTGCATCGGGACGATCGACATTGTGCTAGGGGAAGTGGATAGATAGCCTTTGCTTATGCTTTCTGAAGCGTTGCACAAAAAATTCGACCAGCTCGTCAGCCGCTACCCGCTCAAGCGGTCGGCCATCGTCCCTCTGCTTCTTTATGCACAGGATGAGGTAGGCTGCGTAAGCGAAGAGGTCATCGCCGAAGTCGCCCGGCGCGTGGACGTTCGCCCGATTGAGGTCATTGAGGTGATCGGCTATTACTCCATGCTGCATCGCCAGCCACTGGGCAAATACAATTTTCAGGTTTGCACCAACATTTCCTGCATGCTGCGCGGCGCGGACGATATCTTTGACTATTGCAAGACCAAGTTGGGAATCAAACACAAGCAAACCACTCCGGACGGCCGGTTTTCGCTGGAAGAAGTCGAGTGCCTGGGAGCGTGCACTGGCGCGCCCGCGATGCAGGTGAATTACGATTTTTACGAGAACCTGACACCTGCGAAGATTGATGCAGTGATTGACGACTTGAAGAAAAAGTAAAAGCGAAAGTCGAAATTCGAAACTGGTATACCGCTTGCGAATTTCGAGTCTTGAGTTTCAAATTTCGTAAGTTATTTATGGCTGGCTACAACAACCCGATGGGCAACAGCCCGCTGGAAGTGAAGGTGATCAGCAAGCGTTTCGGCTTGCCTGATTCCATGTCGCTCAAGACCTACGTCCAGAACGAAGGGTACGAGGCTTTGAAGAAAGCCCTTTCCATGAAGCCCGATGACGTCATCAACATTGTGAAAAACTCCGGGCTACGGGGCCGGGGTGGTGCAGGCTTTAACACGGGTATGAAGTGGAGCTTTGTCCCCAAGCAATCACCGAAGCCGAAGTACGTTGTTTGCAACGCGGACGAGAGTGAGCCCGGCACCTGCAAAGATCGCCCGCTGATGGAATACGACCCACACCAGCTTATCGAAGGCATTATCATTGCCGGCTACGCCATCCAGTCTAACCAGGGATTCATCTACGTGCGCGGCGAGTATCGCTACCTGCTTGACATCATCGATCGCGCCCTGGCGGAAGCCCAGTCCGGGGGGTATCTCGGCAAGAATATCCTGGGCTCGGGCTTTGATTTCGCTCTCTGCACCCACACGGGCGCGGGCGCTTACGAGTGCGGTGAAGAAACGGCGCTGCTCAATTCTCTGGAAGGGCTGCGCGGCTACCCGCGCATCAAGCCGCCCTTCCCTGCCGTCGTGGGCCTCTACGGCGGGCCGACGGTCATCAACAATGTCGAGACACTTTCCAACGTCCCACACATTATCCTGAAAGGCGCGGAGTGGTATGCTCAGCTCGGCTCGCCCAAGAACGGCGGCACACGCCTGTTTTGTTTGAGTGGGCACATCAACCGCCCGGGCGTTTACGAATTGCCCATGGGATTCCCGCTGCGCCGGATGCTGGAAGAAATCGGTGGAGGCATTCCGGGCGGCAAGAAACTCAAGGCGGTGATTCCGGGCGGCTCGTCCTGCCCCGTGCTGACCGCGAGCGAGATTGACGTCAACATGGATTACGACTCCGTAGCAAAGATTGGGTCTATGCTGGGCTCCGGCGGCGTCGTGGTGATGGATGAAGACACGTGCATGGTTAACCTCATGGGGCGCATTATGCACTTTTACGCGCACGAATCCTGCGGCTGGTGCATTCCCTGCCGCGAAGGAACGTCCTGGTTGAATCATATGATCGAGCGCTTCCACGGCGGAGGAGCGCTCCCGGACGATGCGGACACGGCCCTGGACGTTTCCTACAACATCCTGGGCAAGACTCTCTGCCCCCTCGGCGACGCCGCGGCCATGCCCGCCATCAGCATCCTGAAAAAATTCCGGGGCGAGTTCGATGAACACCTGAAGCTCGGTCATTGCCCCTTCGAGAAAAAGGCGGTGAGCGTCGCATGAACGGACAGACGCACGATCCCCGTTTCGTAATTCTGGACTTGCCTCCCAAGGAGGAAAATCTGCAAGTCCCGGGCCCCTATACGCGCAGCCCCAGCCTTTCGCCGAGGGTGAATCCCTCCGCCCCCCCCGTCACCCTGACGATTGACGGCCAGGCCGTGACGGTTCCTGCGGGTACCGTGGTGATTGAGGCGGCGAAGCAAGCCGGCATTGAGATTCCGTCGTACTGCTACTATCCCGGACTGACGCTTCAGGGCGCCTGCCGAATGTGCCTGGTGACGATCGAGAAGATGCCCAAACTCCAGACTGCGTGCACCACCATCGTCGCCCCGGGGATGGTTGTCCACACCGAAACCGAGGAAGCCAAGAACGCGCGCAAGGCCATGCTGGAGTTTCTGCTTACCAATCACCCGCTCGACTGCCCGGTGTGCGACAAGGGCGGCGAGTGCGAGTTGCAGGATGCGGTATTTCGCTACGGCGCCGCGGAAACGCGCTTCATGGAAACCAAGATGCACCATGATGAGCGCAAATTCTCCAGCCTGGTTTACTATGACTGGCCGCGATGCATCCTCTGCTATCGCTGCGTGCGCGTTTGCGATGAGGGCCTGGACGTAAATGCCTACGGAATCGGATTCCGCGGCGCGCACAGCGAAATCATTCCCAACCAGGGAGAAAAGCTGGAGTGCGAAGAGTGCGGCATGTGCATTGACGTTTGCCCCGTCGGCGCCCTCACGAGCGGCACTTATCGTTACAAGACACGCCCCTGGGAGATGACCTATACCGGCACTGTCTGCAATCACTGCGGTGATGGCTGCAAGACTACGCTGGCGATTCGCAACAACAAAATCATTCGCGCCAACAACCGAGACCATTCGGGATTCAACGGCGAATTCCTCTGCGTCAAGGGGCGGTTCGGCTGGGATTTTGTGAATAGCGACCAGCGCCTGACCGCTCCGCTCATCCGCAAGAACGGACATCAGGAATCGAGCACGTGGGAAGAAGCTTTGGAACTGACGGTCGCGCGCCTGCAGGGACTCTTGAGAGAGCACGGCCCCGCTTCCGTTGCTGTCATCGGCTCCAATCGCACCACCAATGAGGAAAATTACCTCCTCGGGCGGTTCGCGCGCACCGTTCTGGGAACCAACAATCTAGATCATCACCGCACGGCGGACTTCCCCTCGCTCGTAGGCGCCTTGACTGTCCCCCAGGCGCACGACCGCCATGCGACCATGGAAGAAATTGGTGAGGCGCACAGCATTCTAGTGGTTGGAAATGACCCCACGCATCAGCATCCGTTAATTGCATACCAAATCCGACACGCTGCCCGCAACCACGATGCGCGCGTGTACCTTTTGAATGACCGCGAAATCAAGCTGCTGCGCCAGGCGAAGCAATTCGTACGCGTGCCGGAGGGAATGGGAGCTGATGCGATTCGCGCTCTGGCAGGTACCCCAGCTCCACGACTTGCGGCTAATGCCAATGACCTGAATGCTCTTCGCGAAAAGCTTCAGAGAGAGCCGGAAACCGTCATTATTTTCGGTGATGAGATCAAAGGCAAAACAGTGGCGGACCTGGTGCAATGGGGGCTCTCTCTTCCCGGTCGCACACGGTTTGTGGCGCTGGGAGATTATGCCAACTCGCGCGGCGCAGCAGACATGGGGTTACTGCCCGACGTTTTGCCAGGTTACCGTGCGCTTTCCGACCAATCGGCGCGCGATAGAATGGAAGCAACCTGGGGCGCGAAAATTCCCCACTTGCCGGGCCGCGATATTCGCGCAATCCTCAAAGGCATTGACTCCGGTGAGATCAAGGCCCTGCTAGTCTTCGGCTCGAACCCTGTCAAAACCTTCAAACTTGCAAAGGGCCATCTGGGCAAGCTTGCCTTCCTGTTGGTGGCGGAACTGTTCCCCACGGAGACCACTGAAACCGCCGACGTGGTTCTGCCTGCCACGAGCTTCGCGGAAAAATCGGGCACGGTGACGAACACCTGCGGCCAGGTGCAGGCGCTGAAGAAAACCATGCGCAAGGCGGGCACGCGCAGCGACCTGGAGATCCTGCTGGCGCTCGCTCGAATGATGGGGCATGCGTGGGGCTACCGTACCACCGACGATGTGCTGCGCGAAATCATTGCGCGCGTCCCCGGTTATGCGGTTCCGCTGCCCAGCTTGCTGGTCGGACGCGCCGTGGCGACCCAGCCGACGGGTGCGCCGCCTGAACTCTCGAGTGACGATCTGATCTTTTCATCTCGGGACTCACTGTTCACATCGGGAACCGTGGGCAGATTCAGTTGGGCGCTGAATTCCGTGGATGAAGCAAAGAGACCGTATGGGCACATTTTCTGACACCACGGTTCTGGTCATCGTCGC
>JASHTY010000454.1 GCA_030040315.1 Terriglobia bacterium | reverse complement strand
GGGTGCGATCATCAATATTGGCTCCGCCTTCGGAGTGGTCCCGGCCCGCCTTCAATGCGCCTTCACTGCCGCCAAGGCCGGCGTTTTGAATTTCACCAAATCCCTTGCCTTGGAGGTTGGCCCGTACGGGGTAAGAGTTAACGGAATTGCACCGGGCTCGATTCTGACCGAAGGAACACGCACTTTGTTTTACAATCCCGAATCAAAGCAGAAAGCCGACAGCCTCATCAGTCACATTCCCCTCGGCAGACCGGGCGAGACTGAGGACATTGCAGCGGCGGCAGTCTACCTGGCTTCGGACGACGCAAACTACGTCACCGGCCACGTCTTGGTTGTGGATGGCGGATGGACGGCGGGCTTTGCACGCGATTGGTAATCACAAGCGGCAGCTCAGTCTCGTTTTGATCGGCATGCAGGCAGAAGATACACGGGTCATTCGGCCAAACTGTCACTGCGCCAGCCGGATGCTAACGTCCCAGGTTTGTAGGTCCGCAACAAGATCGATGTGGCGTACGCTGCCGGACCACGCACCTGTCGCCTGGGGAGAGTTTCCTGAAGCCAAAACCGGATCAACCGGCACTCGCCATTTGACCGGGCGGTCAAAATCCATTACCAGGTGAGAACCCTTTCGCCCGAAAAACCAGAGGCGCGACTGCCGGCCATTTTCTGCGCGAACTGCTACCCAGCCGTTTGGTCCCAGTGTACCCATTGCGTGCGCACCAGCGAATTTAAGGGAAAATGATTGATCCTCATTCCAATTCACTCGGCTGTTGAAAACGAAAATGGATTTGCCAGCTTTAAAAACGGCTGCCTCACCAGAGGTTGGAGGCGGGCACGGCGATTCACGCCGTGAGGCAGCGCTGGACGGCGGAATAAATGGAATCCAGTAACAGCTTCCCGACTCTGGAATCATTTCGTAGGGATAGGCGATTCCCAGAGTCCGGTCAAACAGTTTCCTGAAGGATGGTGTGTATTCGCTGCGAAAGTCCAAATCTGCGGAGTCGAGCGCGTGCTCATCCACCGTTACCGCCTGCACTTCAGCCAAGCTGGGAACGACCGAGTCATTCAACATTCGGAAAAAAGGCCAGATGAGATTCACCAGGTCGGCGTGCGGCGGGTTCGGGTCCCAATAGTCATTGGCGGGCTCAAACGAATAAACCTGCGCTCCGGCCGAAGCGCCGAGCAGAGCCAGCTCCTGGAAGATCACGGGCGGAGCGTCGGTCCGCACACCATCCTTGTAATCGAGCTGCTTTCCCAGAGTAGTAAACCCCGCCTCGGTCCAGTAATAGCTTTCCGGCTGCGCACCCCAAGCCGCCACGGAATGACTGAGCCAGAGTCCCAGGAGCCCGGCGGGCGCAAGATAAGGCGCGTCTCCGCCGTTCATCTTCCACAAGGGGAAGACATAGCCGTAATGCTCCTTCAGGAATTCTCTGAAATCCTGCCGGGCTTCCACCTCCAGCCAAATGTTCCTACCCCAATTGGCATCGGCCCAGAAAACCGGCCGCCCCAATTCCGCGCCCAGGGCGATTAAGCGCTGCAGGTAGCCAGCAACCCCTGAACTATTGACGCCGCCCTGCACTTGCTGCTCGCAGATGTAAAACGCCTTGAGGGCCGGAAATTGTCCCGCCCACTTTTCCAGCATGGCGAGAGGAACGCGGTCCCAGCGGCCGGCGATGATGTTGTGCGGACCGTTCACCTGCAGCGCAATCGGCGCCGCCGCTGCCTGCGCGACCTTCAGAATTCCGGCGATGTAAGGCCGGGCGCCGCCAGTGCGAAACAAGAAGCCGGGCCGAAGATCCGCAGGGACAAGCGCCCACGCGCCTTTCACATCATCGTTAGGCAAGTTCAGAATGGTCACGGGGCGATTCGTGCTGGGAACAATGTCCAGTGGTTGCGCCGGGCTTTCCTTGAGAACCGTAAAATGTTTCAGCTCAGACCATGGCCCGAAGGTTCCGGCAAGATTGTGAGCTCGCACCCGCCAGGAGTATTTCCCGGGTAAGAGCCACTCGTAGGGCCAGTACCCTTGTGCGTCGCTGGTAAAGTACGCCCCGACGTGCGCCTTCTGAGGGTCTCCCCCCTCTGGGTGCCATTCCAGATCGTATCCCGCCACTTGACCGGGCTGCGGGCATGACCAGAGAAAATCCGCTGCCGGCGCGGTTACTTCCTGTCCTTCGGCGGGAGAAACAAGCTCGGGAGCCTTGAGCGGTATATTTGCGGCGGGCTGTAGACGCAAATCTCGGAGGTGCAGATACCCGGGATTATCGCCCGGGATGCCGATGACAATTCCAATGCGCTGGTCGTGCTCCCAACTCACGGGAACAGGAAACGCGAATTCGCGTTCCTGGCTGCCGCGGTATAACTCAACACGCTCGCCGGTGCTGCGCTCAAACGCAAATGTCCATCCCGTCTCGGTCACTGCGCCATGGTGCAGGCCACGAACTTCCATCGCGCCGCTTCCAGACAAGTTGGCCCAACACACCGCCGAGCGCGGTGCTGGTTCAGGGAGCGAGCTGACTTCGAGATCATATTCATTGCCGATTGCCTTCACCTGCACGCCCGCCGATGCCTTCCACGCGCATGAAGTTAGATCGACGACGGGGTTCTGGGTTTCGCGTGCAAAAACCACTCCGGGCACGGCCAGAACGACGGCCAGAATCAGGGGGATAATTCGCAATTCTTTCCTCGATTCATCGCCGGGTGAAGTTCGAAGTCACCGGACCAAGTCCCGGCTGGCGGATGGGCGGTGGCGGCTTCAGGTGAGCGGCGGCCTCGCGCTGCTGCCGGGCCTTTCCTGGCTCGCGGTTATGCTCGTAGGCCGTGGCGAGGGCCAGGCGCGCGGGCTGAAGGTCCGGATTAACTTGCACCACCTGCTCGAGCAAGTGTTGGGCCTCAGAGTATTCGCCCTTGCCCTCGTAGCAGTATGCAAGGTGAAGGCCCGTGTACGCGTCGTGCGGGTCGAGGTCCCAGGCTTTCCGCAATGCAGCGGTTGCCTCATCCAGGCGGTCCGGGCCTTCCATGCGCAGCATTTTTCCAAGCGAAGCATAGTAGCTCGGCTCGTTAGGATTCTGCTCAATGGCACGGCGGAAGAGCGCCTCCGCCTGCTTCAAGTCCCCCATGGCCATGTAGCAATTCCCGATGAGAAAGGGGATGCGTTGGAACTGGGGATCATCGATTGTCTGGAATTCCTGGATTGCGTCGGGATAGCGGAAGCAGAGGTAATTGCCCAGCCCCAGGGCGTATTGGTATTCCTGCAGATTATGAAAGCGCGGATAAATGTCTTTAAGGAAGCGCAGCCCCGTAAAATTGTAGTTGGCAGAGAGCAGCGCTTCTGCAAGGCCAAGCGAGTATTTCCAGGAATCGGGAGCCTGCGCGACCGCGGGGCGCAAGTCCGCAATGGCTTCTTTGAACTGCCCCTGGCTGAGGAGTTCCAGGCCTTTCTCACCTTGCGGAAGAGATGGGGAAATGGACTGCTGGGAGGAGCTCTGCCCGATTTGTTGAGGGAATAATGATGCGGGACAAATCCAGCCGAAGGTCAGTGCCACTGCCAGTGCCAGTGCGAATGCAATTCGCATCAGGTTATGCGCGTCCGACCCTCCCATGAACATGGTCGGAGCGGCCGGGTTTAGTATACCAGTTCAAACCCGGCCGCTCCTTCCGTCAGACTTAGAAGAACAACTTGAGCGCCAGTTGGATCACGCGCGGGGTGCTGTTTACGCTGGTAATGGTCCCAACAGCACCAGACTGAATGGTGGTGTTGGGGTTGGACAACCAGGGCGTGTTGAACCCGTTGATGAAGTCCGCCCGGAACTGCAAGCTCCTGGTCTCACCCCATTTCGGCCAGTAGAAACGCTTGGAGAGGTTCATGTTGACGCTCGAAAGACCGGGACCCAGGAAGGTTCCGTAGTCTTCCGTGCCGATGCTGTAATTCGCCTCGGGCGAAAAGTTGGCAGCGTCAAACCAATGGTTAGCATTCTGAACGAAACCGGAAGGCACCGCCGGTCCATTCTGGTTTGGCATGCTGGCGCCGCCGCCGCAATTACAGGCTGAGGAGGTTGTGGCGTTCAGCGGGAAACCGCGCTGGAGCGTCACGAGCCCACCCCACTGCCAGCCGCCGATAAAGGGAACGAGCGGTCCTTTGGTCATCCACGCGCGTCCCGGCCCGAAGGGGAGATAGTAGTCATACGCCATCGTCCACTTCTGGGGCACGGTGTTGGAATCCGGCGCGCGGTCCAGCATGCGGTCGGTAATCGGCTCGCGATAGCCGTAATTGCCGTCGTCGATATTCTTCTCCCAGGTGTAGGCCGTGAGGAAGCTCAGGCCATTCGAGAACCGCTTCGTTGCGGTGAACTGGAGCGAATGATAGATGTTCGACCCGAGCCAGTTCACCGTGGTCAGCGCGCCGATGTTGAAGGCCGGGTAGGGCACGCAACCCGCGATGTGCTGTTCCTGGCAGGTCTGCAGGTTTTGGGGAAGAATATCGTTATAGGAGAAATCGCCGAAGGGCAGGTGAACGGAGTGCGATCCGGCGTAAGCGAGGTTCGCCACAATCCTCCACGGCAATGCCCGCTGCACGCTCAGATTCCACTGTTGCGCCGTCGAGGATTTGTTGGAGTTGGGGTAGACGCTGGGATTGGCGTTCAAAGTGGCCGTGCCCGCAGTGTAAGGGATGACCGCCAGGGTCGTCTCGGGAGTTAAAGAAGCCGTCTGGCCGTCGCTATATTTTCCCAGGTCGCTGGTTTTCCAGTAGGGGCTGAGCGACCACCCGCCTTGCGCGCCGCCTTCCTGCACGCCCATGGAGAACATGCCGTAGCCGCCGCGGAAGACGGTATCCTTCAGGAAGTGCGGCGACCAAGCCACGCCGATGCGTGGTCCGAAATTGTCGTAATTATCATTCCACAGTGTGTTGCGGAAGCCGTTGGCACCAAGCTGTTGGAGTGACGTGGTGGTGCCATTGAAAAGATAAACCGCCCCGATCGTGCCGTTCACTCCGTACCAGTTCCCCGGCGCGTCCCAGCGCAAGCCCAGGTTGATGGTCAAATTCGGCTTCAACCGGAAGTCGTCATTCGCGAACAAAGCGTAGACAGAGTTTCGCACATCCGCCACGGTCGGGAAAATGGTGAAGTTGAAGTTCGACGGCAGCCCCACCAGGAAGCTGGCGTAATCGAAACCGGTGCTGCCGGTCCCGGTGCCGGAATACTGATCGGTGAAGTCATTGTCAAAGGTGAATTTCTCAAGTGGATTGGGCTGCAAGTTGTTGATCTGCATCCGCTGGTATTCGCCGCCCACCTGGAGGGTGTGCTTGCCGCGAATCATGGAAACCAGGTCGTCGATGTAGATGTCAGCCTGTCCTTGCAATTCCAGCGTATCCCAGTGGCTACCCAGCCAATTCGTGCCGCTCGTTCCTGTAAAGTAGATGGTAGGAACTCCGTTGTCGGTGTTGGTGTCCGGCGGCCCGCTGATTCCGTACGTCGCCATGCTCACCTGGTTGTAACCCACCGGAACGCGGTAGCACCAGACGTGAAAGTAGGAAGCATGGACGTCATTGGTGGTGTTGGCGCCGAACGTGTGAACCCAGTCGATCACCGGGCTCTGACCGTCCTCAATCGACGGCGCATAGCCGCCACCGCCCAGTCCCGGGAAGGGGCTGGTGTTGCTGCCGGTGTCGCCGATCGTATACATGGAGGACCAGCGGCCCATGATCTTATCCTGTGGGCGCCAATAGTAGTCGATCTTCAGGTCCCACTGGTGGGAGTGATAGTAGGACACTGCGGCGAAGTCGTAGTTGTTATACACGGCGTTCGTTGTTGGAGCGGGATAGAGCTTCTGGAGACTGAGCGCCGGCGCGCTGGAGCAGGTGGGATTCGGCGCGCAAAGCGTAGGTGATGCCAAGGGAATAATGTTGGTCGGAGCAGGATTGGGGTTGGTTGTGGAAGCGGGAGCCGCGGAGAATGGATCGCGCACCGTGCCTGCCGAGTTTGCCACCAGGCCCGTGACCGGATCGGTTTCTCCCGCGGTCAGCGTACGCTGCGTGGCGTAATTGAAAATCTCATTGGCGTAGAGGTTGCGTCCCAAAATGTCTGTGCCCACCGGTGTCGTGCCCAGCACGTTGGAAAAATTCCCCTGCGTCCAGGCGGTGTCGGGAACGGTTACGCCGTCCCATTGGTAATTGCCCTGGTCGCGTTCCCATACCGCGTCAAAGAAGAAAAACAACTTGTTCTTTTTGATTGGCCCGCCCACGGAGAATCCCGGTTGGTTGTAAACCTCCGGCGTGACCGTGTGCACGTAAGGGTCGCCTGCATTCAGCTTGGTATTCTGCAAATATTCGTACACGTCGCCGTGGAACTGGTTGGTTCCGCTCTTGGTGGTTTCGAGGGTAATCGATCCGCCCGTCTGTCCGTACACGGCGGAGAAGGCATTGGTCATGACCTTGACTTCTTGTATGGCGTCGGGTACGGGATCGACGGCGTTGCCTTCGTAGACCGTCTGCGTCACCATCGCGCCGTCAATGTAGTCCTGGTCGCGCCGGTAAATGCCGCCTTCGGAAACCGTCCAGGTGTTGCTGGAGTCCATGTTCACGCCGGGTGAAAGGAGCTTGACGGAATCAAGAATGGCGCCGACGCCGGCCATATTCAATTGGTCGCGTTCAATCGGCAGGTCCATAATGGCGTCCTCGTCCAGCGTCGCCGATTGCTCGCCCGTTTGGGTTTCGAGGAGTGGCGGCGTGGCCTTCACCGTGACCTGCTGGGAAACCGCTCCGGGCTGGAGCGTCACATTGACGCTGACCTTGGTCATCGTCTGGACCACGATGTTTCCTGCACAAAGGTTTTGAAACCGTTGGCCGTAGCCGTCAGCGTGAACGTGCCGGGCTGCAAGTACTGAAAGTCATAGTCGCCGGCTTGATTCGTCTTGGTCACAGTCTTCACACCCGTGGCGTTGTTCACGAGCGTGACCTCCGCTCCCGGCAAAATGGCCCCGCTGGAGTCGGTCACGGTTCCGACGATATTGGACGTATAGAGTTGTCCAAATGCCGGAGACAAAAACAGCGTTGGGACAACAATCATCATAAGTGCCAGAAGCCGGGAAAGCTTGCCAAATGCGCCGGGCGCCCCGGATGCCTTCGGACCGAAAATCAAGCTCATATCCACACTCCTTTACGCGAGTTTCGAGGGTAGGGCATATCAGATACTAGTTTCGCAACCAAGTCCTCATCGACGTCCTTCGCGGCAAGCAGGCCTTTCTGTCGCTACCTTGAACGGGTCAAAGGTGCGCCACCAGGCCTATCAATGGACGTGGTTGCGTGACTCAAGCCCTGACGCAAAAAAGACAATTTAAAAGGGTTGTGCCCCCACTGAGATCAAACATCACATGTCATACCCCAAGTGGTTTTGGCTGTCAAGTGTTTCTTTTTCAGTGTCTCGGGTTGAATTGCGAAACGGTGGTCTATCGACCGCGGTCGGAGGGGGCATGACCATGCCCTTATGACTGGACGCTCATAGAGAGCCGCTACAAGGGATCGCGGCACCGCAGGTGCCGAAGAAACCGGCCAGAAAATTCCGACCGACACCGTTATCGACGCCTCAGTTCGATTCTTGCGGCCTCAGTGCGCTTTCATTAGCATATTCAAACATGGGAGGCGAGAGTTCAGTGTGTGGGGAAATGGTGTGCGAGTCATTGCGGGTCGCGCGCCTGGCGTTATAAGCCATGCGACAGGCTGAGAACGATTTTTCCCGGCAGGTGCTGTGCACCGGCCAGCATTTCGTGCGCGATTCGCACTTGGGCAAATGGGAGCACGGAGCCCACGCGCGGAGTCAGCTTGCCTCGGCCGAACAAATTTGCAATCTTGTCCAAGCGCTCGGTCGTAACTTCAACCAGAAGGAAGATTGCCCGAATGTTCTTCACACGATCGCGATCCGGCAACGGTTCCGAAACGACGGACGCCAGAATTCCGCCCGGCTTGACCAGGCCGAGTGAGCGCGTCCTCAGTTCTTCCCCCACCAAATCTAGAACCACGTCGACCGGCGGCACGACTTCTTCGATGCGCGCCTGTTTGTAGTCAACGACGGTACTTGCCCCGAGACCGCGCACATACTGCGAGTCATTTGCCGAAGCGGTAGCGTAGACGTCCATACCGGCTTGGCTGGCAAGTTGAACTGCGTATGCGCCCACGTTGCCTCCCGCGCCCAAAATCAGGACGCTCTGCCCCGCGGCCACTTTCGCGTATTCAAACAGCATTTGCCAAGCCGTCACCGCAACCACCGGCGCCGAGGCCGCCTGCTCGAAGGTCAGCGACGCAGGCTTTGGAGCGATCATGTTCGCAGACGCCAGGGCGAACTCCGCGCACCCGCCGATGAACTGGGGGTTGGTGACGCCAAAAACCTCGTCGCCCGGCTTGAATTGGGTAACGCCCAGGCCGACGGCTTCCACCACTCCGGAAATGTCGGATCCCAGGGTGATGGGCAGCGGCGAGGCCACAACGCTTTTGCCTTCCCGGATCAGGGCGTCCCACGGGCCCACTCCCGCGTTTTCTACGCGCACCAAAACCTGGTTTGCGCCCGGAGCGGGCACGGGCAGATGGTCAACAATAATCACATTGGGCGGCCCGAAGCGATGAATTCTGGCGGCTTTCATGGGTATGCTCATCAAGTTATCCCTTTGCGACTCGGGTGGCGCGGACATTGAATTTCATGTCTGCGACCCTGCCGCTGCTGAGGCACCTTCCAATGCGGTGAAACCGTGGACGCACACATAGAGGGCAATGTGTGCGCCACCCCGAGAATTGATTTTCAATGCCACCTCTGCTTACGGCCCCGTGGGCGGAAACGTGGGCACGGCCGGGTGCTCGGTCTCACTTTTCCTCTTCGCCTTCAGTTCCTGAAATTCTTGGTAAGCCTGGCGGGATTTCTCCTCGTTGCCCAGCCGGTGATACACGTTGCCGAGCTGATAATACGCTTCGGGAAGATCATCGGGTTGCAGGCGCACGGCGGTCTCAAATTCATCCCGCGCCTGGGCCAGATCGCCCGACTGCAAGTAGAGGCGTCCGAGGTGAAAGTGAATCGGAGCATAAGAGGGAAGAAGGTCGCGTGCCTTGAGGACCTGACTCAAGCCGGTTTGAACGTCACCCAGAAGGCTCAGGAGCAGGCCGTATTGCAGAAGGTAAAATGGGTTATTGGGCAGGCGCCGCAAGGCTTCTTCCAGGTAGGGCTTAGCTTCAGCCATGTGCATGTTGGCCATGTCCGTCACGCCCATCATGAACGCGGCCTTGTGGTTGTCAGGGTCCAGCTCCAGCGCGTGCTTGAAATGGATGGCTGCCCGGTCGAAATCCTCCATCATGAAGAAGCTCATTCCCAAGCTGTAAAGGGTATCCCCGGAATGGGGCCGCACCTGGTCGGCGAGCAGGAAGGCGCGAATCGCCTGCTCTTGGTCATTGAACGCCTGATAGATGCGCCCCTGCGTCATCATGTAATCGTAGTTTTTTGGATCGGCATGAAGTGCCTTTTGAATCGCTGCAAGGGCATCATCCTTGCGGTGTTGGAGGAGGAATGTCTGCGCTTGCAGGTTGAAGAACTCGGCGCTGGTCGAAGCGGGGCCGCTGATTTGGGCCAGGGCGGCCGTGGCGCACTTGACGTCCGTGCGGTTCAGGCAGTCCTGAAGGGGCTTAAGGGATTGGGCCGCGTCGCTGGGATCAACGGCCGAAGCTCTCACCACGAGCAGCGGCGTGAAGCCGAGCATAACCAAGAAGCAATACCCAGCAAATCGCGCGTGGGGCCGGCACAACGTGGATTTCCAGCGGTCAGCGAGCAAGAGCGTGGAGGGCCACGCTTTGTAAGGTTGACCTCCGACCGACGCCCGCTCTCGCACTGCCGCCAGGTTAATCACTGCGGCTAAAGGTTAACCTATAAATAAGGGACGCGAGAAGTAGTTCGTAAATTCCGGCAGACCCGCCGGGGCGGCCTGTGAAGACCGCCCGGAAAGGTTTGCTTGCATAAGGTTTGCGGATCCGACGCTAGAACTGATACCGCAATGCAAATTCGGCAATTCGTGGGTCGCGGGCGCTGGTAACTTGCCCGAAGTTCGACGCGCCATAACCGGTGGAAAGCGCGGCGAGGTTCGCGATGTTAAAGATGTTGAATAGTTCGGCGCGGAATTCAAACTTGTGGCGCTCCCGGATATGGAAGTCCTTGTAAAACGCCATATCAAAGTTCACCGTTCCCGGGCCATTGATCGTGTACGGACCGGAGTTGCCAAAATACCCCGGAGCAGGCTGAGTGAATGCCCCCGTATTGAACCACTCGGCCACGGTTTTGGGGCCTTTGGTTGAGGCTCCTTGCGTAACGTTGGGCCGGGTCGCCAAGCCCGCGCGAGAGGCGCTCATCCCGAGGTTATTCAAGAACCCGCCCTGAATGGTTGAAACGGTGGAATACTTCCAGCCTCCCAGTGCGGCTCCTTCAAAACCCTTGGCGCTTGAGAACGCAGGAATCGAGTAGACCCAGCTAAAGGTCAGCACCTGGGGAACATAGTTGCTGGAGGGGCCGTAGCTTTGCATCGGATGGAAGCCATCCTGGATCGATCCGGTATCGTTCAGCCCGTGTTGAAAGGTGTAGGCAACCGTCATCATTAGGTTGTGTCCGGCAGGATGGCGGACACTAATCTCCAGCGCATTCCACATGCCGTTCCCCTCAGCCTTAGAATCAGTAATACCCGCCCATCCCAGGTATGGACCATAGTAGCTTGAGGTGTACGCGCCGTTTAGCGCCGTATTGAAGTTAATGTTGGGGTTGAAATTGTACGGGGCATCAGGGAGCGCCTGATTGATGTTAATGCTTTGCACTAGGTCACGCTGTATGGTACCTGCCGCAGCGATGGACGTAAGGAAGTTGCCGGGGAACTGATGTTCCAGGCTCAAGCTGTAAGATTGAATCTCCGCGGGTTTGAAATTTACGTCACCCGTGTTCAGGGTTTCAATCGTCGTGGCCGCCGCCGTTCCCGTTCCGACCGGATTGGGAAATAGCGCGTTGTTGAGCGTAACGTTGGTGACTCTAGGCGGATTGCCGGCGCAAGTGTAGCTGCAATCGCCGGAGGTAAATGTTCGCTGATAAGTAATCCCGTAGCCGCCGCGAAGCGAGGTCTTCCCATTGCCGAAAACGTCCCACGCGAACCCCACGGAGGGTGCGGCAAACCACTGATGGTTGCTGAAGAAGTTTTGGGGAACGCCGTTCACACCGTTGAGGATAATTCCATTCAGCGGATTGAAGGAGGGAGTCGCCGTAACCACGCCCGTGGGCGACACGACCGGAACGTCGGCCGCATTGAAGACCGCCGGGTTGAAGTAAGAGTCGTACCCCACCTGCGCCTGGGGGCGGGGGATGAACTCCTCGCGGAATCCCAGCGTGACGCTGAGGTGGCGAGTCAATTTGATCTGGTCCTGAACGTAAGGCGATACGATGTGGTAGTGATCGTAAGGCCGCGGCCAGGCGCTGGTCTGTATGAACGTCGAACTCTGCCCGATCAGGAAGTCCGCCAGGGCGTTCCCGGTAAAGCTTCCCGAAAAACTCCACACGCCGTTCGTTTGCGTGTAACTGTCCTGGCGCTTGGTGCCTAATACCAGGTTCCCGCCGGCTTGAATGTAGTGTTTGCCATGGAGCCAGCTCCAGTCGTCGGAAAGTGTGTCCTCCAGATCGGAAGCGTGGGTGAGCGGCCGCGTATATGACACTCCCATCGGAGAATACCCCTGCCCAAAAGTGACATCCGGCAGGCGGTCACCTTCGAACGCGTTCGGGTAGGGCAGCGTCTCCGAAAAGCCCGGAACCTGACTTTGAAGGATAGTCCCAGAGTACAGGATCGACACGACGTAATTGTTCATTCCCACACTTATGGTGTTGACCATGGTCGGAGAAAGAGTGGCCGTCAACTGGACTTGCGCCAATTGGTTCTGAGTGGTCGTGGGCTGGCGGCTGGTGGTGTACGGATCACCCAGAACCGTCTGCGTGGCAATGTTGCTCAGTTGGCGGTCATCCAAATACTCCGCCATCAAGCGAAGTCGCTGGCTAAAGTTGTGGTCGACCTTGGCCTCATCGTCACGCGTGGTATTGATCGTGGGGTTCTGATTCAAATAATTGTCGAAACCTGCGACCTGGTCATTGGGCAAATTTGCCACGGCGTTGGTCAGGGCGAGCGGGACGGCACTGATGGTCCCATAATTGGGAGTGGTCGTTATAACGTCGTTGAGGTAGGGAGCATTTCCGGCATAGGGGTCCACCAATTGTTGAGCGCTGGAGGTGTTGGTGCAGAGACCGGAGGCATTGAAACCAGCCGTGCACAGGGCCCCAAAATTCCCTTCACGCTCTGCCTGTGTGGGTGTGGTCCCGCGAACAATGTTGCCCACGTGCTGATCGGTCCATTGCTCACTCCAGAAGAAAAACGTGCGCTTCTTGGCGGAATTGATGTGGTGGGGAATGTAGAACGGCCCGCCAATCGTGTAACCAAAAATGTTTTGCTGGAGAGTCGGGACCGTGGCGCTAAAAAAGTTTCGGGCGTTGAGATCGGTGTTGCGAAGGTATTCGAACGCGGTGCCGTGGAACTGGTCGGTCCCCGACTTGGTGGCGAGCAGGATCACGGAGCTTTGCAATAGTCCGTATTGAACGCTGAAGTTATTTTGCAGCACGCGGACTTCCTGAATGGTGTCCGGGTTGGGAGTTATGGTCGTTTGGGTCATGTTTCCGGTATTCATGTCCCAAAGGCCGTCCACAGTGTAGAGCGTGCCGTTTGTCCCCATGCCGTTCACCGACATGGTGTTGCTGGTCAGGAACCCGCCGGGCCCCTCGGACACACCGGGTGAGAGATTGGTGACCCCGGGCATCAGCGCGGACAAGCTTTGATAATTGCGTCCATTCAGCGGCAGCGTTTCCACCGTCGCCCCGGCCACGTCGTGGGAGACCTCGCTGGTGCTCGTCTGCACCTGCGCAAGCGTCGCTGAAACCGTCACCTGCGACACCACCTGCCCCACATTCATGACCACGTCGATCGTGGTCACGACGCTGGGGTGCAGGGCGATGCCGGTGACCTTGGAGGTTTCAAATCCCTCTTTGGTGATTGAAATCGTGTAGTTTGCAACCGGGAGTCCGGGAAAAACGTAGCTGCCATCGGAGTTGCTTTGAGTGCTGCTCTCAACGCCTGTGGCCTCATTGATCGCGGTTACTTTAGCGCCTGCCACCAACGCTTTTGTCGAGTCGGTTACTGTTCCGTTGATGGTTCCGGTACTCTCAAGTTGGGCCCAGCCTGCGGGGAGACCGGAAAAGTAAAGGCTCAAAACCAATGCCGATAGAAAGAGCTTGCCAAGAATGCTTTTGGGCATTTTTATCCTCCTCTCCGATTGCGAATTTGAAGACGAAGACCCTGCCCGACAGCCGCTTTCAAGACTTCAGTCGATCAAGGTACAGCGAATAGAAGGAATGGTCCAAGGTATGGTTATTCTCGGATCATCTTAAGAACTGGGGACCCGAAAACCTTGAACGGTTACAGGAGCCCCACCAAAGAGAAAGAGGAACATTAGCCCGAGGGTAAAATCTACTCCTGAAGTGTAATACGTCACCCAAAATAGTTTGTCAAGAGTTTTTAGAAATTTTGTAACATTCGGGTCCGCCGCTTGGCGCTTGCTCCAGACACGTGGTGTTTTGTCCTTTATCCACATTGGGTGCGATGGCAAGATTCAACCTGATGGTTGCGGATTCAGCAGCAAAATTATCGGGTAAGACTACTCGGCTCATTCTTGCGGGGGTTTTCCTGCTCGGATCTTTTTCGGTCGCGGCGGCGCAATCAAACGACGAGCTCTTTCGAACGGGACTGCAGGCGCTTGAAGCCAAGGACTTCATTCGCGCGAAGGAGTTGTTCGCTGCGCTCGTGAAGATCGATCCTTCGTCCACGAATGTCGGTTATCTTGCCGTCGCGGAAAGCGGCGCGGGAGACATTGCCCAAGCCATCGGTGACTTCAATCGCGCCATCAAGCTGGGGAACGACTCGGTGCTGACGCGCTACGGCCTGGGGTCCGCCTACCTGCGCAACCATCAGCCGGAATCTGCGGCGCGTGAGCTGCGCCTGGCGCTCGCAAAGGACCCGGCCAACGCCCCGGTTCGGTATGCCCTGGGAGTGGCGCTGCTTGATTTAGGCCGCGCGCGCGAAGCGATTCCTTACCTCGAGCAGGCACGCGCGCACTCGCCTTCCAACGCGCAAGTCTGGGTCAGCCTGGCGCACGCTCAATTTCAGGCAGGGAATTCGCAGGAGGCGCTGAAGCTTACGGACGACGCCATGGAGACGATTCCCGACGATCCGCAACTTCAGGTCGAACTTGCGCGATTATGCCTGCGGTACGAGCAGTTGCCGAAGGCGCGGACGCTGCTGGAAGGCGCCGTCGAATTGCAGCCGCAAGGCGCCGACACACGTCTCCTCTTGGCCGATGTTTGCCTGCACCTGGGGGATCCGGGCGAAACACTGGAGGTTCTACGCGACCTTCCACCGGGTTCGGGCAAGCCCGGCGAAGCGATGACCCTGACGGCCGAAGCTCGCGCTCTGACCGGCGACTTTGACCAGGCGCGCACCGACATTACACTCGCCCTCGAAGCCAATCCCGCCAACACGGATTATCTGATGGCCGCGGCGTGGGTCGACCAGTTGCAGTCACGGTTTGAGCAGGCGCTCGTGTCGCTGAAGAAGGCCCAGCAGCTTGAGGGAGACAAGCCCGAGCTGCTTTATTCCATGGCCGTCAGCTACTACTTTTTGGGAAAGTTCGCCGAAGCTGCTGCCACGTGCGAAGCGGCGATTCATGTGGACGCGCACAACGACCGCGCCTATCTTCTGGACGGTCTGAACAGAATCGGACTGAAGCAAATTCCCGAAGCTCGTGCGGCGCTGGAGCACGCGGTGGCTTTGAATCCCCGGTCTGCGGTTGATCGCCGCGAGCTTGGCGCAGTTCAATTTCGGTCGAGCAATCTAGCCGCGAGCGAAGCCGAGCTGAATCGCGCGCTGGCGCTCGACGCGCACGACATTCCGGGCTACTTCTGGCGGGCACAAGTCCTCGAGAAAAAGGGCGAGCCGCAGCGCGCCATTGAGGATCTGGAAACCGCCATTGCACTCGACCCGAAGTTTGCCGAAGCCTACCCGGCGCTCGCCCGGCTCTATTCCGCGCAGGGGCAAGCTCAAAAAGCCGCGGCAATGCTCGAGGAGGAGAAGAAGCTTGGTGGCCCCGACGCGGCAATAGGGCAGCAGCGTCAACGATTATTGCGGGAGCTTGTTGCTCCACTGCCGTAAAGGGGCTGCGGCAATGGGAGCAAATGCGCTACTATGGAGAGCCAGGCCCGCGCCGCCCGACGCTTTGCAACCACGTCACAGCCGCTTGAACTTGCGGTAAGTCCCGGTCCGCGTGCGGCCACGCCGCGAGGAACTCCTCGTACGCCTTCTGTGCCTCGCTGGTTTGTCCCTGCCCATCATACGAGCGCGCGATGCCGAAAAGCGCGAAGCCGCTCTTTTGCCGGTCCTGAAGCTCCTGTTGAAATGCTTCGCGTGCCAATTCCCACGAATGGTTTCGCAAATAAGCGTAGCCCAGCAACTCCTCAGCGGGCCGGGCGTCGTAGGGCGGCTCGGTGTACCCCAATTCATGTTCTTTCGCGACCGCCTGACCAAGCAACGCGAAGCCCTGCCCGGCGTCGCCTTTCGCGCAGTCGAGTTCGCCTTGCAATTCGAGCGACGCGATCTCCAGGAGGCGCGCGGCTCCGCCGGTCCAATAGAATGCAATTCCGGACATCATGGAAGCCGTTCCGCCCATCGGCGGCTGCGAAGCAAGGCCGCCGGGCGAATTCATAATCGCCTTGAGCTTATCCGAATCCGCCTGGGCGTTCGCTATTCCCGAATCTGTGGTCGCCAGTCCCAGCAAACCCATGCCCTGCGCATACAACCGCCATCCCTGCTGATATCCCTCTGCCGCGGCGTCTGTGGAATTCGAGCTTGAGCCGGACTCAACGATGTTGCGTGCGGCGGCGGCGTAATCTCCGAACCGCAAGTGAACGCGCAGCAGCGTGCTGCCCGCGGGGATCGCATAATTGAGCGCGCTCGCGGCCAAATCGGGAGGAGCTGCAAGTCCCGCGAGCTTCATTGCCCATCCGATGGCTTCCTGCTGGCGTCCGGCCTCCGCGCACGCTGCGGCAAGGTAACTCAGGTTGTGCGCGTAGTTGTCCTCGTAAGAGGCGGGAACATGCTCGCGTGCCAGATAGGCTTCGTCGACTTTGAGCGAATCGAGAAAATACCTTCGCGCCCCCTCGTAATCCCCCAAACGATAGGCGAGGTGGCCGCCCATGTGAACGATATGTGGGGCATTGGGGGCGCCACGCAGCAGCACGGCCACATTCGCCAGTCCGCTCTGCGGATTCGGACTCCCTTCGACGGAATGAATCCAATAATGGTTTGCCGCCACATTTTCAGGATGAGCGGCGAGAATTCCGCGCAAGAGTTTCTGGGCATAAACTTCGCCGGGAGTCGCGCGGCCGTCCTGATCGAATCCCGACATCACGAAAAACGCGAGAAACGCGGGAGCGTTCAGATCATTCGGATATTCGTGGATGAGCGACCGCATTTCTTTGACGTAGGCATCGCGCCCTGCATCGCCCGGAGTGAGGATCAGCGCCGCCGCGGCGCGGATGTAATGCTGCTCCTGGGGGGAAACTCTGCCCGTGAGCGACTGTGCGTGCTGGATTGCCGCCGCGGCCTGCGCGCCCATCCGGGGGAAATTCGAGAGCGCCTGCGCCATCCCCCAATACGCCATGCCAGCCGAGGGATCGAGTTGCGCAGTTTCATGAAACGCCCGGTAAGCTTCGACGAACCAAAAATCGTGCAGCAGGCGCAAGCCTTGATTGAAATACGCCTGGGCCTTCGGGGACGTGGTAGTGATTTTGAGCGTCGCGTCGCCGATGCCCTGCATGAGCGCTGGCGCGGGCAACCGGTCCAAAACCGAAAAATCGGATGACGCTGGGGGCGCGGTTTGCCCGCTGAGGGCAACCGCGGAAGCAGCCCCTGCGAAGATCAGTGCTGCGACCCAATAACGAAATGGTTTCATGGAAGGCGAGTTTCGCGCCAGGGCAAACCCTGCGGTAAGGGCAGGTCAAGTCTCAGACAAAGTTCCCAAATCCTTTTCTGTATCTCCCAGGTGTAAACGCATGGCGGCCTGGGCTCCCGCAGCATCACCGCGGCGAATGTATTCGAAAATCTCCTCATGCTGCTTCATGCGGACTTGCGCGATCTTCACGCCGGAAAAACTGGCCACGCGGCTGGCGCGCAAAAGTTCTCCCAGCGGCTCAAGAAGGATAAGGAGAATGGAATTCTTCGTGGCGCGGGCAATTTCCGCGTGGAATTCCAGATCGGCGTCCACATAACCCTGCGGGTCTCCGGGCTTGTTGCGCATCACCTCCAGCGCCCGCTCCATGGCCTCCAGATTCTCCTTGGACCGGCGCTGCGCGGCCAGACCGGCGATTGCCACCTCCATGATCTTTCGGACTTCAATCAACTGCTTCAAGTCGCCGCCCCTACGCCGCAGCAGGGTCTTAAGCGGCCGTGAAACCGAATCGTGATGCGCTTCCAGCACGCGGGTTCCGAAGCCGTGTTCGATGCGCACCAATCCGCTGCTTTCCAGAACCTTGACCGCCTCGCGAACCACCGTGCGGCTCACTCTCATTTGCTCGCACAGTTCCGCCTCAGTGGGAAGGAATGAGCCGGGCGGCCATTCCCCTGCAATGATCTTTTCGGAGATGGTTTCCGCCACGTCTTTGTGGAGCGGGCGGCGAATTTCTCGAAGTCGAGCGGTCATATGAATCCCTTAGGTTGATCCTTTACGGCGGCGGCGTGGTGGACACAAACTCCAAATGGGGCGTCATCCTGCGCGCTAGCTGGATACTTCGCCTCGTGTCGTCACCCCAGCCGGGCCTGATTGTATATCCCGTGTAAAGTCTTTTTCAAATCGCCTGCCACGCGAGCCCGTGTTTGGCCGGTTGGAAATTTGCTCGAACCGTGCTGGACTAAACCACGACGCAGCGCACCCGGCTCCAGGTGTTGTTCCCGTAGTAGTCCACGCGGCGCGAGTCGCGGCTCGGAGGCTGCGAATTCCCTGCCGCGTCGGTGGCGCTCGAAACAAGCTCCACGGGTCCGCGTTGAGTAATCTCAAGCTCAGCTTGCCACTGGACCCAGTCATAATCGCTATCTGCGCTCTCGATCCCTGCCTGCCGCCACTGTTTTCCGCCATCGGAGCTCGTCTGCACGCCGCGAATCCCTCCGCTGCCGGACCACGCCAATCCACTTATCGGGATTTTGCCGGTGTGCAGTACGGCGCCTTCGACGGGGCTGGTGATGACCGAATTCACCAGCACGCGCGGCAGCGGTTTGCGCTCAAGCGACCCCGCCGGGCCCTGCCAGACTTCCAGGTAAGTGTCACCATCGGGCGGGAGGGGCGCGGGCGCAAGCACAATCCGCTCAAGCCACTTCACGGAATCGGCTCCATACCATCCCGGGAAGAGCGCACGCCAAGGGGCACCGTGATTTCGCACCAGCGGGTGACCGTTCAATTTCGCGGTCAGCATCCCGTCGTTCATGGCGCGCTCAACGGACACGCTGCGGGCGTACCCGTCGCGTCCGAAAAGGTGGACGTAAGCAGCCTCCTTTTTCGGACCCGCGAGCGCCAGCACGTCGGCCAACCGCCAGCCCTCCCAAAAACCGTCGCTGACCAGGCTCGTCACTTTGGCGGGATCGCCCGCGCACTCGAGCACCGCGCCAGCTTGTTTCTTCGGAAGGCGTCCGAGATCTTCCATGCCCAGACGGAGCGGTTTCGTGATTTCGCCTTCGATGGTCAGAATCGGCGGCTGATGCAACTGTGGAATCTCGAAGTGATTGCGGATGTAAAAGTCGTCCACGGCGGTGTAGCGGCCTTGCTGCGTCGAAAGGTCGAAGTCCACGATCAGTGGGTGGAGCGAAATGATGTGGTGGTCGGCGCGCAGAGGCAGAACCGTCGCGCCAATGGCCATTGCTGGAAGAAGCACAAACTCCCGCCGCCGCATGTGGGCATTGTAGCCCAATTTGATTTCGGCGGTTAGAGCGGAGACTTGGCCGGTCGTTGGATTATTTCGCGGGAGTGGATGTAAAAGAGTTGGTCGAGCTCTCATCCTAAGGTTTCAGGCGTGCGGAGATGCACTGAGCATTACATCCGGACTTGCTGCGTCTGTCCTTAACGCCACTCACCAATCTCAGTCGATCCTATTGACAAATAAGGCAAATAATAGATAATCCGACTGGACTACTTTTAATGAGCCCGAGGCGCGCAAATCTTGAGCTGGCCAACCGCCGCAGAGACGCGTTGATCAAGGCGGGATATGCCGAGATTGTGGAAAAGGGCATTGAGGCCGTGACCATCGATTCGGTAGTTGCACGCGCCGGTTCAAGCAAAGGGGGAGCGCTTTACTACTTCCCCACCAAGGAGGGTTTGCTCTTCTGCGTTCTGGAATGGCTGCTGAGGCAGTTGAACGGAACACTGCACGAAGTCCTGCAAGCGCAGGAATCCGCGCGCTGGAAATTGGTGGCGGAGCTGGAAGTCTTGTTTCATAGCGCAGAGGTCAATCGGCGATTCTATCTGGTCTTCTTCGACTTTGTTTCTCTGGGTGGGCGGCAGGAGCGGTTCCGTACCCTTCTTGAGTCGTTCTTCGCGGACTGCCATCATCGCGACATGGAAATTGTCGAGCTGGGAATCCGCCAACAGCAGTTTAGACGCGTTAATCCCCACGATACCGCAAGTACGATTCGGGCGCTGGTAGACGGATTTTGCCTGCAGTGGCTCCTGGGGCCCGCCGATGCCCCGATCGAAACCTACAGGGACCGCTGTCGGGCCGTACTGGGCGCCTACCTGCTGAGATGAAGCCCGGCTTCCGCCTTAGTCGAGGTGGTCTTGCGCGAATGCCTTAGAGCACCACACAAGCCTCATCAAAATCCAAGCGAGGGTCGCGCGGCCCCAGTTGGCTTCGATCTCCATAACCCAGGTTGCAAAGAAAGTTTGCCTTCCACTTTCCGTCAGGGAAAAACTCGGCATTCACTTTCGCGGCGTCAAAGCCCGACATGGGGCCGCAATCAAGTCCCAAGGCTCGGGCGGCAAGGATGAGATAAGCACCTTGCAGCGAACCGTTGCGCATAGCCGTTTCGTCAATCATGGCCTGCTTCCCGGCAAAAAGCGAGCGCATGTCTCTGTGTGGGAAAAGCTTGGGAAGCTTTTCGTAGAATTCCGTGTCCCAGGCGACGATCACGGTCACGGGAGCCGCCATGGATTTGTCAACGTTCAGGGGCGCAAGCGCGGGCCGCAGGCGTTCCTTGGCTTGCGGCGTGGTAATGAAAACGAACCGCGCCGGTGAGGAGTTGGCGCTGGTGGGTCCGAGCCGCGCCAGATCATAGACCTTGCGGAGCAGGGTGACAGGCACGGGATCAGGTCGCCACGCCCGAAACGTCCTGGCCTCGCGGAACAACTGGTCCAGGGCCTGCTCCGAAACGCGCGATTCCAAGGTGGCCGCGGATGATTGTCCCTGAGAGTTTTGCATCGTCACTTCTCCTTGATATCGAGATTCTTATATCGAGATTCTTGCTGAAATTTCAATGCAGAGCAGCTGCGGCTCACGGTTGACTCGCACTAAGAGGCCCTGAAGATGGCGCTGATTTCGGCCGCGCGTGCGGCTTCCCCGGCAAATGTAAATGTGCCGCGTTCGCGCATCTCCCGTGCGGCGCGCAGGAAGGCTCCCAGCGCGGCACGGCAAAGGGCGCTGCCCACGCTGACCCGCTTGACACCCAGTGCAGAAAGCTCCGCTAGGCTTAATTGTACGCCTTGCAGACCCATCAGGACGTTTACGGGGCGGTCGACCGACTTCACGACGGTGGCAATATCCTCGCGGGTGGCGAGCCCCGGCGCGTAGAGAATGTGGGCGCCTGCTTCCTGATAGCCTTGCAGACGCTCGATAGTATCGCGCAGGTCAGGCCGGCCATGCAGGTAATTCTCGCAGCGTGCTGTGAGTGTGAAAGTGAAGGGAAGCGCGCGTGCCGCCGCTGACGCCGCGCGCACCCGCTCTATGGCGAGCGGTTTTTCGTAGATGGGATTCTCCGGCCGCCCGGTGGAATCCTCAATCGAGCCGCCCACCAGGCCAGCCGCAGCGGCCAGCCCGATGGTTTCCGCGGCGATTTGCGGATCATCGCCGAAGCCGTTCTCAAGGTCGGCGCTGACTGGCAGGTCAGTGGCGGCGACGATGGCAGCGGCAGAATCCAGGCTCCGTTCGCGGCCAAGCTGTGTGTCGCAAACGCCCGCTGAAAACGCGCTTCCCATGCTGGTGGTGGCCAGAGCCTCAAACCCCAGATGGGCCAGCAGCCGCGCCGAGCCCGCATCCCAGGGATTGGGGATAATGAAAGCATTTGCCCGTTCATGGAGCGCGCGAAAGTTGCGCCCGCGCTCAGCCTGCCGCGCCGGAGAAATTGAAGTTGCGCTCACGCCTGTGCCTCCCATGTCTCCAGAATAGCTCAGATTATTGATGCACGGAATGCGCGATGAGATTCGGGCGGCGAGCACACTCTTCGTCGATGCCAAAGATTGGCTATCCCTATAGCAAGAATCAGCGTCCGGTCATGCATCTTGACGCTCGCGCGGCGTGGTGAGACACTAGGCCTGTCCGTCGATTCGCACGCAACGCACAGCTTGATGACAAGCCGCCTTTTTCCTGGCGGATTTGTGTCACCGTGGGAGGTGGCCATGCATTGGCCTAGGGATTCATCGCAAAGGACCGTCGAAAGACATCAGCAGGGGCTGCAGCTCACGGCTTCACTTGCCCGACCCATCTCTCCATGGGTCTCCGCGCTGGGCTTGCTCATTCTTCTGGCGACGCCGGGGTTTGCCGCCCGCGTGCCAGTGCGCGACGGCCAGACCGTGAAGCTGAAGCTCCGCAACGTTTTGACCACGGACAATGTGCGCAAGGGCGATGAGATTGAATTCGATGTGGCCGACGACGTGATGATCAACGGGCACGTGGTAATCGCCAAGGGAGCGACGGCGCACGGAAAGATTCTGGACGTCAAAGGCGCTAACAATCCGCGTGCTACCAACGCTGAGGTGATTTTTCAGTTTCTAACCGTGGGTTCGGTCGATCACCAGGACTTCCCTTTGCGCCCGCACGTGGAACGCACCAAAAAGGGGCATGAAGAGGAGGTCCACGAAAAGTCGGTTATTCCCGGACAGATTGTGCGCGTCGTCGGGGCTGATAAAGGCAAGGAATATGAGGTCTACGTTGACGGCTCATTCACCGTAGAAGCATCGGACGCAATCGCAGCGGCCCCAGCCCTGCCGGCTCCGAATCCAGCAGCAGCGACGGCACCCGCGCCCACGGCGACACCCGCGGCGCCCGCTGCAACTGCGCCCACGGCGGCGGACATGACACTCGCACCATCGTCAGTGGAATTCGGCAGCACACCCGACGGAGCAGAAATCGTGATTGACGGCAACGTGGTGGGAAATACTCCCTCGACGTTGCGCCTGACCCCTGGGCACCATTCCATTGAGATCCGCATGGGAGGGTACCGCACGTGGTCGCGCATGATGGTGGTGGATCCGGAATCGCACCCGTCCGTTCGGGCGATGCTTATAAAGCAATAGACAGCGCGGGGCCTTTAGCCGCGACAAGACCGTGGCACGGTCTTCCAGGCCGTGAGCATGGGCTGGAAGCCCATGCCACAATATCTGCAGAGGGCAAAACATGAGAGTCAAGCAGGCAGTTCAGACTTGGGGATTGGTTTTAGCGTGCGCGTGCATCACTGCTCACGCACAAACGGTGCGCGTCACGGACGGCACGCAGGTGCGCGTGCGGCTGACGGCTAATCTGCTCAGTTCGCAGGCCGCCGTAGGCGCACGCGTGGATATGGAAATTTCCGAGCCCCTTATTTCGCAGGGCGTAACGATTATTCCCGCAGGTGCCGTGGCCTGGGGCGCCGTGCAGGAAGCGAAGAAAGGCAAGACACTGAATTTCGACGTTGAGGGAGTGCGGGTGCCGGGCGTCGGGATCGTGAAGCTGCGCGTGAGCCAGCACAAAACCACCAATGCCGGAAAGGACGAGATTAAGGTTGATACGCAGGTGGGCGGCGACTTGGGGGCGGAAAAGGGATCGGAGTACAACGCCTATCTTGACCAGGATGTCGAAGTAGCGGCTGTGCCGGCTACACCAGCGCAACCCGCTCCGGCTCAACCTGCATCCGTAACGACTAAACCCGAGCCTCAACCGGAAACGCCGACTCCGGCCATCGCGCCGACTCCCGCGCCGGCCCCGGTGTCAGCACCGCCTTCCACTCCTCAGCCGGAAGTGCCACCTTCCACACCCGCACCGGCGGTTGCGATACCCGCAACTCCAGAACCCGCAGCTCAGCCACCCCAGGCTCCGGCGCCGGTTACGATTCCTGCGCCCACAGTTCAGCCCGGGGAACGCATTACCGTCGAATGCTTCTCCGATCCTCTCGGCGTCGACATTCTGATCGACGACGAGTTCCACGGCAGCACGCCCTCAATCCTCAAGATCCAGCCCGGAAACCACCGGATTGAATACCGGATGATTGGTTACAAGGCGCACTCCCAGCCATTGATTTTGAAGCCTGGGGATTCACTCACCACTGTTCGCGTCACGATGGACAAGCAGCCGTAGGCGCTCGCACCGCCAAAATCGCTCGAAACTGAGTTTTGGTAGGTCGGCGATTTATGCCCCGCCGTCCGAAACCTGCTCGAGCTTGTGCACGATGTCGGCTTCTTCGAGCAGCTCCTCCGCAACCAGGTTGCAGGCGATCTTCAGCCAGCCTGTATCCAGGCTCTTGGGGCAGTTCACATTGATACGATCAAATAGAAAGTCGGCGAGTTGTTGTGTTGTGAATACGCGTGCCATGGAGTCATTCCGCCTGAGGTGTCTCATGTATACGCCCATTATACTCCCGCGGCCCCCGTTTGCAGCTTTCGACTTTGTGAATTAGATCCGAATGGGAGTGACAGGCTTTCTGCTGGAACATTCCACTGACCGGATACGTAATCCAGGTCATCGGAGGGAACCATGAACATTGACCTTTCAATTCGTAACGGGCGGCGTAACTTCATCGCCAGGGCTTGTGCACTGGTGAGCGGCGTGGGCGTGTTTGCGGTTTCGGTGGCGGCGATGCTGGCCATATCGCACAGCTCCGTTCGGGCTCAGGATAAAGACAAAGACAAGGATGGAGTGGGCTTCGTCCTGAGCGGCAAAGCCGACGCGGAAGACGTTGGACTGCCCATTTATCCTGGCTCTAAACCTCACAAAGAAAGTTCGGACGATTCTTCCGCCGTCCGGATGGGGCTTTGGGGCAGCGGCTCGGGTTTCAAACTGGCCGTGGTGAAGATGGAGACGATGGACTCCCCCTCGAAAGTTGCAGCCTTCTACAAAAAAGCTCTTGGCCAATACGGCAAAGTGCTCGATTGCTCGAACTCCTCGACTTCACAATCAGATTCGGGAAAAAAGGACTCCTCCAACGTTCTCACCTGCGGCGATGATCATCCAGACCAGGGCGGAATGCTTTTCAAGTCCGGAACCAAGGACCATCAACATATCGTGGGCATTCAGCCGAATAGACAAGGCGCGTTGTACCAGCTTGTTGCGCTCGGCGATTGGTCAAAAGGGAATAAGAATTAAGATTTGCAAAGTGCCGGACGTACACATGGCAAATTACCG
>JASHTY010000453.1 GCA_030040315.1 Terriglobia bacterium | reverse complement strand
ACCGCCGCGCGACAGGCGGGCCTGAATCTCAGCTCGGAATTGCTCAAAGTTGCGGCCAGAGTCAGGCAGGGCCCGGTTCAGGGAGAGTGACGGACCATGACCAGAATCCGCGACTTCTCGATTACCCAGAAGCTGACGTGGATGAACATGCTGGTGAGCGGCGCCGCGCTGTTTCTGGCCACCGGCGCCTTCCTGGCTTATGCCCGCGTGGTCTACCGTCAGACCATGGTGCGCTATCTCACCATGCGGGCGCGCGTGGTGGGGGCGAATTGCGTCTCCGCCGTGCTCTTCGACGATCCCAAAGGGGCCGGGGATACGCTCTCCGCGCTCCGGGCCGACGAACACATTGTCGGCGCCTGGATTTACACTCCGCAGGGCGAGCCCTTTGCAGGATACTGGCGCGACGGCGGCGGTTCCGCTCCCCGCATGCCCGCAATCGCGAAGGGCAAGCCCGAGGCATTCTGGTTTGCTGATGACCAGTTGATGCTCATTCGCGCCATCACCTTTCAGGGAAAATTGACGGCTTTTGTATTTTTCGAGTCCGACCTGCACGAACTGCGGGAGCGGCAGGTACGTTACCTTGAAATCGGCGCTCTGGTGCTGCTTGCTTCGCTCTTCACCGCGTTCCTGGTCTCGCGGGTTTTCGGGCAGGTGGTTGCCATGCCCATCCGCGCTTTGTTCGACACCGCGCGGGCCGTTTCGCGCGACAAGGACTACTCGCTTCGGGCCGCGCCCACCGATAGCCGCGATGAAGTCGGCGTGCTGGTGCGCGCGTTCAACGAAATGCTGGCGCAGATTCAGGAACGTGATGAGGCCGTGCGCAAGAGCGCGGCCAGCCTGGCAGAGGCGCAACAGGTGGCGCACGTGGGAAGCTGGGAGTGGAATGTCGAAGCCGATTCGGCGTGGTGGTCCGATGAAATGTACCGCTTGTACGGCGTCGAGCCCGGCAAGTTTGCGCCCTCGCTTGAAAACGCCCTCGCCCACATTCCCGCCGCGGACCGCGAAATGGTTCGGAAGGAACTGCAAGACGGGTATGAGGGACGCAGGCCCATCGACTTTGATCATCACATCAACCTGCCGGACGGCTCCGAGCGAATCGTCCACGCCAGGGCGGAGGTTGTTGCACCCGAACCCGGCAAGGCCGTGCGAGTGGTGGGCGTGCTTCAGGACATTACCACTCGCAAACGTGCGGAGATGACGCTGAAGAAGCGGACGGAAGAGCTGGCGGAGTCACAGCAGGCTCTAGAACAAAAGGTGCAGGAACTGGCGCGCTCCAACTCCGACCTGGAGCAGTTTGCCTACATCGCCTCTCACGATTTGCAGGAGCCGTTGCGCACCGTGGCCAGCTTCGCGCAGCTCCTGCAAAGGCGCTACAAGGGCAAGCTGGATTCCAGCGCCGATGAGTTCATTCACTATATGGTGGACGGCGCCTCGCGAATGCAGGGGCTCATCAACGATCTGCTGGCTTTCTCGCGCGTAGGCAGCCGCGGCAAGGTGTTTGCGCCTGCGGACTTTGAAGCCGTTGTCGGCCTTGCGCTTGGAAATCTGCAGACGGCGATCGCCGAGAGCGGCGCCGAGGTGACGCATGACCCTCTGCCCACCGTCAATTGCGACGGCTCGCAGCTTACCCAGGTCTTTCAAAACCTGGTGGGCAACGGCATTAAGTTCCACAATTCGCAGCAGCCCCACGTCCACATCGGTGTTGAGCATAAAGATTCGGAGTGGGTCTTTTCCGTCAAGGATAACGGCATCGGCATCGACCCGCAATTTAATCAGCGCATCTTCGAAGTGTTCCAGCGTCTGCACACGCGCACGGAATATCCGGGCAGCGGCATCGGTCTTTCCATCACCAAGAAGATTGTCGAGCGGCACGGCGGAAGAATCTGGGTAGAATCGCAGCCGGGGCAGGGGGCAAACTTTCTTTTCACGTTGCCGGCGTGACGCGGGAGTGCGGGTTTCCCCACCTGCGGTGTCCGCGGTACAGCACGGGTGCGTCGGGTTTTTGGTCCGAGGTGGGACCACCAGAGTCCAGAAGTGGGACCCCACGCGCTGCATCCGGATGGCGAAGGGCGAGCACAGCTCTGCGACCTGCTTCTTGATTGAGCGCCGCCCTTGAATGTTTATGATTACCAATGAACGGCCGCATCCGGGTCGCCCCGCATGTCAAACTGGAATCGTGGATGATGAATCGGAGAGATGAGCTCGCTCTGCGCCAACCAGCCCTGTTCTCGTCTGGCCTGTGAAATTTCACGTCTTGTGGACAAAATGCCCGATTGCTTATTTTTCAATATGTTCCTGGCTTCGTTTTTGAAAAGGCCTGATCTTCAACATTTGTTTTCAGCAACTTCTGGGCTTCGTTTTTTTGACTTGCATTTCGCCGTGCCGGATTCTTGAAAATTCTCCAATCAGACGCCAACGCCGGGCGGATATGAGTGGCAATTTGACTGCCATAACCTATAGCAATAGCAATTCATTGGAAAGTAGTTCTGGCTAGAGAGGTTAGCCGAACTGGAGCGGTAGTGTGGCCCCCTGCCTGCCAGAGGTAGTGGGGGATTTCACCCACCTGGTGGGTGATTTGGCGCAATGGTCCACTGGTTGCCATCGGTCCCCGCATTTTCCCCTGAGCCGATGGCCCGCTCAGAGAAATATCGTACCCGGTGGGAGGCAAGTGGAGGTATGCTTTCACCTGTCGGGAGCGCAAAAAGCAAATCCCGGCTGAATCCTGGTGAGGCGAGTCAAAATCGAAATCCCAGTTCATGAGAAAGTGAGAACAACGCCGTGCCGACTACGCTTACTTATCCTGAACCATTCGGTATTGCGACCGCAACAAATGACCTTCAGGCGGCCAAGGAATTCTACACCAGGCTGTATCCATATCCGGTGACTGAAGGCGTGTTCGCCAACATCAAATACCTGTCGATCATGAAGGATGGAGTGACTCTGGTGAACGTATCCCAAAGATCGGAGCACAACCCCATCCGAAGTACCATTCCTATACTTAAAGTCGACAGTGTCGAAGATCACCTGCGCCTGATTTCCGGCCTGGGCGGCAAGGTCATCATTCCCCCATCGGTTTGCCCATGCACGCACACGAGCTTTGCGCTCTGCGCAGACCATGAAGGCAACCAGTTCTTGATCAAAGAGGCCATAGAGGCCCATCGCTCCTAGTGCCATGATTTAGAAGTTCGCTTAAGAACTTAGCCCCCGAAGCAGGCGTTAGATCGCAGCTCACGGCACAAGCCGTGGGCTCAGGTGCCCACCCTTTCCCCTAGCCCCATCACCGGCCCCTCTCCCACTGCCAGGGGGATAGGGTGTCCGTCAGCCGACGGGCGGGTGAGGTGTTTTTCGACCCTGCGGCATAACAAAGAGGTGAGGTTCGGGCCGCATACATAGACCCCGATGGATGCCCCACCCACGTATCAACGGCTGAATTGCCCGGCCAATTCAACCTCTAACGACACCGTGCCACCTTTGCGCTGGCGAATCCCTCATGCCGCAGCTAAAATACGGCAGCTTATTGATCAACCCAAGCAGGAGTGTGACCATGTCGCAAGCGATCAATCGCAGAGAAATTTTGCAAAGGGGACTGGCGGCGACCAGCCTGCTGGCCCTGTTGCCGGAGGGGGTGATGGCGGCGCCGAATTGGTCGATCGCGGCAGGCAGCTCCGGCGCGGCAGACGACGCGGGCGTGACCTTTACGGACATTCCCGCCACCTTCAACCCGCGCAATCCCAAGTCCTCCACGCAGTTGCTGGACATCCGCAACATCGACGGCTCGTTCACACCCACCGACCAATTTTTTCACGTCCAGCACTTTGA
>JASHTY010000452.1 GCA_030040315.1 Terriglobia bacterium | reverse complement strand
GCCTGCGCCCGCTGCCGGAGTAGAGGACTCATGACCCAACAGAGAAAAACTGCAATTGGCGCCATTATCGGTGGGCTGCTGCTTGTCTACCTGACTTTCTACACCACTCGGGAGACGGAGTTCGCCCTGATCACGCAATTTGGCCGCCCCGTGCGAACGGTGTATAACGCCGGGCTTCACGTGAAGTGGCCGTACCAGTCGATTATGCGATTCGATCGCCGGCTGCGCATTTACAACCCCCGCCCATCGGAGTTTCTGACCCGCGACAAGAAAAACCTGGTGATTGAAAACTACGTCGCCTGGCGAATTGAAGACCCGGACCGCTTTCTCCGCAGCGTGGGTGACACGGCATCGGCGGAAATGCGGCTGCACGACATTATCTGGTCGGGCTTATCCGCGGCGCTCGGCACTCTCGACTTGGAATCGCTGGTGTCCGCATCGGCGGATAAAGTTCAGGCCGTGGCGATGCTGGACACGCTTACCACCCAGGCCGATTTGAAGGCGCTTGACCAGTACGGCATTCGCGTGGTGGATGTTCGAATCAAGCGGCTGAACCTTCCTGAACAAAACAAGCAGAGCGTGTTTGCCCGCATGAGGGCGGAGCGCGGACGCATTGCCATGCAGTATCGCGCGGAAGGGGAAGAGCAGGCGCTGGTGATTCGCGCCAACGCCGACCGCGAAAAAGAGGCGATTCTTTCCGCCGCGTATAAGGATGCGGAGACCATTCGCGGCGAAGGCGACGCCGAGGCCACGCGAATTTACGGCCAGGCCTATTCCAGGAATCCGCATTTTTACAAGCTGGTACGGACGCTCGATTCCTACAAGAAGGTGCTTGACGACAAGACGACGATCATCCTGAATTCAGATTCTGCGCTGCTGAAAGTCCTGACGCAGGGCGATGCGGGCGTGAAATGAGCTCAGTGCTTCTGGAAACTCCGGAAAAGACTCGTGATGCGGCCCGGGCGCGGCCTGCGCGCCGCTGGGCTCTGGCGGTCTTCGCGCTCTGGTTGTTGTGGGGAATCTTTCTTGTTGCCCCGGACCAGCAGGCCGTGGTGACGACCTGGGGAGCCGTGACGTCTCCGCGCGTGCTTCCGGGATTGCATTACGCGCTGCCCTGGCCGATTCAACAGGTTTATAAGCTCAAGGTCAACCAGCTTCGGCGAACCGTCATCGGAGGCGACGTCACCGACATTCCCCTGGGGCGGTTGCAACCTGTGGCGTCGGAGTTTCTGAGCGGCGATCAGAATTTGTTTAACGTGCGCGTGGTGACCCAGTATTCGGTCAGCGAGCCTCGCGATTATCTCTTCCAGTCGGTTGATGTCGATAAGGTCGTCGGTGCGGCAGTCGAGTCGGAGTTGGCCCGCCGCCTTGCCCACACCGCTGTTGACAACATCATGACCACGGACAAGGTGGCGATTCAGAATGATGTTCTGACGGCCGCGCAGCAGTGCTTGCAGGAATACCATGTGGGCGTTTCGCTTGCCAGCATCAATATCGAAAACGTTGCGCCGCCGCCCGATGCTGCCGATGCGTTTCGCGACGTGGCGGGAGCGCGCGCAGACGCGATTCGGATCGTGAATGAGGCGCAGGGCTATGCCAACGACCTTCTTCCACGCGCCCACGGCGAAGCGGAGCAGATGACGCAGGCGGCCCAGGCTTACAAGGGGGGCAAAATCAACCACGCGCTGGGCGACGCGGCGAGATTTGAAGCCGTGGCGGCAGAGTACGCAAAGGCTCCGGAAGTGACGGGCACGCGCGTCTACGTGGAAGCCATGGAGCAAATCCTGCCGAAATTGCGCAAGCTCATCGTGGACTCGAACGGAAATCTCGACCTGTCGATCATCGGGAAAGAGGATGGTTCCGATTCGCCACCCAAATGATTCGCCGCATCAACCCAAAAACCGCCCTTACCACAGTTGTGCTGCTGGTGCTGTTTGCCGTTGCGGTTTTGCGATCGAATCATTGGCAGATGCCGTTCTGGTGGAATGGCTGGAGATCGCTCATCTCCCGGCGTGCTCCCCCAAGTCCGGAGGACGGAATTTACGCCATGTTTGACGCCGCTCGGGCAGGCGATGCGAAGGCCTACCTCGATTGCTTCTCAGGTCCTCTGCGCGATCAACTTGCGGCCACTGCGCGCGAGGATGACCAGACCAAATTCAAGTCCTATCTACTAACCCAGAACTCCGATGTGCAGGGGATGGCGGTTACCGTCACGGACCGGCCCAGCGCCGACGAAGCTCGCGCTCGACTGGAATATGTCTACACCGACCACAACGAAGTGCAGAACATCCGCCTTAAATTGGAAGGCCGGAGCTGGAAAATCGTAAGCATGGACGGAGCCCAGCCTGTCCAGCCGGTCGTGCCGTATGGGACCAAAGCGACGGACTGATTCGGAAGCTAAAGCGCCACGTGAACTGTCCCCACCATCCCTGACGGAATGTCCCGAAAGCCGAGGCTGAAGCCCGTTGTACCGGGCGGAGTTTTTACGCGAGCGCTGAGGATCAGCCCCTTGCTTTGAATTTCGTGAAACTTCTCATCTGAGAAGCTCAGCGGGATCGTGGTCAACTGCTCGGTTTTCCCCACCACAACCAGGAATTGCAGCGAGCCCGTCCACATGCCGTTTTTTGAATCCAGTGTAATGTTGTGCGGATTGATGACGACGGATGCCTTATAGCCGCCTTCGACGGGATCCAAATGCACGCTCAATCCAATGCCTGCGAGCGCGATAGGGTTGGCGATAGCGTCTGGAAGTTGCGGCGCAAGGGCCGCTTCGGGCGCGGCGACGTAACCCGGCCGGTAGCGCAGCCTGGCATCCGCCTGGTCGACCTTGACCTGCAGCCGATGATACGACCCGTCGAAAGCGGCCGAAGGGTAAAAGGCCAGCGAATAGCTGGTCCGCGCGTCGCTGGCAGCATCGCGAATGGCTGCACTCAGGTCATTCATGTGGTGGAATGCCGTGCCGCCGGTTTCTTCCGCCAAATCTTCCAGGATCTCGTAGTTGTAGTCAGTCTGGTGAGCCGTACGCGTGGGGCGATCGGGTTGTCCCGTCGAGCCGCGGCTGGCCTGAAACTGCCCCGACGCAGTGATTCCCCGCGCGTCCACAGGGTAGACCGCCACGTCTGCCTCATTCAGGGCGCGGATGGCGCGAGCGACCTGATCTTCGAACCCCATCCCCATATAGGGCAGCGACTGCCCTGAGGAGCTTGGACCAGAAGACGAGGAACTGGCGCCGGAAGAACCTGATTGTGCGCCGCCCGCCAGCCCCCCACCTGCCCCGCCGGGACTACCCGTGGTGCGCCCGCCGCCGGATCCTCGCCCAGCCGACGCGCCGGCTGGCCGCGTGGTGGCGTTGGCGCTTTGCGGAATATCGCTGCGGCCGTTCCGCAGGCCCAATTCAATCGGGAAGCCGCCGGAAATCCAAATCAGGGTTTTGGGACCGGGAATGCCTTGGAGGTGTCCAGCGATGGTCTGGAGTGCGTCGGCCGTGCGGGAAGCTCGCACGTTCTTCGTGTAATCAACATAGGTCTTTGTGGAATCCCGCATGAACGAGTCCCACTGGGAAGTATTGGCTACGCCTCCCGTAAGCGAATTGGCGGAGGGTGGCGGTGTGGTCGCGGCCGTTACCTCCGGGTTCACACGATTAGAGTGCCGGTTGATTTGTGTAAGCAGGGAAGCTGTCTCCTGCGAAAAATCGTGCAGTAGAACCAGTGAATCGCCCAGTACGAACACGGATACGCGGGAGTCTGCGGGCAACTCCCGGAGGTAATGCAGGAAGTCGCTTTTTGCCGTCTCCTGGTCGGTCAGCGAGGTGTTCAATTCGTCGAACAGGTACACCACAACTGCGGGAGCATCGCCGGGCGGCCGATTGGTAAACGTAAGGGGACCCGGTGCGACGGAAAACCCCGCGTCGGCGGAATCCTCGCGCGCGAACAGTGCGATTTTCTGCTCCTCGCCGTTGTCCAGGAGGGTGAAGTCATTTCGCTGCAGGTTGTTGATCGCCTTGCCGTGCTTGTCCTTCACGACCACGTTGACAAGTACGGCATGCGTCGCCGTCTGAATCACTCCCGCAGAGGGTGCGGTTTGCGAGGCTGCGGAGTGCGTCCGCAACAGCACGATGGGAACGCACCAGCACAAGAGTACCATTGCGCAGCGAAGGCGCGTGCGAAACGGTCTGTGATTGATTTGGTAATCGCCGCGATGCTGCATGGCACTTCGTCGCAGGAGCAGGGCGAGCGACGCCCCTCCAAAACACGCATTCTAACATAAAGATTTTCTCGAAGATCGTTAGAACGGGAATCCCTAAACGGCCGAGATCTCTTCCATGAGCGTGTGGGCATCGGGAGGGCGGTAATTCGGGTCCTTCTGGATCATCCGCATCACCAGGCTGGCAACGCTGGGTGGGATTCCCAGTTCCGGGCGCACCTGGTCGACGGGGAAGGGATCTTCCTGCACTTGGCGGAGGGCAATCTCGATTCCATTGCCTTCAAAGGGGCGGCGGCCGCTGAGCATTTCATAAAATACGATTCCGAGTGAGTAGATATCCGAGGTTGGATGGTGCGGCTGGCCGGAAATTCTTTCTGGAGGCATGTAGTGCAGCGGGGCGAGCATTCCTGACGGCAGGTCAGAATCGGAAAGCTCCGGAAGCGCTTCTTTCACCCTGTCCATACTGAAGTCGAGAAGCTTGGTTTGCTCGGACTTAGCCGCACCCGTCAGCATGATGTGTTCCGGTTTGATTTCACCGTGCATCATGCCCAACTGCTGCCCCGCATCAAGAGCAAAGGCGATCTCCCAAACGATCCGGCAGGCGCGCGCAACCCCAATGCAGGTATCTCGATCGATCGTCTGCCGAAGATTCAGCCCTCGCACGTATTCATTTACGAGGAAGAGCACGCCATCTTCCGCCTGCCCCAGGTCGTGCGTTTGGACCACGTGGGGGTGTTGGAACCGCTGCATGCGCTGAAAGTATTCAGAAAGCTGGTTGATCAGCTCCGCCGAGGGAATATTCCATGGCGTAACCAGCTTCAAGGCGCATATCTGCTCGCCCGCCGAGTCGAGGGCAGTATAAATCGGGCCCATGCGCACTTCGGCGATCTTGTCCAATATCTTGTAACGTTGAGTGATCAGGCTTCCTTTCTTCCACCCCTCGAAGAAAGCAGGGATGGTCGTACATTCCCCCGTCCCTTTCTCTCCCTCCAGCCTTCCTGTTGCGGGCACCAGTCCCGACAGGCCGGGATTCTCTCGCTCGCATTTTTCGATAGCTTTGATGATGGCCTCGCCATTGGCGGGCCGGCGGGCGGAATCTTTCTCGAGCATTGACATCACCAGCTCTGCTATTCCGTCCGGAACGCGTAGGTGCGGCGACCGCTCGCGAAGCGGCTGTGGCAGTTCACCCACCTGCGCCAGAAACCATTCCGCCTGGGATTCCGCGTGGAAAGGAAGGCGGCCGGTGAGCATTTCGTAAAACACCAATCCCAGGGAATAGAGGTCAGAGCGGCCATCCAAATCCTTTTGCAAGACCTGCTCGGGTGACATGTACTCAGGCGTGCCGATGGCAAACATCGTTCCCGTAGCCGTCAAGTCCATCCCGCCGGCTTCTTCCTTCAGCCGGCCTTCACGCAGTTTGGTAATTCCAAAGTCCAGCACTTTTACCACGTCGCCCTGCTCGCTCTTGATCAGCGCAATATTCTCCGGCTTGATGTCCCGGTGGATGATCCCCAGTTGGTGCGCAGCGTGCAGTGCGGAGGCGGCCTGCCTGGCGATCGAGCACGCGCGCGCGGTGGGCATGGGGCCCTCATGCTCCAGCACATCGCGGAGCATCCGCCCGTCAATGAATTCCATGACGATGCAGTGGCGCCCGTCTTCAGTTGTGTCCACATCGTCCACGCGCACGGCATTGGGGTGTTGCAGGCGGCGGGCCACAAATGCTTCCCGCAGGAATCGACGCACAAACTCCTCACGCTGCGTCAGGGATGGGTCCATCACCTTCAGTGCGCGCACTTCGTTAAAGTGCAGGTGGAGCGCCTTGTAAACGTGCCCCATCCCGCCCCTTCCAACCTTGGCCAGGATGCGATATTTGCCGCGAATCGTAGTGCCCACGGCGTACACGCCGGGGTCCTCCAATTCCGCACCGTCGAGTGGGCAGAATGCGAACTCATCCGGATAGGGCGTCTGGCAGGAAGCGCACTTTTTCATTGCGGGAGCCTTGCAAAGACAATTCGAGTATAACACCGGCAAAGGGGTGACATTCAATTGTCTTATCAATTGACGTAATACCGGGGAACGATCGGCAATGCTTCCGGTTAGAGTTGTAGCGTCTGTCATCCGACCGATCGCGGGTGGGGACACCCGCGCTACAGACTTCATGCTGGACTTGCACCCTCCAGCCTTGCAGAATTTAGTTTGCCCGTATTTCGGGGCGTGGCGCAGCCTGGTAGCGCGCTTCTTGGCGACCAGCGTGGACTAAGTCAAGCAACCACAAAGTCGAGGGGTCCACAGGTTCCGTTGCAATACGGTCCCGGCCTCAGCTCGATTATCGATTCGCGGATTTCCCGGTGTACCAAGTTGCGGCTCTGCTCCACTCGTTTCGTATTTTCGAGGACTGCGATTTCACCGGAGAATAAACCCGAAACACGCAACGAGTTGACCCTGCTTGCTGTACTGCCGTAGTCTGGCAACACCAATGCCTCAATAAAGACTGGCGCTGGACAAGACATTTCCATTCGGGTCCTGGCCCCCGACGAACAGCACCATGCCGTTGTTCAAGAGCGTGGCGGTGTCGAACACCAGGCCCGGATTCATCGGAACGGTCGCCAGGTATTCGAACAGCGGGACCGAGGGTATGTACCATTCCATGGTGTTGGTGGTTCCGCTGGCGGTGTTGCCCCCTGCAATTAGCACATAGCTGTCGTAATTCAGAAGAGTGGCGGTCTGCTGTTCGCGCGGGTAGTTCAAGTCCCCGACGACCGTAAATGTCTGGGCGACGGGGTCGTAGACCTCCGCGGCAGCGACGGGAGGAGTGGCGCAGAACGTGAAGCCGCAACTGAAGCCTCCTGCCAATAAGACCGTACCGTCTGTCAGCAGCGTCGCCGTGTGACTTTGGCGCCCATCGTTCAAGTCTTGGCCTGCGCTGAAAGTGTTGCTGGTTGGATCGTAAAGCTCAGTAGTGTTCAGGAGTATGCTACCCTCAGCGCCGCCGGCGATGAGCACCGTACCATCGTTCAGCAGGGTTGCAGTGTGGTACTGGCGCGCGTAAACCATGCTCGGCGCGGCAGTAAAGGTCTGGCTGGAGGGATCATAGAGCTCCGCCGTATCTTGGGTTGTGACGGTGCATTGATTGCCGGCACAGCCGGCACCACCCGCGACCAGCACCTCGCCGGTATTGACCAGCGTCGCCGTAGCCCACGCACGCGGCGTCAGGAGGGTGCCTGCGGGCGTAAAGGCACCGGTATCGGGATTATAGATCTCCGCGTAAGGAACCAATCCGCTGCTGCCCGTGCCGTTCATACCGCCTGCAATCAGCACCAGGCCGTTGTTCAGCAGCGTAGCCGTGTGACCGATGCGTGGGTAATTCAGATTACCGGTATTGGTGAAGATGCCGGTGGCGGGATTGTAGAGTTCCGCCGTCGTGGCGTAAGGCGCGCAATTCGATTCATTGGGTCCGGTGCAGCCACCGGCAATCAGCACCTGGCCGTTATTCAGCAGGGTGGCAGTGTGGTAATAACGCCCGGTGTTCAGAAAGCCGGTTGCCACCAGGCTGATGGGGCGCACGGTGATGGTAGCCGCGCTGCTGACGGTCCCGACCCTGGCGGTGATGGTGATGTTGGTATTGCCGGACGGGCTTGCGACGGCCTGCCCTTGGCCTGGGTTGGTCACGTCGTTGCTGACCTGCGCGACATTGCTGTTGGATGAGCTCCAGGTCACGCCCTCAAGCACCTGCGTGCTACCGTCGTGGAACGTGCCCACCGCGGTGAACTGCTGCGTTTCATAGTAGGCGAGCGTGGCGGACGGTGGGTTGATGGTTATGGATTCGAGGCCCGAAGGCGTTAAAATCCCGGGCTGATAGAGCTCGGCAAGCGCGTAAAAGCCACCGGAATTGTAGCCCCCGGAGATCAGCACATTTCCGCTCCCATCTCCGAGCAGGGTGGCGGTAGGAGCCCCGAGCGCGGTGTTCAGGTTACCGGTAACAATGAATGTTCCGGCAAAGGGATCGTACAGCTCCTCGCTCGCCAGGAAGCCGCTGGTGCTCTCGCCGCCCGCGATCAGCACCGTGCCGTTGCTCAACAGTACGGCGGCGTGCTGCTCACGGGCGGTGTTCAGGCTGCCGGTGGGCGTGAAGCTTCCCGTCACCGGGTCGTATAGCTCGGCGCTCGCCAGGTAACCGTTATTTCCCTGGCCGCCGGCCAAAAGTACCTGTCCGTTGCCCAGAAGTGTAGCTGTGTGGAGATAACGAGCATACTCCAGGCCGCCTGTTACCTGGAAGGCGTTGGTGCTCGGGTCGTAGATCTCCGCGCTGTCCACCTCGCCGTTCATATTTTCCCCGCCCGCCAGCAGCACCTGTCCGGTGTTCAGGAGCGTGGCGGTGTGCCAGGCGCGCGCTGTGTGCAGGCTCCCGATATACGTGAAGACCTGGGTGGTGGGGTTGTAGAGCTCTGCGGCGCTGGTGGGGAGGCCGTCGGGGTCGATGCCGCCCGCCAGCAGCACCATACCGCTGGGCAGCAGCGTCGCGGTGTGGCCGTAGCGCCATACGCTCATGTTGGTTGTGGTAAAAGTGAAGGCCCCGTCCGGCCCGACAGTTGGGTCGTAGATTTCAGCCGTACCCAATGAATATCCGTCGTCATACCCGCCCGCCACCAGCACCTGCCCGTTGTTCAGCAGGGTGGCGGTGTGGGCGTAGCGCGCCTGATTGAGCGTGGCACAGCAATAAAACGTCCCGAGGCCGGGGTTGTAAATCTCCGCAGTATTTATGGCTCCGTCGGAATTCAAACCGCCCGCCATCAACACGCCGCCATTATCCAGCAGGGTGGAGGTGGCGCGGAGTCGCGGAGTCGTCATGGCTCCTGTGCCAGTAACGGTGCCGCTCACCACCAACAGGGGGACAGACCCCTGAATACTTCCGAACGTGGCGGTGATGGTTGCGCTTCCCAGGCTGACCCCGCTGGCCAGCCCTGCCGGGTTGATCGTAGCGGTCCCGAGATCCGACGAACTCCAGGTGACCAGGGATGTCATGGGGCGGGAGCTACCGTCGGAAAAATTTCCAAAGGCGCTGTACTGGACGGTCTGGAATGGTGCCACTTCTCCAAGCGGCGGGCTGACACTGATGGAACTGAGCGCCGCGCCCACCACCAGGTTGGCCGAGCCTTGCACCGTGCCCACGGATGCCGTAATGACCGTGAGGCCACCGCTCACTCCGGTAACCAGCCCGCTCCCGCTGACGGTGGCCGCGGAGAGAAGTGAAGAACCCCAGCTCGCCAGCGAAGTTACGTCCTGGGTTGTACCGTTGCTCAACATGGCTACGGCCGAGAACTGAAGCGTGGCGCCGATTGCCAATGTGGCATCGATCGGGGTTACCGTGATGGAGACGGGGGCCGGGTTGACGGTCACCTGCGCGGAGCCGCACACCGCGCCGGCACAGGCCGTGATGGTTGCCTCGCCGGGGGCGGTGGCGACAGCACCGCCGGAATTGCTTGAGTCATTACTGATGCTGAGCACCTGCGGGTTGGAGGAGGTCCAGATCACCGAAGCCATCTTCTCGGTGTTGCCGCCGCTCAAAACGCCGGTGGCGCTGAAATTCTGGGTTTCGCCCGCCAGCATAGTGAGGCTGTCAGGGCTCACCCCGATGGAAAGGACGTTGGAGGGCGTCAGGGCAGCCGGTTCATACAGTTCGGCGCTGCTCGTGACGTCACCGCTGTTGTCATATTCACCGCCCACAAACAGCACGGAACCGTTGGTCAGCAGTGTTGCCGTTTCCCCGGTACGGGCAGTCGTCAGGCTGCCTGTCGAAGAGAAGGCTCCGCTCTGGGGGTCGTAGAGCTCGGCCCGGCTGGTAACGCCTTCGCAGCCATTGTCTTGATCGGGAGTGGTGCATCCACCGGCAATCAGCACCTGTCCGTTGGACAACAAGGTTGCCGTCGGGTTGGAGACAGCCTGCGAAAGGCTGCCGGTAAGCACAAAGCTCCCGGCGGTTCCCGGGGCAGGGTTGTACAGCTCGGCCTCGTTCAACACAGCCGGAGTTCCACCCCCCAGCGCGCCGATTCCGCCCGTGATCAATACCATTCCGTTGTTGAGGAGCGTCGCGGTGTGACTCAAGCGACCGTATTGGAGAAGAGCACCCTCTGTAAAGGTGCCGGTGGCGGGATTGTACAGCTCGGCGTTGGAGATGATGTTCGTCCAAAAACCATTCTGAGCGCCGCCGGTTATCAACACCAGTCCATTCGAAAGCAGTGTTGCCGAATGGTAGATACGCCGGAACACCAGGTCGCCCGTTGTGGCGAAGACGCCTGTGGCGGGATCATACAACTCCGCCGAATTCGTGGCGGTGGCGCAGAAAGTGGGCGAGGAATAGGTTACACAGCCACCCGCGATCAATACCATGCCGTTCGGCAGCAGCGTCGCCGTGTGCTGGGCGCGCGCGGTGTTCAGACTGCCGGTATAAGTGAATGTTCCGGTGATGGTGTTATAGA